>NZ_JAHDIW010000006.1:0-186775 GCF_018531165.1 Geobacter grbiciae | reverse complement strand
CCGTATTTGCCATGAACTTCTCCGCAAACACGGCCGCCGCTTGAGTTGGGAGTGTCTACTATTGACAGGACACCTCAGAGGATGGAGAGAGCCACGTACCCCCCCACGTTGAAGAGCATGCTCCAGAAGAGGGAATGGGACCAGAGGTCGAAGCCGGCAAGGCCGAAGAGCTCTGTCGGCTTCAACAGGGCAATGCCGAAGGGGCCTTCGTCGAGGATCGCCCGGGAGAACCGGCCCGACATGATGAAGGAGGGAAGGAGCAGGGTGTAGAGCCAGAGGATGAAGCCCAGTATGATGCCGGTCAGAGCTCCCACCTTGTTCGCCCGGCGCCAGTAGAGTCCCCCCACGAGCGCCGGACCGAACTGGGCCGCCGCAGCGAAGGAGATGAGCCCCATGTTCACGAGCATGAAGGTTTCGCCCACTACTGTCTGGTAAAGAAAGCCGAGCGTAATCACCAAGGCGATGCAGAGCCGCTTCAGGTTGATGAGCATGGCCGGGAACCAGGGGCGTGGGGTCAGCCGGACCACGATTGGCATGAGGAGGTAGGTGACGAACATGGTGGAGATGGCCACCGACTCCACCATTACCATCCCGGCGGAGGCCGAGAAGCCCCCGAGAAATGCCAGAAGCGCCAGCCACGAGTGGCCGCTCTGCAGCGGGAGGGAGAGGACAAAAAAGTCGGCCCCGAGGGCTCCGCCGGTGTGGAGAATGCCGCCGAGGGCGATGGGGACCACGAAAAGATTGATGAGAAACATGTAGGCCGGCAGCAGCCACATGGCTTTTTTGATATGGTTTTCATCGCAGTTCTCGATGACCATGATGTGGAACTGGCGGGGAAGGAACATGATGGCGCCCATGGAAAGATAAAGGGTGGTCAGCCATCGGGCGTAGGTGGTCTCGCCAGGGTCACCGAGGGTGGTCAGGTGGTTGAGAAGGTCCCCCTGGGCATCGATGCGGGAGAAAATGTCGCCGAATCCCCCAAAGAGCCCGTAGGTGATGAACGTGCCGACGGCGAGGAATGAAGCCAGTTTGACGACCGACTCCACGGCAACTGCGGCCACGAGACCCTCGTGGCGTCGTTCCGAGGAATTCTGGCGCCGGGCGCCGAAGATCATGCTGAAGATGCTCAGGATGAGAGCTGCGAAGAAGTTGGTGTGCAGCGAGAAGGGGTAGTTTTTGTGGAGCAGCGGGAGCTGGATGTAGGGGTAGCCGCAGATGATGTCAAAGGTGCTGGACACCGCCTTGAGCTGAAGGGCGATGTAGGGCATCACTCCGAAGATGGCAATGATGGTGATGACGGCCCCGAGCCATTGGGACTTGCCGTAGCGGGAACTGATGAAGTCGGCGATGGAGGTGATGTTGTTCTCCTTGCTGATCCGGACGATCTTGCGCAGGAGAAACCACCAGGTGAATGCCATGAGGGTGGGACCCAGATAGACGAGAAGGAAGTCGAGGCCGGTAGTGGCCGCCTTGCCGACGCTGCCGTAGAACGTCCACGAGGTGTGGTACACGGCGATGGAGAGAGCGTAGACATAGGGGTTGGCGATAATGCTCTTTCCCTCTTCCCGCTTTCTGTCGGCATAGTACGCAACCCCGAAGAGCAGGACGATGTAGAGGAGCGATACTCCGACCACCAGTTCAATGCTCAGGATCAACGGTGATCTCCTTCGTCCTGCTCGTCTTCAGGCTGGTCAATGGCCCTGGTGAAGAGGAAGATGACTACTATTGATAGTGCCCATCCCCCCACGAAATAGAGATAGAGCAGGGGGATGGAAAAGATCCGGTACGGCTTGTTGAAGATCTGGATGAACGGATAGTTCATCATGACGAAGCCCAGGATAAAGAAAATCACCCATGATTCGCGCAGTCTCAGCCGTTTGAAGAGGGCAACCCGCAATTTCATCCACACGGCAGTATCCCCATGGCGTCAAGGAGCGTTTCGAGCAGCTCGGTGACCGGTTTGGAGGTGTCGATCCTGATCGTGCCTGATTCGTCGTCGGCAGGGGCTTCGAACTCCTCTTTCTGTAAAAGGTAGATATCCCACCGGCCGTCCGAAGGTTCATCGTTCTGGTTGCTCCTGGCCTCCAGACGCTGCCTGACGGCCTCTTCCGGGCAGATGGCGTGGAGCAGGTGGAAACGGGAACCGTGACGCTCGGCCAGTTGACGAAAGAGGTCACGATCGGTTCTGCGGCGGAAGGTGGCGTCCACGATAATGCTGCGTCCCGCATCCAGGGCCGTCTCGGCCCGCTTGAGGAGCTCTCCGTAGGTGCGGGCGGTGACAGACTCCGCGTAGATGCCTTCTCCGTAGCGGTCCCAGTGGTGCTCTTCCGGTGCTGAACCTGTCAGCTCCTTTCTTACCACATCGGAACTTACTATTTCCAGTCCAAGGTCGAAGGCCAGTTCCCGCGCCGTGTAGCTTTTGCCGGTTCCCGTGAGGCCACAGGTCAGGATGAGCGACAGCGGGAGAGCCCGGCGGGCGATGTAGCCGCGTGCAAGACGGAAATAGCGCCGGGAGCGCTCCTTGGCTGCGGCCTTGTCCGCCGGCGGAATCTGCGGGTCGAGAAGCCGCATGCTCTCCACCTTTCCCCTGATGCAGGCCCGATAGACCTTGTAGAAATCGAGGACGTCGGTGACTCCGTCATCGCCGGTTGCCCGGATGTATTCATCCAGGAACGGCGAGCAGAGGTCAGATCTGCGGTTAACGTCGAAATCCATCAGGAGGAAGGCGATGTCGGCGGCCGTGTCGCCGTAGCGGAAACGGGTATTGAATTCGATGCAGTCAAAGATGCAGATACTGCCGTCAGAATCCAGACAGATGTTTTCCAGGTGGATGTCGCCGTCGCAGTCGCGGATGAAGCCGCCGGCAACGCGTTGGGCGAAGATGACGGCATTTTCTTTCATGAAGCGTTCGACCCATTCTTCGATGAAGCGAAGATCCCGGCCGCTCAGGGTTTCTCCCGCAAACTGGCGGGTCTGACGGAAATTTTCTTCCCAGTTGGCTCGAATGACGTCGGCTCCGCCGTAGCTGTCGATCTCCCTGCTCCGTCCGGCGCGGCGGTGAAATTCGCCGATTACCCGGGCAATGGCTCGGATATTAGCCACGGAAACCTCACCAGCACTCAGCAGTCGGTCGAGCATCCGTTGCGCTGGGAGCCGCTTCATCTTGACCGCGTAATCGATGACCCGTCCATCGCCGGAAAATCCGGCCCCGCCAGGCGTTTCCCTCACTTCCTCCACGCCGAGGTAGATGTCGGGGCAGAGGCGTCGATTGAGGCGAACTTCTTCGTTGCAGTAAAAGCGGCGTCGATCTAGGGTTGAAAAATTGAGGAAGCCGAAATCCACCGGCTTTTTGACCTTGTAGGCGAAGCGGTCAGTCAGAAAGATGTAGGAGACATGGGTCTGGACGAGCTCCACGGAGTCCGTGTGTTCCGGGTAGGCTGAAGGCTTCAGGAGTGACCGTATGAATCGCTTTTCCATGCCGTCCCCACAGGGCGGAAAGTTACCATACACAGTACCATAAACGCCGCTCCGCGCAAGGTTTGCGCTTCCTTATATTCATTTGACGGGTCAGGGTTATTGTGTTAGCTTTTTTGTTGAGTTTTGGGACACACGTTCCACTGGAACGGCTTTTGTATTCCGACGGAATGCAAGTCTTCTCATCCCTGTCCATCCTGAACACTTATTTCACTTTACCATATTCGGAACAACGGAGTAGATGCGGCTTTCGGGCGTCTTTCCCGCTTCTGGCAGACGTAGGCACGGGTAACTGCATGAAGAAACGTATTGTCGTGGCATTATTCCTGGCTCTTTCCTTTCTTCCGGGATGCGCCACAAACGGCGCGGGAAAGCCTCTTCCTGCCAACGAGCATTCATTTCAGCCGACCGTCAATATTGCCGGATCCAGGGCTCTCTACATTTATTCATTGTCGCGCCTCCGTGAACTAGATGGGGATTTCGAGGGTGCGCTCACGCTCCTGAATGGCGCCATTGAGGCCGACCCCAACTCCGCGTTTCTTCATACGGCAGCCGCGGAGATCTATCTGAAATCGGGCAAACTCGACGATGCGCTCCGTGCATGTGAAAACGCCATCCGCGTCGATCCCGGGTTCCGTCCGGCACGGATCATTGCCGGGACCATCCTGGCAAACCTCAAGCGGGACAAGGAAGCTATTGTCCATCTCAGCAAGGCCATTGAGCTTGATCCGACCAAGGAGGATGCCTATCTCCATCTGGCCATCTCCTATGTCCGAACCTTTGATTACGAACAGGCGGTCAACACCCTCAAGTCCCTGATCAAGATCAACCCCGAGTCATCGCTGGGCTACTATTACCTGGGCAAGACCTACGACCAGATGAAGCTCCAGAAGGAGGCTGCCAACTATTACAAGAAGGCCATCGAGATCAAGCCCGATTTCGAGCAGGCCATAATCGACCTGGGGATTTCCCAGGAGGGGCTCGGCCTCTATGATGATGCCATCGCCACCTACAAGCAGCTGCTTGAGACAAATCCGTTCAACATGAACGTGCTGCAGCACCTGGTGCAGCTTTACCTCCAGCAGCAGCGGCTGGAGGACGCGCTCCCCCTGCTCATCGTGATGAAGGATCGGGGTGTCGGCGGCCTGGAAACCCAGCGTAAGATCGGCCTCATCTATATGGAGCTGGAGCGCTATGACGAGGCAATCGCCGAATTCGAGCAGATCCTTGCCCGGGAACCCAAGGCCCACCAGATTCGCTTCTACATTGCGAGCGCTTACGAGGAGAAAGAGGAGTTCGGCAAGGCCATAGAGGAATTCAGTAAGATTCCTCCGGGAACCGCCAATTACGTTGAGGCCTTGGGGCACATCGCCTTCATGTACCGGGATCAGGAAAAACCTGAGAAGGGAATCCAGACCTTAACGGATGCCATTACTGCCAATCCCGACAAATTGGACCTCTATCTCTATCTGGCCGGTCTGTACGAATCCATGGATAAGTTCTCAGAAGGACTTGCCGTTCTCAAGGGGGTTGAAGGGAAGTTTGCCGAGGACCCGAGGCTCCACTTCCGGATGGGAACCATCCTCGACAAAATGGGGAACAAGGAGGAGTCCATCGCCCGGATGAAGCGGGTTATCGCCATTACGCCCGACGATGCCCAGGCCCTCAACTATCTGGGCTATACCTACGCCGAGATGGGCATCAAGCTGGATGAAGCCCTCCAGTACCTCAAGAAGGCAGCGGCGCTTCGTCCCAACGACGGCTTTATTCTCGACAGTCTCGGCTGGGTCTACTTCAAGATGAAGCGTTATGACGAGGCGGTGCCGCTCCTGGAGCGGTCGCTCAAGGTCGTGGAGGATGATCCGACGGTCATGGAGCACTTGGCCGACGCCTATGCAGCCAACCATGAATACCGCAATGCCTTGAAACTTTACAAAAAGATCCTCGACGCCGACCCGGGTCGCAAGGATATCGCCGAAAAGAAGAAAAAGGTCAGGGCGGAAAGTCTGGAAAAATGACGGCACGGCTGTTCTGCTGTCTTGCGGCACTGGTTACCCTTGTTTCGTGTAGCGGTGGTGCGCCTCCTGCGGAGCTGCCGCGGCGGGGAGCAGGGACCCCTGCCTACGGCGATGCCCTGGTGGTTGGCACCATTGGCGAACCGTCCAACCTGATCCCACTGCTTGCCTCCGATTCCGCCTCCCACGATGTGGCGGGGAACGTCTTCAACGGCCTTGTGAAGTACGACAAGAACCTGGAACTGGTGGGGGATCTGGCGGAGTCGTGGCAGGTATCCCCCGACGGCCTCACCATTACCTTCAGATTGCGTAAGGGGGTGAAGTGGCACGACGGCACCGAGTTCACCTCCCGCGACGTCCTCTACACCTACCGCGTCACCATCGATCCCAAAACCCCCACTGCCTATGCCGAGGACTTCAAGCAGGTGAAGAGCGCAGATGCGCCGGACCGGTACACCTTCCGCGTGACTTACGGCAAACCCTTTGCCCCGGCTCTGGCCTCCTGGGGGGCGGGAATCCTGCCGGCCCACCTCCTTGAGGGGAAGGACATCACGAAAAGCCCACTTTCCCGCCATCCCGTGGGGACCGGTCCCTACCGGTTCAAGGAGTGGATTGCGGGGCAGAAGGTCGTCCTTGAGGCATTTCCCGACTACTTCGAGGGGCGGCCCTACATTGACCGGTTCATCTATCGGATTATCCCCGATACTTCCACCATGTACCTGGAACTGAAGGCGGGCGGCCTCGATATGATGGGGCTCACGCCGGTCCAGTACGCCCGGCAGACCGATACCCCCGATTTCCTGGCCCGATTCAATAAGTTCCGCTATCCGGCCTCTGCGTACACCTACCTGGGATACAATCTCCGCAACCCTCTCTTCGCCGACCGGCGGGTCCGACAGGCCATTGCCTGCGCCATCAACAAGGATGAGATAGTCCACGGGGTACTTCTGGGGCTGGGGCAGGTGGCCCACGGTCCCTTCAAGCCCGGAACCTGGCCATACAACCCTTCCGTGAGGGACTTCGGCTACGACCCGGGCCGGGCAAAGGCGTTGCTGGCAGAGGCGGGGTGGCACGCGGTCGGACCCGATGGTATCCTTACGAAAGACGGCAAGCCCTTCAGTTTCACGATTTTTACCAACCAGGGAAACGACCAGCGGCTCAAGACCGCCCAGATCATCCAGCGTCGCCTCGCAAAGGTTGGGATCGAGGTGAAGATCCGGGTTCTGGAGTGGGCGTCGCTCCTCACCAACTTCATCGACAAGCGGAATTTCGACGCCCTCATCATGGGATGGACCATTCCCCAGGATCCTGATATCTTTGATGTGTGGCATTCCAGCAAGACCGGCCCCAAGGAACTGAACTTCATCGGGTTCAAGAACGCCGAGGTGGATCGGCTCATCGAAGAGGGGCGCAGTACCTTCGATCAGGAAAAGCGCAGGCGCTGCTACTGGCGCATCCAGGAAATACTCGCCCAGGAGCAGCCATACACGTTTCTCTTCGTCCCCGATGCCCTGCCGGTCGTGAATGCCCGCTTCCGGGGGATCGAGCCGGCGCCGGCCGGAATCATGCACAACATCATCCGGTGGTACGTGCCCAAGGAAGAGCAGGTGCATTAACTGCCGGGACCAGGGAGCGGGGACCAGTAAAGACTTAAGTCTTTGCCGGTCCCCGGTTCCTGGTCCCCGTTCTCCGACTTATGATCACTTATCTTGCAAAGCGACTAATAATGATGGTTCCGCTCCTCCTGGGGATTACCCTCATCTCCTTTGTGGTGATCCGCCTGGCCCCCGGCGAGCCGGTGGAGGCCATGACCGCCATGAGCCCCAAGATCACCGCCGAGACCCGCCAGCGGCTCCGGGAGTTCTACGGCCTCGATAAGCCGCTCCACGTCCAGTACGCCACCTGGCTCAAACAGGTGGCCACCCTCGATTTCGGCCGCTCTTTCGCCCCCGATAATCGGCCGGTGACCGACAAGATCAAGGAGCGGATTCCGGTTACCATTTCCCTGAACGTCATCGCCCTGATCCTGGAGTTCGGCCTTGCCATACCCATCGGCATCTTTGCGGCCACCCACCGGGACACCCTTTACGACAAGGGGATCACCATCTTCGTCTTCCTGGGGTTCGCGGTGCCGACCTTCTGGCTGGCGCTGCTCCTCATGTACTTCTTTGGCGTTAAGCTGGGGTGGCTCCCCATCTCGGGGCTCCACTCCCTGGGGAGCGAGACACTTTCCCCTGTGGCGTGGTTCATGGATCTGGCGAAGCACCTGATCCTCCCGGTCTCCGTGGCAACTTTCGGGAGCCTGGCGGGGCTCTCCCGCTACATGCGCTCCACCATGCTGGAGGTGATCCGCCAGGACTACATCACCACGGCCCGGGCCAAGGGTCTCACGGAGCGGGCGGTCATCTACCGGCACGCCCTGCGCAATGCGCTGCTGCCGGTCATCACGCTCCTCGGCTTCTCCCTTCCCGGGCTCATCGGGGGGAGCGTCATCTTCGAGACCATCTTCGCCATCCCCGGCATGGGGCAGCTCTTCTACCAGGGGGTCATGGGGCGGGATTATCCCCTTGTCATGGGCATTCTGGTGATTGGCGCGTTCCTTACCCTTGTCGGCAATCTCCTGGCCGATCTCTGCTATGCCATGGCCGATCCGCGCATCAGGCACGGGAGGGGGTAGGAAATGGCCTTTCAGGAAAGCTGGTTCCATACGGTTTTCTGGAAGCGGTTCCGGCACAACCGGTTTGCCATGGCCGGCGGGTGTGTCGTGCTCCTTCTCTTTGTGGTGTCGCTGCTGGCTCCGTATATCACCCCCTGGGACCCCCACGCCATCGACGCCTATCACGTGCTCCTTCCCCCTTCGGCGGACCACTGGTTCGGCACCGACGAGCTGGGGCGCGACGTCTTTACCCGGGTGGTCTACGGGGCGCGGATTTCCCTCAAGGTGGGGTTCGTCTCGGTGGGGATCGCCGTGGCCATCGGGGTGGTGCTGGGGCTTGTTTCCGGCTTCTACGGCGGCATCGTCGATACCGTCATCATGCGGTTCGTGGATATCATGCTCTGTTTCCCCACCTTTTTCCTGATCCTGGCGGTGATCGCTTTTCTGGAACCGTCCATCTGGTATATCATGGCGATTATCGGCCTCACGGGGTGGATGGGGGTGGCGCGGCTCGTGCGGGCCGAGGTGCTGTCGCTGCGGGAGCGGGACTTCATTCTGGCGGCCCGGGCGCTGGGGGCGTCCGATGTGCGGATCATCTTCCGCCACATCCTTCCCAACGCCCTGTCACCGGTGCTCGTCTCTGCCACCCTCGGCGTGGCCGGCGCGATCCTCACGGAATCGGCCCTGTCGTTTCTCGGCATCGGCGTGCAGCCCCCGACCCCCAGTTGGGGGAACATCCTCACGTCGGGCAAGGATTACATCGAGTTCGGCTGGTGGCTCTCCCTGTTCCCCGGCTTGGCCATCCTGGTGACGGTCCTTGCCTACAACCTCCTGGGGGAGGGGATTCGCGACGCCCTCGACCCCCGGCTGAATCGCTGAAATTTTTGATAAATCCGAGGAGTACCATGTCAGACAACAACCAGTCCACGCGGCAGCAGATGACAGAGCCCGTCAACAAGGACGAGTTCGCCATTGTTACTGTCGATGACGAGATCAGGGCTGACGGGCTCTGTCAGTCTCTGCTCAAGCGCTTCTATGATTCGCTCCTCGAGGGGGGGATGGATCCCCAGGAGGCAACCCTCATGGCCAGCGGCGCCGATTACTACGTGCGCGATTTCATCGTTGGATACAAGCACCGCAATCTCTTCGACGAGCGGCCGGGAATTGTCCGGCAGTTCGCCGGCAACTGGTACATCGTCAACACTATCGAACCTTCCATTGAGGAGCTTGCCGGACATCTGCACGGGGTGCGCTCCTTTTACCGCTTCCTCCATGGCCAAGGGCTTGTCAGTGGGGATTTTCTCGCCGCCATGGAGCAGGAGTGCGGCGACGGGGCTTATTATGAAGGACGCATCCGGAGCTTCTGGGAGATAGAGGGTGACGGGTATCTTGCATGGGAACGTGAATGTTCACTGAAACAAGACCGAAATCAGGGAGGAGAATCATGAGATTTGCACGACTGCTGTTGCTGCCCCTTATCGTCATCGGAACGTTGTCTGGCTGCGCCGTCAACATGGCGGACATCCACGGTTTCAACGTCATCTCCCTTGAACAGGAAAAGGAGCTTGGCACCAAATTCGCGGTTGAGATCGAAAAGCAGTATCCGGTTTACAACGATGCCGAAGCCCAGAAGTATGTCGACAGAGTGGGGCGCCGGCTCCTGACCGGCGCCCGTGAGGTGAACTTCGACTATGTCTTCAAGGTGGTGAAGGACGACAGCGTCAATGCCTTTGCCATTCCCGGCGGCCGGCTCTATGTACACACGGGTCTCCTCAAAGCGGCCCAGAGCGAGACAGAGGTGGCGGCGGTCCTGGCCCACGAGATCAGCCACTCCGTGGCCCGGCACGGCACCCGCCAGATGACCCAGCAGTACGGCTACTCACTGGTTCTTTCCCTGGTCCTGGGACAGAACTCGAACGCGTTGACACAGATTGCCGGAGAACTCTTCGGCAAGGCGGGGATGATGTCCTACAGCCGGGACTATGAGAACCAGGCCGATTTCCTCGGGGTGGAAACCATGTCCAGGGCAGGCTACAACCCCCAGGGGATGGTCTCCTTCTTCCAGAAGCTTGATGCCATGGGACAACAGAATCCGAGTGCCCTCACCAAGTTCTTCTCGTCGCATCCCCTTACGTCGGAACGGATCCAGCGGGTTCAGACGGAGATAGCCCAGCTTCCTCCCCGCACCTATCCGCCTGTTGACAATACCGACTTGCAGAAGGTCAAGGCGCGCCTCAAGTGATGAACGACCGGGACGCACGATGGGACCGGATAGCCGGCAAACTGGACACGCTCCTGGATCGATTTGATCGGTTTCTGGATGGTCATATTCCACCACCACCGCCCGACGGCCGACTCTTCGAGGGTCACCTCGCTTTCCGCTGGCGACGGACAGGGGAAGGGGGGGCATTTCTGCCGGTGGAGCATCCCCACCTCCCCGACTTGGACGATCTGATGGGGATCGACCTCGTCCGTGATGAGCTTGTTCGCAACACCGGGCAATTCGTGGTTGGCTATCCGGCCAACAACGTCCTCCTGTGGGGGGAGCGGGGGACCGGCAAATCCACCTGCGTGAAAGGGCTGCTCCGGCGCTTTTCCGAGGAGGGCCTCCGACTCGTGGAGGTGCTCCGGGACGATCTTTGCACCTTGCCTGCCATCATCGCTCCTCTTAGGAAAATGCCGCAGCGCTTCATCCTCTTCTGCGATGATCTCTCTTTCGGCGAAGGGGAAGGGGGATACCGGGAGTTGAAGGTCCTCCTTGAGGGGGGGATCGAGGAGCGTCCTTCCAATATCCTCTTTTACGCCACCTCCAACCGGCGGCACCTCCTGCCGGAACGGATGGAGGACAATCTGGGGGGAGAGATCCATCCCGAGGAGGCGGTGTCGGAGAAGCTCTCCCTGGCCGACCGCTTCGGCCTCAACCTGAGTTTTTACTCCTTTGATCAGGACACCTACCTCGCCATCGTTGCACGGTACGCTGAGAAGTTTTCCTTGCCCATGGGCGGGGAGGCCCTCAGGAGAGAGGCTCTGCAATGGGCCATCTTCAAGGGGAGCCGCTCCGGAAGGTCTGCGCGGCAGTTTGTCGACGATCTTGCAGGGCGGTTGCGGGTGGCATTGCCGGCGGAGAAGTAGACAATGGCTTACAGAGTACGCAAAGTTACGGTGATAAAGCAGGGGAGGGGCGGATTCCGTCCGGGACAGGCAGGAGCCGACTTGGCCAAGGAACCGTGCTGAGGCCCCAAGACTCCCGCGGTCAGCGGGACCATCAACGAAAATGTCCCTGGCTTTATCCGCTGGCATGAAACTCCTGCCGGCAGGGTGCCGATTGTTTCGACGGAGTTCCGGTTTGCCGACCGGCTCGGTGCCTGGAAGGCCCGGTGGGGGATCGGGCGGATGTCGTACCTGGTGCCACCGGGCCTCTACGCCATTGGCTCCCCCGGCCCCGAAGACCCCGTGGTGGTGACCGCCAACTACAAGATGAGCTACGACCTGGTCAGGAGGGAGCTTTCGGGGCGCAACGTCTGGTTCCTCGTCCTCGAAACCTTCGGGATCAATGTCTGGTGCGCTGCCGGCAAGGGAACCTTCGGCACCGACGAACTGGTCCGTCGCGTGGGAATGGTCAAACTTGCCACGGTGGTGAAACACCGGGCGCTCATTCTCCCCATTCTCGGCGCTCCCGGCGTGGCCGCCCACCAGGTTGCCCGGCGGAGCGGATTCCGGGTGCACTACGCCACGATCCGCGCCGCCGACCTCCCCGAGTACCTCGATAACGGCATGGTGACTACACCTGAGATGCGTCAGCTTACCTTTACCACCCGTGAGCGGCTCGCCCTCACCCCAATCGAACTGGTGACGACCGGGAAGTGGGTCGTGCCGTTCGTGGCGCTACTCGTCGTTCTGTCGATCGTTCCCGGCGGGCTTTTATCCTCCCCAACCCTTGTCTCTTCGTTGGTTCTCTTCGTGGGGACCGTGCTGGCCGGAGCCGTTGCTGCTCCGGTACTTCTTCCCTGGCTTCCGGGTAAAAGTTTTGCCGTGAAGGGGGCAGTGGCCGGTTGCTGCTGGGCAGTTCTGTTTATTGGGGTAGGGAGGGGGGCAACGGGATGGCTTGACGCCATGGCCCTCTTTCTCACCGTGCCGGCCGTGACCGCCTTCCTGACCCTTAATTTCACCGGCAGCACCCCCTTCACCTCCCGCTCAGGGGTGAAGAAGGAGATGCGGCTTGGGCTGCCGATGATGGCAGTGTCACTGCTTGCCGGCATTTCCCTCTGGATCGCGGCCCGTTTCTTCTGAGTCCGCAAGGAGTTGTCTGACGTGAAAGGTTTCTCCTACCTCACAAACGTTGCCTCCCTTGAACTCAACCGCGAAGCCTGCATCGGCTGTGGCATGTGTGTGGCGGTTTGTCCCCATGGAGTGTTCGCGCTGCAGGGCAACAAGGCCGAAATGCAGGATTTCGACGCCTGCATGGAATGCGGCGCCTGCGCCGTCAACTGCCCCGTTGGTGCCATCGAGGTCGATTCGGGAGTCGGGTGTGCATCGGGGATGATAAATGAGTGGCTGGCGAGTATCGGCGCGAGGAAAACAAGAGGCGGTGGCTGTTGCTGACATTGAAAGCTCTTTCCATTGACTTGCCGTTTGTATGGTGATAATGAATAATTTCAAAAATTTGAACCACTGGAGGGATTGCGCATGAACGAGACGGGAAGAAGAATTGCACGACTCATCATCGGTGTGGCTGTCGCCGCATCGGCAGCAGTGGCGTTTGCTTCCGAGGGGGGCGTGGGGGTCAGCGCCGATGAAGCGCTCCAGCGCCTCATGGACGGAAACAAGCATTACGTGGAAGGTCAGATGGGCGCCTGCCGCGAGAGCGATACGGCGAAACGGGAAGGGTTGGCAAAGGGGCAGAAACCCTATGCGATCATTCTCTCCTGTTCCGATTCGCGGGTTCCGCCCGAGATCATTTTCGACAAGTCCATGGGTGAGCTGTTCGTGGTGCGGGTTGCCGGCAACATCCCCGATCCCGTCGTTCTCGGGAGCATCGAATACGCTGCCGAGCACATTGGTTCTCCCCTCATCATGGTGCTCGGACACGAGCGCTGCGGTGCCGTGACCGCCACCGTCGACAGCAAGGGGAAGGCTGAAGGGAATATCGGCGCTCTGGTGAAGACCATCGCTCCTGCCGTCCAGAAGGTTAAAAAGGCAATGAAAGGCAAGCCCAAGGCAGAGTTGGTGGAAGCTGCCTGCGATGCCAACGTCAAGCTCGTTGCGGCCAATATCACCAAGAAGTCGCCGGTCGTTGCCAAGCTCGTCAAGGAAGGGAAGATGAAGATCGTGACCGCCAAGTACGATCTTGACGACGGGAAGGTAACCCTCTTCGAGGCAAAAAAGTAGCGACACCTGCCGGCACCACTGTGCTGCATCGTAAAGAAAAGCCCGCTTCCGCGGGCTTTTTCAGTTCTGTAATACCTCTTTGATCTTTGCCAGGAGTTCGTCCGGTTTCACCGGTTTCGCTATGAAGTTGATCCCCTCGTCGAGGACCCCTTTCCGGCTGATGATGTCCTGGGTGTAGCCGCTGATGAAGAGCGCCTTCATCTCCGGCCGGATGTTCCGGATCTCTTCATAGACGGACTGGCCGTTCCTTTTGGGCATAACCACATCGAGAAGCAGAAGGTCTATCCGGGTGCTGTTCTCCATGAACCGCCGGACAGCCTCGGCACCGTCGCTCGCTTCGATGACGGTGTAGCCGTTGCGTTCAAGAACGAGCTTCGAGAGCTTGCGCACGTCCCGGTCGTCTTCGGCTATCAGGATGGTCTCCTGGTTCCCCTGGGCGGCCGCCGTTGCGTCGCGGTGCTCCGTGGTCTCCTTTGGCGCCACGATGGGAAGGTAAATTCTGACGGCAGTTCCTTTCCCTATCTCTGAATCAACGGTGATGAATCCCTCGTGCTGCTTGACGATGCCGTAGACCATGGAGAGGCCGAGCCCTGTTCCCTTGCCGACCTCCTTGGTGGTGAAGAAGGGGTCGAAGATGCGTTCCTGTGTTTCGCAGTCCATGCCGGTGCCCGAATCTGCAATGGTCAGAATTGCGTAGTAGCCGGTTTTTCCCTTTTCAAGGGGACCGAAGAAATCTTCTTCCAGGAAGTCGCTCCCCGTCGTAACAGTAAGCGTGCCGCCGTCCGGCATGGCGTCGCGGGCGTTTGTCACGAGATTCATCAGGATCTGGTCGATTTGCCCCGCATCCACATGGCACACGAGGGGTTCGCTGGAGAGCGAGGTTACAAAGGTGATATCCTCGCTCACCAGTCGATGGAGAAGTTTCTCTATACCCTTCACAATGTCATTCAGATTCGTCGGGTGAGGAGAGATTACCTGCTTCCTGCCGAAGGCGAGGAGCCGTTTGACGAGGTTGGTGGCCCGGTCAGCGGCTGAGAGAATCTGTTCCACGTAAATGCGATAGGGGTTGTCAGTCTTGAGGCTGCGCTGCAGAAGCGTTCCGAAGCCAACGATGGCAGTGAGTATGTTGTTGAAATCGTGGGCTACCCCCCCGGCAAGTGTTCCGATAGCCTCCATCTTCTGGGCATGGCGGAGTTCCTCGGCCAGGAGTTCCTTCTCGGCCTCACGGGTTTTCAGTGTAGTGCCCAGGTGGTTGAACGCCGTGGCGAGCCGGCCGATCTCATCCTTCGATTCCACGGGGACAGGCTCGAATGAACCAGAACTTTCGAGAACCCTGATCCCTTCGGTGAGTCGGTCGAGGGGGCGCGTAATTCTACGGGTTATGACGTAGGTGAAGAAGGTGCCGAGGAGGAGAAAGCCCGCTGCCATGAGGACGCTTGTGTAGAGGAGCGTGTCGAGTTTTTTCCCGAGAAGGCTCTTGTCGACGATGATTCGCGCATAACCGATAACGCGGGGCGTTGGCCGTGGGGGTTGGTCGAGGAACAATGATCCGTCCGTGGGGAAGGATGAACTCGACAGTACTGGTGCCCAGAACTCGAAGATGTCATCTCCCTCGAAGACCGAGGGCTCGGTTGTCCCTTTCAGCCGTTCGAAGCGGGTGCTCCAATGGGGAAAGGCCCGGCCGGAATTGTTGATAACACTCTTGTGTGCCTGTTCCTGGAGTGCTTTACCTTCTGCCGTCACGATGGTGACAAAAAGGACTCCTTCGTGTTCCAGAATACCCTGGATGGGGTCCCGCAGAAGTTCTGCATTTTCGGCAAAAACACCGAGACGGGTATTGTGGGCCAGGAGTCTCGCCAGGAGTTTCCCCTCGTTGACCAGACTATCCCTCAGGGCGCTTCGCTGTTGCTGGAAGAAGAAAACCGTAAACGAAATCGAAATTACCGCGATAAAGAGTGTGAACAGGAGGAAGAACCTCAGTCCCACGCTGTCACGACGGTTTTTCAGCTCGTCGAAAAAATCCATTCTTTCCCCTAGCGTATGACTTTGGCTCGACTTAAAGCCTCTTCGTTCAAGGAGAGGCCAAGTTTGCGCGCTATCCTGCTGTTTATCGTGATGACCGCGCCATGGGGTTCGCTGCGCGGGATGCTTTCAGGAGAGGTTCCCGACTGTATCTTTCTGACCATTTCGCCAGCCTGCCGCCCCACCTCGTACGGATCAACATCGAGCGCCATGAGTGCTCCCATCTGAACATACTTATCCGAAAACGTGATGATGGGAATCCTGTTGTTCAGGGAGAAGAGCAGGAGGTACTCGATCGCTTCCGGTGTCAAAAGCGTGGCATCGGGAAGCATGAGGAATGCCTCGATGTCGCCTTTCATCCCTTCGACAAGATTCAGGACATCGCGTGACGAGCGGACTTCCCGCGCCACGAGGTCTATGCCGAGAGAGCGGGCCGTTGCCTGCGATTTACGGAAAAGGGCTCCGCTTCGCGCCGGGTTGTACAGGGTCCCCACACGCTTGAGCCGCGGCATTACCTTCTGTGCTGAAACTAATTGCCGCTCCGGCGCCACGTGCATGCCGATGCCGGTGATGTTTGATCCAGTAGTGAGGGAGTTATGCTGGTCGAAGACCATAAGGTAGACGATGGGAGTGTCCTTGATTCTCTTTACCCTGTTCATGGCCTCCGTGCCGATGGCCACAATCACATCGGGCCGTTCATCCCGAACCGCTTTTGCCACATCGAGACCGTCGAGATCAGACAGGACCAGTTTCCTGAAGTTCCCGGCCACGACGCTTCGCACCCCCTTCGCCGCTTCCTCATAGGGGGCGACCCTGAGGCTTTGCAGGACGAGCACCTTCTGGGCCGCCTGACTTGTTCCGCCAAGGAGCACCAGAGTGAACGCAAACACGAACGTGACAAGCCTCATGAAGAGGATGGCTCTGTTCACGTCGCTTGCGCCCAGGAATGGCGGGATCGTGTGATCTTTGCCGAAAGCCCTGGTGCTCTGGATCGAACTATGGTCTTGTCGACGATTTGACATGTTGGAGGTAATGGTTGCCAATTTTTTGTTTGTCTAAGTCGTTAATTTGAATTGCTTTATAGGCTGGCAATAGTAATTAAGCCCTTGAATGTCCATAAAAAACAGGATGTTTGCCGGTGTGCTCCTGATGGGAGCGTACGGTAAAGATAGGGAGTTGTGCGATTTTAATGCCATTTTGGTAATGATACCGAAGAGTTGATTATTCGAGAGAGAAATTTCTCTTGCCGGGTAACCCGGAGGAGATTCAATGGTGCTGATTTTTCGATGTATTTAAGGGTGGAAGGGATATTGTTTCTAACATCTGTGGGATTTGAAAGGTTTGAAAGGAGCTCTTTTTGCATGATCCGGTTTCTTGAAAATGCATTAATGGTTGCAGCATCGTGACAGCGAATAACACTATCGGGAACTTCTGTAGGGTTGGGGGAGATGGATGTCGTTTCAGGATAAAGCGATCAAGAAACGGATTTCTGTGGCCACGATAGCCTGTGCAGGGGCTGTGCTGTGGCTCCATGGCTCGGTTGTCCCGGCCTGGGCCGAAAACGACGAGATGAAGGTCCTTGAGATGTTTTACGAGGACAAAGAACTTGTGGTCACTCCCACGCGGGATCCGAAGCCCATCTCCCAGGTGGCGGAAAACGTCACCGTCATCACCGCCAAGGAGATTCAGGCCCTCAATGCCCACACCCTGGGAGAGGTTCTCAATACCATACCGGGGGTCCATGTGGAGCCCCGCGTGACGCCGGGAGGGTTATCCCCCACACTTTCCATCCAGGGGTCCGAGAGCAACCATGTCCGGGTGATCATGGATGGAGTGACCATCAACAACGTTTCCGACTTCCTGGCGGATGTGGGGGCCATCCCTGTACAGCGGATCGCGGCGGTGGAGATAATCAAAGGGCCGGCGTCCTCGGCATGGGGTTCTTCACTGGGGGGGATCATCAACATCATCACCAAGTCTCCGGACGAGGGACGGAAACTGGGCGGAACGGTCTCGGCCTCCATGGGTGAGCGTACCACCGGCGACTTCCGCCTGGAACTCTCTGGCACCCGTTCTTCTCTTGGATATTACCTGGCTGCCGACGGCATAACCTCCGACGGTCTCCTTCCCCATACGGGCGTGGACAGCGGCAGCGTATACGGCAAGATGACATGGGACCCCCAGGAGGATACCCGCGTGTTTGCCACGTATAGTTATTCCCGCGGGAAAAGGGGGTTGGGGGAGTTTCCCCAGTATGGATTGCGTCAGGAGGGGGACTATGAGCATTTGATAGCAACCCTCGGCATGAGCCATGCCTTGAGTGAAAGCCTTGATCTGGATATCGCGGGCCGCTTCTCGCACCGCGATTACAGTGACGTTTCCGGTGCCTTGGGCGCGGGAGAGGGATTGAACAACAACAGCTATGAGCAGCCCAACCTCGGCGCAAGCGCCAAGCTCGCCTGGCGCACGGGCATTCACAGCGTGATAATTGGAACGGATTACGACAACGGTACCATAGACGCAGATTTAAGGGAAAATGGCGGCACCGTTCGCACGAAGACCCATGGCCGCCTGGAGCGGCGGGCGATTTTCGCCAACGACACAATCGTCTGGAACAACTGGTCGATCACCCCGGGTCTGCGTTACGACTGGACCAGCACCAGCGATGATTTCTTCAGCCCGAGCCTAGGGGTGACATATAACCTGAGTGACCACACGGTCCTGCGGGCTTATGTGGCCCGGGGCTTTAACGTCCCTTCTTTGACCGCGACTACCGTCGGCGCGCAGGGATTGCAGCCTAACCCTCATCTGGAAATGGAGAAGGTCTGGTCCTATCAGCTTGGCTTCGAGACGACCTTTCTCAGGTATCTCTGGCTGAAGAATACGGTGTTCCGTCATGATGTCTCTGACTTCCTTGCTTATGATGGTGCGACCAACAGTTATGTCAATCAGGGGAAGCAGCGTCGGCAGGGGGTAGAGGTGGAGGTGAAATCCATCCCCTTTTTCAACACCACCATCGGCGTCGGCTATACATTCATCGATGCCCGTGATCGGCTTGCCGATGAACGCGTGCCGAACATCCCTCGGCAAACGTGGGACGTATCCATAAATTATGACGACCGGAAACTCCTGCGGGGAGGGCTTGTTGGGCGCTATACCCAATGGAACGCCAGAGAGGATTTTAACAGCCGCGAAAACGCCATGATCTGGGACCTGACCGGAGGGGTCCGGTTTCTGACCGGGCAGGTATCCGGCGAGATATTCTTCGTTGCCCATAACCTTTTCAATGGTTCACAATATCTCCATTACTTCTTTAGGAATCCTGGTCGCTGGTTCGAGGGAGGGCTTCGCTTTAACTTTTGAGTTGACGAAATTCATAAATTGAATATTATTAATTTTTTTCTTCTTGATTACTTGTGTGCAGAAAGTAGAATGACGTTCTATCGGTAAATATCTCACAGGAGGGAGGTACGTATGCAACAGGATGTTCAGAACGTGAAGAATGAAGTGACAGAAGAGGTTATGGTGGTGTCGGAGGGGACAATCGGTTCCGGTCCTCAAATTGGTGTCTGCTTCGGCTCGTACTTCCTCATAAGAGGATGATAATCACCTGAAGCATGAAGGAAGGGGGAGCTATTCCCCCTTTTTTTTATGTGTCATGGTGATGGATCGCAATGCACTCCTTACTTTGGCGCCAGGGAGGGCCGCCATGCACCTTTCCCGCTATCTGAAACGGTACTCCTGCCATGAGCGGCCGGGGCACCTGCTTCTCTTTTCCACCAGAACCGCTGCCATCGCCATCGTTCCCGAGAAGGTCATTGCCAATATCGAACAGGGAGCCATCAGTCCGGCGACCGCTGAAACCCTCTCGCGTCTCGGGTTTCTTGTCCCCGATACCGAGGTCGAGGCGGAACAGGTACGTCAGTTGTTCACGACGATCAATGGGGAGCGCACCGTTGCCACCATCATCGCCGTTCTGAACATGGACTGCAACCTGGCCTGCACTTACTGCTTCGAGGGTGGGCTGAAGGGGAAGCGGTACATGGATCACGCAACGGCAGAACGACTGGTATCTTTTCTGGACCGCCATTACCTCGCCGAAGGCATTGCCCCCAATCTGGATTTTTACGGTGGTGAGCCCCTCTTGAGTCTGGATCTGATCCGTTCCATCACCACGAGGCTGAAAGAACGTGCTGCCGGACGTGGGCTTTCCTGTTCCTTCGGCATGGTCAGCAACGGTACGCTTTTGACCGGAGATGTGGCCTGCGAGTTGGCCTCGCTGGGCGTTACCGGGGTCCAGGTTACCCTTGACGGCACTCGCGAGAACCATGATCGATACAGACCCTTTGTCTCCGGAAAGGGAAGCTTTGATGTGATAGTGCGGAATCTGCTGGAAGCATGCGATCTGCTCGATATCAGCATCGTCTGCAACTACACCCAGGAGAATTACTGGGGATTCCCCTCCCTGCTCGATTATCTCCTTGAAGTAGGCCTGAAGCCCGAACGGATTGCTGCTGTCAATTTCGCCCCCATCTCCCGAATCGGCACAGGGGAGCTTCCCCCCGAGTTCAACGATAGCTGTGCCTCCCACAATATGCCGTGGGTTTACGAATCGCAGCTCTTTTTGCGTCAGGAGGCTCTGAAGCGGGGCTACTCAGTGGCGAAGCTCCGTCCGCCGCTCTGCATGGTGGAATTGGCCCGTGATCTCGTGGTTACCCACGAAGGGGAATTGTACAAGTGCCCGGCTTTCATGGGGCGGAAGGGGCTTGCGGTTGGTACGCTGGAAGCGGGCGTCACGGAGTACCGGGAATCTCACAATCTCGATCTCTGGAATAACGAGGAATGTCTCGACTGTGAGTATCTCCCCTTCTGCTACGGTGGGTGCAGGCTTTCGCGGCTCGCGCAGACGGGGGAGATTAATGGGGTGGACTGCCGAAGGGACTACTACGAAGCATCCCTTGAGCGGTATGTCCGGCAAGAGATGGCCAACACGTCCCGTAAACGATAACTTTGCCGGAGACGAATTTGATTCCGTGAAGCACTGCTCGATTGACGGGGGTTACGGCGCTGTCACCTGCACTACCGAGCTTGTTTCGCCATTGGGGTTAATCACCTGAATCCTCAGATCCTTATCCGTCGGATCGGCGGGATAGCGCTGGTAGACCAGTTTCGAGCAGTCCACAAAGGTCAGAAACTCCCGTTCCCCTGATGGCGGCGCACCCGCCCTGAGTCGTTTGCCGGCTCCCGCGTTCAGTCCCACCTGCAGACTGTTTTCCTCCACTACTATTGTTGTTCCTGGCTGGAAATTCTTCCCTTCGATAACCAGCTTGTAATAGGTGACCGCTGCGTCGCTCCTTGTAACGCTGTAAATTTCCGGGGTTGCCACGATGGCAAGAGTCATGGGGGTGGTGAAGGTGTCGTCAGGATTCTTGACCTGGACCTGATGGAGTCCTCCTGGGGCCTGGGGGACAGTGAAGGTGAAAGATTGCTCCGAACCGAAGCTGCTCTTCACCACCGACCCATCGAAAAGCACTTGGCTTGCTGGCTGGAAATTGCGGCCAGTGATGGACAGGACACGCTCGCCCGCGGAGGAACAGACGCTGATAGTGTCGGGAGAAATGGATTCGACAAAGGGTTTCGGCGCTTGGATCGAGAAATTGTAGGTACGGCTCGTGGCGCCGTCGCGTTTGAGGAAAAGGGCGTAAAGTCCAGGAGGGAGTTTCGGTATGGTGAAGGTCAGCAGTTCCGGGCCAACGACCGTGGTCGGCACTTCGATTGTGCCCAGAAACGCCGATGTCTTCGCGGTAAAGCCGGTTCCTGAAAGGGTAACGGTGATATTCGGCTCGCCCTGGGCCGGAATGATGCTCAGGATATTTGGAGCAGGGGCGGGAGCCGGTTTCTCTGCCACTGTTGAGCTTGTCTTCCTGGACTTGGTTTGGGGGGCGCCCTGGGCGGCCACCGCAGGCAGCAGCGCCGCAAGCGCCACCAGTGCAATTACACGTTGTTTCATTGGGCCTCCCGTCTGGAGCGTACCTCGCACCAATTAAATCACCTGGTTGAGCGATGTCAACGGTTGAGTGTCATGGCGAGCCAGATGCCCGAGAGGGCAAAAATGACGTTTGCCGCCCACGCTGAAACCAGGGAGGGAAGGACGCCGGTCTGGCCGAAGGAGATGAGAATGGCGTTGATGATGAAGTAAGCGAAGCCGAAACCGATGCTGGCGCCGATGCCGAGGGCGACACCGCTGGAGCGGTTTCCCCGCAGTGCGAACGGGATGCCGAGAAAGGCCATGATGAGCGAGGCAAAGGGAAGCGATATTTTTGAATGCATCTGGGCTTCGTAACGGGTGGTTTCGTACCCCCCCTTTTTCAGCTTTTGGATATACTCTCTCAGCTTCAGAAATCCCATGTTGTCGGCGTATTTGTCCACCACTTTGAGGTCTTCTATCTGGAGGTTGAGGTTGACCGGCATGCTGGCGATCTGGGTTGTATTGGCAACGCCGCCCCCCTGGAAATCCCGCACGGTGACTTTCCAGAGAGTCCATTGGCTGCCGTCCCAACTCCCCTGTTCGGCGTCTATTCTCCGGGAGGGAGTCATCCCCTCCGAAAAAGACCACAGTGTTACCCCCCTCAACGTCTGATGGTCGGGATCAAAGGCCCGTGCCATGAGTATCGCTTTGTTGTCCTTGTGCCAGATATTGTTCTGGCGGAAGAACGTATTCGAGCTTTTTTTCCTGATGAGGACCTCCTCAATGAAGCGCATCTGGCTGTAGGTCTTCGGCAGAATCAGCTCGTTTGACACGATAACGAAAAGGCTGGCCGCACAGGCTATGACCAGGATTGGCGCACTGATTTTGCGGAGGCTCACGCCACAACTGCGCATGGCGATGATCTCGCTGTTGCGCGACAGCATCCCAAGCGTCAGCAGTGTGGCCATGAGTACCGCAAGAGGAATTACCTGGGTGGCGATTTCGGGGATCTTGTAGAGGAAAAACCGGACAACATGTATCCACTGGGGATCGAAGCGAAGAAAACGCCCGATCTTTTCCAGAAAATCAATCACCAGGTAGATGGCTATGAATGATGCAAGGCAGAGCCAGAAAACCCGCAGATAGGCGGAGGCTATGTAACGAGTCAGGATGCTCACGCAGCCTTCCTCCGGTGGAGCCACTCCCGCGCCTCTCCGATAAGCGTTCGCCCTCTCTCTATCAGTGGAAAGGGACGTTCAGTCGCCGCGAGCCTCAGCAGATAAACGCCAAAGGCGGTAAAGAAGACATTAGGGAGCCAGACAGCAAGCGGGATGGGAAGGATTTCCTTCTCCGCAATGGTTTTGCCGGCGGACATGACCACGTAGTACAGCATGAGGATGATGATGCCCGCTGAAAAACCTCCTGCTCTTCCCGACCGCTGGTTCTGGATGCCGAGCGGAACGCCTACCATTGCGAATACGATGCAGGCAAAGGGGAGCGCAAACCGTTTATGAAGCTCAATTGAGATATCGCGGCGGAACTTTTCGTTGTTCTGTCGGTTCCCGCGACTGGCAATAAGCTGCTTGAGGGTCATATCCTGTTCGTCGAACTGGTTTTTTTTCGCGTTCTGGCGCAGGTCCACATGGAGGTCGTAGCTGCGGAACTCAACAAGACGGTAGCCGCCAGGATCTATCCCCCGATGAATGCTCCCGTTTACAAGGTGAAGTCGGACGTTTTTTTCTTCGGGAGCTGCCGCGATTATTCCGGTTGAGGCGAAGATTGTCATTGGTTCATCCGGGTTGCGCTCGTCATGGACCAGGATGCCCGATATCTGGTGGCTCGCCTGGTCATAATCGTCAATATACACAACCAAGCCGGGGAAATCGTCGATAAATACCTTTTCCTTGATGGTTGTGGCAGCCCGCGACTCAATAACCTCGTAGAGAAATCGCTTGAAGGAGGTGTTGCCCCAGGGGAGTGCATAGACCGTGATGAACGTCGTGACGAGATAGGCAAGGACGGCGAACGTGAAGACTGGCGTGAGCAGCGATCCGAGGCCAACCCCCCCCGCCTTCATGGCTGTTACTTCGCTGTCCGCGGACAGTCTGCCGAAGGAAAGAAGTACCGCCAGCAGAAATGCCATGGGGATTGCAACGAGCAAGAAGGAAGGAAGCATGTAGAGGATGAGTCGGCAAACGTCAAGGAATGGCACTCCCTTGGCGAAGACCATCTCTGCCAGTTTGAGCAGGCGCCCCATGAGAAGTACAAAGGTAAAAACCGCCATGCCGAGGACGAACGGAACAGCGGTTTCCTTGAAAATGTAACGGAACAGAATGCTGGTCATGGAGGCGCGATGATACACGAAGGCATGGGGGTTGTAAATAACGGAGGGGTGCGCATCACAGTTTGCCCTTGTCAATTGTCTGTTCATGTGCTATACGAGTTCGGTTTCTAATTCGCACGCTTTCTGTCCGGCCGGTGGTGTCCGCGTCTGATGCGGGTTCCGGCTGTCGGGGAAGCGGAGGCACAACCAAAAAGGAGAAAAAAGTATGTCCAGTGTAACAATGAAGGAGTTGCTGGAGGCCGGCGTACATTTCGGTCACCAAACCAAGAGATGGAATCCGAAGATGAAGCCGTACATTTTCGGGGCGCGGAACGGGATTTATATCATCGATCTCCAGAAGACCGTCCGTCTGTTCAAAAATGCTTACAGCTTTGTTCGCGAGTGTGCCCAGTCCGGTGAGACGATACTCTTTGTCGGGACCAAGAAGCAGGCCCAGGACGCCATTGGTGAGGAAGCGTCGCGTTGCAACATGTATTATGTGAACCAACGCTGGCTTGGCGGGATGCTTACCAACTTCGCCACCGTGAAGCAGAGCATTGATCGCCTCAAGCGTCTTGATGCCATGTTTGCCGATGGTACCGTTGAAGCCTACACTAAGAAGGAAGCCCTCCAGTTGGAAAAAGAGCGCCAGAAGCTCGAAAAGACCCTCGGCGGCATCAAGGGGATGGGAAAGGTTCCCGGTGCGCTTTTCGTGATTGACCCGAAGAACGAAACGATTGCCATCAGCGAAGCCAAAAAGCTCGGCATTCCAGTCGTGGCGGTTGTTGATACCAACTGCGACCCGGATCCGATCGATTATGTCATTCCCGGAAACGATGATGCAATTCGCGCCATCCGTCTTCTGACCTCTAAGATGGCCGATGCGGTTCTCGAAGGTGCCCAGGCCCGGGATGCGCAGTTGCAGACCGGCGAAGAAGAGATGGCTGCTGCCGAAGGCGAGTCGGAGCAGGTAGAAGCGTAAGTCGTTATACCCTGTCCGTTTGGCGCGGGGCGTATGTCATTCAAATTCAAAGAACAGGCTGACGCACGGCGCGTCGGCCCTGTCCGGGAGGATACAGTGAGCATCACAGCTGCACAGGTAAACGAGCTGAGAAAAGCTACCGGAGCAGGACTTATGGACTGCAAGAAGGCCCTTACTGAGACCGGCGGCGATCATGAGAAGGCCATTGACTATCTTCGGAAGAAGGGGCTTGCCGCCGCCTCCAAGAAAGCTGGTCGCGTGGCTTCCGAGGGTGCGGTGGGTTCCTACATTCACGCTGGCGGAAAAATCGGAGTTCTCGTCGAAGTCAACTGCGAGACCGATTTCGTTGCGCGTAACGAAAACTTCCAGGCTTTCGTGAAGGATATCGCCATGCACATTGCGGCGGCCGCTCCCCAGTATGTGCGCCGCGAAGAAGTGACCGCGGATGTTGTCGAGCGCGAGAAGGAAATCTACCGCGCCAAGGCACGGGAAACCGGCAAGCCTGAGAATATTATCGAGAAGATCATCGAGGGGCAGGTTAATAAGTTTTATGCCGACATCTGTCTCCTTGAGCAGCAATATGTGAAGGATTCGGATAAGACCGTCCAACAGTTCCTCAACGAGACCATCGCGTCGATCGGTGAGAATATTTCGATTCGCCGCTTTGTACGGTACGCGCTGGGTGAGGGGCTTGCGAAGAAGGAAACCGATTTTGCAGCAGAGGTCGCTGCCGCAGCTGGTCTGTAAGAAGGTGAACGGGCCGGCCATGCTCCATGGCCGGCCTTTTTTACGTCCACAGCAGAATATGAGTTCCATTTACCAGGCGTGAGGGCCGACACACCATGGGAACACCGTACTACAAGCGAGTATTATTGAAACTTTCCGGCGAGGCCCTTGCGGGCGACCAGGGCTACGGCATCGATCCTCTGACGATCACGACCATTGCCGCCGAGATCAAAGAGGTGGTGGCATCCGGGGCTCAACTCGCCCTCGTTATTGGAGGCGGGAATATTTTCCGCGGTCTGGCAGCTTCCTCCAAGGGGATGGACCGTGCCAGCGCCGACTACATGGGGATGCTGGCCACCATGATCAATTCACTGGCCATGCAGGACGCACTTGAGAAGATAGGTGTAGATACCAGGGTACAGTCGGCCATTGCCATGCAGGAGGTCGCAGAGCCGTACATCAGGCGACGGGCCATGCGGCATCTTGAGAAGGGTCGGGTCGTCATATTCGGCGCCGGTACCGGTAACCCGTATTTCACCACCGATACAGCGGCAAGCCTACGAGCCATGGAAATCGGAGCAGATGTGATTCTCAAGGGAACCAAGGTGGATGGCGTCTACTCGGCCGACCCAAAGAAAGATCCCACCGCCCAGAAATACCCCCGGCTCACGTATCTGGAGGTCCTCAAAAAAGGGCTTCAGGTAATGGATGCAACTGCTACCTCGCTCTGTATGGACAACAATCTCCCCATTATCGTTTTTGACATCACCACATACGGCAACATAACAAAGGTGGTGTGCGGTGAAGAGATTGGCACCGTTGTGAAAGGAGAATAGCATGACGAAAGAAGTCATTGCCGACATGAAGGCGCACATGGAAAAGTCGGTTGACGCACTTCGCCGCGAGTACCAGAAGGTGCGCACCGGCAGGGCCACCACCGGGCTTCTCGACGATATCAAGGTTGAATATTACGGGAATCCCTCGCCCCTCAGTCAGGTGGCGACCCTTTCTGTCCCCGAGCCCCGGACGATAACCATCCAACCTTGGGAGGCCAAGTTGATCCCGGTTATCGAAAAGGCGATCATGAATGCGAATCTTGGTTTTACCCCGGCCAATGACGGTAAGACGATCCGCATTTCCCTTCCGCCTCTCACCGAAGAGCGCCGGAAGGAAATCGTCAAAACACTCAAGAAAATGGCTGAGGATACCAAGGTTGCGGTTCGCAACATTCGCCGTGACGGGATTGATAGCCTCAAAAAGCTGGAGAAGGATAAGAAGATTTCCGAAGACGATCTGAAGCGCGCCGAGAAGGAAGTGCAGGATGTCACGAACACGTTCGTGGCAAAGGTTGAGGAAGTGCTTACGCACAAGGAGAAAGAGGTTCTGGAGGTCTGATGCCGCGCTAAGCGGGAAAAAAGTATTTTTCCGCTTTTTGCTTGCGCACCAAGTGCTTTTATGCTTTAATCCCCTTTAACCCCTCAATTAAAGGGGATTTTTTGTTTCTGGGTATCCCATGTACGGTCTCTCACACGACAAACTTCCCCGCCACTTGGCCGTCATTATGGACGGAAACGGCCGTTGGGCCCAGGAGCGGATGCTCAAGAGGATCATTGGCCACCAGAAGGGGGTCGAGACGGTGCGGGTGATTGTTGAGGAGTGTTCTCGTCTTGGCATCAAGTATCTGACACTCTTTGCCTTTTCCGCGGAGAACTGGCTCCGACCCAAGACGGAAGTGAAAGCCCTCATGTCACTTCTCAAGAAGTACATCAGGGTCGAAACAGCACGGATGCTTGACAGCAATATACGGTTCAACGTGATCGGTGCCCGGGAGGAACTGCCGCCGGACGTGAACCAGGCTGTGCAGGAGGCCATCGACAGGACAGCGCGCAATACAGGTATGGTGCTGACGCTTGCCCTTTCCTACGGTGCACGCCAGGAAATTCTCTTGGCGGCCGAGCGCATTGCTGCCGACCTCTCCTCAGGCCATCTCTCCCCTGGCGATATTGACGAGAAAACCTTCTCCTCATACCTGTTTACGTCTGGCATGCCCGATCCCGATTTCCTCATCAGAACGAGCGGCGAGATGCGGATCAGTAATTTCCTCCTCTGGCAACTCGCTTACACAGAGCTCTATTTTACCGAGGTCAACTGGCCCGAGTTCACAGCTAAGGAGCTCCACCGTGCTCTGCACGACTATCAGTCCCGCGAGCGGCGCTTCGGCCGTACGAGTGCGCAACTGCAGAACAGGAGCTGACCATCAAGCGTCTACTGACCGGGGCCATTGCCCTGCCTCTGCTGATATTGTTCATCCTTAAAGCGAGCGTTTTCGTCTTTGCCTGCTTTGTTGGTCTCCTGGTGTTACTTGGTCTGGGCGAGTTCTACCGGATGGCACTTCCGAAACGGCCCGTGGTAGGGACCGTTGCGTCGCTGTCAGGGATGCTCGTCCTGCCTGTTTTAGTCAGCCCTGAGTTGCTACTGCGCTTTGTGCCGGTCCCTGCCGGGAACGGCGTGTTGTTAGCTCTGACGCTTCTATTCTCCGCCGTTGCCATTTTTTTTCTCTTCAGTATCAGAGATATCCGTCAGAGTGCGGCCGAAGCAGGCCTCATTTGGTTGGGATTTGCCTATGTCCCTTTACTCCTTTCGCACCTTGTCCTTCTCAGGGCTCTCCCTGCTGGAGTCTCATGGGTGTTTCTGATGCTTTTGATAGTCATGTCCGGCGACACTGCGGCATACTATGTGGGGAGCACTCTCGGAAGACGGAAGCTTTACCCTGTTGTCAGTCCAAACAAGAGCATCGAAGGTGCTCTCGGCGGGCTCTGCGGGAGTCTTGCAGGTACCTTGATTGCAAAATACACATTCTTGCATCAGCTAACGGTCGTTGACTGTGTGGTCACTGCTTTGGCCGTAGGGGCGTTGGGGCAGGTCGGAGACCTGTTCGAATCGCTTCTCAAGCGCAGCTTCGGCGTTAAGGATTCAGGCATTATCATTCCTGGACACGGCGGCATCCTCGACCGGCTCGACAGCATTCTTTTTGCCGCACCCGCACTGTATTACTATGCCTATCTGGTGGTCATGGCCCGATAGGTTTCCTGACGAGGGAACATGAAAAAACTCACCATTCTTGGCTCAACCGGTTCCATCGGGACCAGCACTCTGGAGATCGTCGCAGCGCACCCGGACCGATTCCAGGTGATTGCCCTCACGGCGGGGAGTAACCTGGAGCTTCTCAAACAACAGGTTGAAGTGTTTCGGCCCAGGCTTGTCAGCGTTCTGACCGCTGACCTGGCCCGACAGTTGGACCGGATGCTCTCGGATCCGAAACCGGAAATCCATCATGGGATTCCCGGTCTTATCGCCGCTGCCACTGCCGGTGAGACCGATGTCGTGGTCGCCGCTATTGTTGGGGCTGCCGGCCTCGTGCCTACCGCCGCCGCAATCAAGGCCGGCAAGGACGTCGCCTTGGCAAATAAGGAGACCCTTGTCACCGCCGGCCGGATCATGATGGACCTCGTCAGGGAAAACGGGGTCAGGCTCTATCCTGTCGACAGCGAGCACTCGGCGGTCTTTCAGTCCCTGGAGGGGCAGAGCGGAAAGGATGTGAAGCGGATTATTCTGACCGCATCGGGGGGACCATTTCTGAATCTTCCCCTTGACCGCCTTTCACGGGTTTCGGTCGCCGATGCCCTCAATCACCCCAACTGGAGCATGGGGCAAAAGATAACCATCGACTCGGCCACCATGATGAACAAGGGATTGGAGGTGATCGAGGCCCGCTGGCTTTTTGACACGCCGGCGGAGCGGATTGCCGTGAATATTCACCCCCAGAGCATCATTCACTCCATGGTTGAGTATGTGGACGGCTGTGTTATGGCCCAGTTGGGGGTTCCCGACATGAAGGCTCCCATTGCCTATGCCTTGACCTATCCGGAACGGATTCCTACAGGGGTGAAGCCCCTTGATCTGACCGCGTTGTCAGGGCTCACCTTCCTGGCCCCCGACTATCAGCGCTTCCCCGCCTTGAAACTGGCCTATGATGCCCTTGCTGCTGGTGAAAGCATGCCGGCGGTCATGAACGCCGCCAACGAGGTGGCTGTCGAGGCCTTCCTCAAGGGGAAAATCGGGTTTACCGGTATCGCTACGTCTATCGCTCGAACCATGGATGCACACGAGCCCCATACCCTTGCCACCATCGAGGATGTCCTTTCCTCTGACCTCTGGGCGAGGGAGAAGAGCAGGGAGCTTATCGGGTTGTCCTGACGGTATGTCCGTCACCTTTATCGAGGCACCAGATGACCAGTATCGTTTCGGCAATAATTGTTCTCGGCATACTCATCTTTGTTCACGAGTTTGGGCACTTCCTCTTTGCCAAGCTCTTTGGCGTCGGGGTCGAAAAGTTTTCCCTCGGCTTCGGGCCGAAGCTTATCGGCAAAAAGATGGGTGAAACCGAGTACCTCATTTCCGCGTTCCCCTTGGGGGGATACGTAAAAATGGTGGGCGAGGGTGGGGGGGATGAACTCTCTGATGAGGAAAAGAACCGTTCCTTTGGAGAAAAATCGCCCCTCAGGCGTATTGGGATTGTGGTGGCAGGTCCCGGGTTTAACCTGATTTTTGCCTGGTTCGTATTCATTGCAGTATTCATGGTAGGGGTCCCCTCCGCGACCACTAAAATCGGCGAAGTGGTCAAGGACAAACCGGCGGCCAAGGCTGGTATCGTTACGGGCGACAGAATCACTGCTGTGAACGGCAAGAAGGTTGATCGCTGGGAGGAAATGGCCACAGAGATCGCGGCTTCGAAAGGACCATCCCTCCTTGTTGAGATCAAGCGCGGCGGGGAAACGAAGGCTTTCCAGCTTAAGCCCGAGATGAGGACCGGCAAGAATCTCCTCGGCGAAACCGTGACCTCACCCGTAATAGGGGTAGTTGCAGCGGGAGAGACGGTTATCGACCGCTATCCTCCCGGCGAAGCCTTCTCCCGTGGGAGTGTCCAGACCTGGAACGTCATCGAACTGACGGTCCTCTCGCTGGTGAGGATCATCGAGCGGGCCATTCCCCTGGACACTATCGGCGGGCCGATTATGATCGCCAAGATGGCCGGCCAGCAGGCTGAGGCTGGAGGGGTTAGTTTTCTTGCCTTCATGGCGCTCCTCTCGGTCAACCTGGGGGTGCTCAATCTTCTTCCCATCCCGATTCTCGATGGTGGTCACCTCTTTTTCTACCTTTGGGAGTTGATCTTCCGGAGGCCGGTAAGTATGAGGGCCCGGGAAATTGCACAACAGATTGGACTTGCGCTTCTCATCGGGCTCATGGTGCTTGCCTTCTACAACGACATCGCCCGCTACCTCGTGGGGAACGGGTAGTGAAGCTCCTTACCGTCGACACCTCTACCTCTACCTGCAGCGTGGCCCTTACCATTGGCGGGAGCCTCGTGGCCGAGTCCCTGCTCGACAGCGAGCGTACCCTTTCCGAGAGGCTCCTTGCATCGATCGACACGATACTGCGCGATGCCGGACTCCTTCTTGCCGATCTGGATGGCTTCGGGGTTGCCTTGGGGCCAGGTTCCTTCACTGGAGTCCGCATCGGGGTGTCAACCGTCAAGGGGCTAGCTTTGGCAACGGGAAAACCGGTTGCCGGTTTTTCTTCTCTCGCCATGCTTGCACTTAACCTCCCGGTCAACTCACTTCCTGTCTGCACCCTTTTTGATGCGCGGAAAAAGGAAGTCTACGCAGGGCTCTACCGTTGCGGCTCACTTCCCGAACCACTCCATGCCGACTGTGTCATGGCTCCGGAACGCTTCCTGGATCTGGTCGACGGTCCGGCTCTTTTTGTCGGCAATGGGGCGCTCCGGTACCACGAACTTATCGTGGAGACCCTTGGCGACCGTGCCGTCTTTGCGCCGGCCCACTGCCATCAGCCTCGGGCGGCGGCTGGTGCGGTTCTTGCTCTCGAGGCGTTCCGTTCTGGCGCGCTTACACTACTGCCTTTCCTGAACCCCACCTATATCCGTCCATCCGAGGCCGAACTGTCAAGAATGATGCGGGAAACGCTATAACGCCATTTTAATGGTGTTGACAGTCCCCCCCGGATGTATTATTTTCACACTTTCCTTTTGTACTTCGATCTGTTTGAGATAATTGAATTTTGGATTATGCTCGCGAAACAGTTGGTCGGATCGAAGGCTCTTCTTGGGTACCACCCCATTAGATTCTACAGCAGAGGTCTTTCAGATGCGCAGTGACACCATAAAGCAGGGGATCGAACGGACTCCGCACCGAGCCCTCATCAAGGGAACCGGGGTTCCCCAAAGCGAAATGGCAAAACCCTTCATCGGCGTTGCCACCAGCTTCACTGACCTTATCCCTGGTCACGTAGGAATGCGTGACCTGGAGCGATTTATTGAGAAGGGAATCCACAGCGGCGGCGGTTACGCCTTTTTCTTCGGCATTCCCGGTGTCTGTGACGGAATCGCCATGGGGCACAAGGGGATGCACTACTCTCTCCCGACCCGCGAACTGATTGCCGATATGGTTGAGTCGGTGGCCGAAGCCCATCGCCTCGATGGCCTCGTGCTGCTCACCAACTGCGATAAGATCACCCCTGGTATGCTTATGGCGGCTGCTCGGCTTGATATCCCCGCCATCGTGGTAACCGCCGGCCCCATGATGGCCGGCCGCGGTGTTGAAGGGCGCCGCTTTTCCTTCGTGACCGATACTTTTGAGGCCATGGCACGCTACAAGGCCGGTGTCATCGATGCGAAGGAGCTTCAGGTCTGCGAGGACAACGCCTGTCCCGGTATGGGATCGTGCCAGGGGCTCTTTACCGCCAACACCATGGCTATTCTCACCGAAACCCTCGGCATGAGTCTCCCTCGTTGTGGGACGGCCCTGGCGGTTTCCGCCCTCAAGCGTCGCATTGCCTTTGCCTCGGGTGAGAAGATCGTGGACCTGGTCCGCAATGAGGTTACCCCGCGCAAGATCCTGACACGTGCTGCATTTGAAAACGCCATCCGGGTGGATCTCGCCCTCGGCGGTTCCTCCAATACGGTCCTCCACCTCCTGGCCATTGCCCGGGAGGCAGGGGTGGATCTCCCTCTCGAAACCTTTGATATCCTTTCCAAGGAGACGCCGCAGATTGCCTCCATGAATCCCGCTGGAGAGTATTTCATGGAGGACCTCGACGCGGCCGGCGGTGTTGTCGGGGTGTTGAAGCAACTCGGTGACACCATCAAGGACAGCCCGACCGTCCTGGGGCTTACCACCCACGAGCTGGCCTCCACGGTGGAATCAGTTGATGAGCGGGTGATCCGTCCCGTTTCCGACCCGGTCAAGAAGGAAGGGGGGATCGCGGTCCTCTTCGGTAATCTCGCACCCAAAGGTGCCGTGGTGAAGCAGTCGGGGGTGTCTGCTCCCATGATGCAGTTCGAAGGGACTGCCCGCTGTTTCGACTCGGAAGAACTCGCCATGGCCGCCCTCATGGGGGGGAAGATCACGTCCGGCGACGTGGTGGTCATTCGTTACGAAGGGCCCAAGGGTGGTCCGGGGATGCGGGAGATGCTCGCACCGACCGCAACCCTCATGGGACTCGGCCTCGGCGATTCCGTTGCCCTTATTACCGACGGCCGCTTTTCCGGCGGCACCCGCGGCCCCTGTATCGGCCACATATCCCCGGAGGCGGCAGAGGGGGGCCCCATCGCCCTGGTTGAAGAGGGGGACAGGATCCGCCTCGATATTCCCAACCGGAAGCTGGAGCTCCTTGTGGATGAGTCGACCCTCGCGGAACGCCGCAGCCGCTGGGTAGCCCCCGAGCCCAAGATCAAGACCGGATGGCTTGCCCGCTACGCCAAGGTGGTTACTTCGGCATACACCGGCGCGGTTACCACGGCCGAGTAGGAGAGCGATTCTGCAATCGTTCCCGTAACCCAATCGCTCCACTATCTGATTTCCCTTTTGGGAGGTTTTTCTATGAAAATGACAGGTGCACGTATCCTCCTTGAATGTCTCAAGCGTGAAGGAGTTGATACCGTTTTCGGTTACCCCGGCGGTACGGTGATCAATCTCTACGACGAGCTTTTCAGCTTCAAGGATATCCGCCATATTCTTCCCCGCCACGAACAGGCAGGTGTCCATGCGGCCGATGGATTTGCCCGTGCCACCGGCAGGGTCGGTGTCGCCATCGCCACCTCCGGCCCCGGTGCCACCAATACGGTTACCGGCATCGCGACCGCCTACATGGACTCTATCCCCCTCGTGGTGATAACCGGCCAGGTGCCCACGGCGCTCATTGGCAATGATGCCTTCCAGGAGGTGGACATCATCGGCATCACCCGCCCCTGCACCAAGCACAACTTTCTCGTGAAAGACGTGAAGGACATCGCCACGATCATAAAGAAGGCCTTCTACATTGCTCGCACGGGGCGTCCCGGGCCGGTTCTCGTGGACCTGCCGAAGGATGTACAGATCGCCACGGCCGAGTTTGAGTATCCCGAAACCATTGAGCTTCGCAGCTACAAACCGACCGTTGAGGGGCACCCGAAGCAGGTCGAGAAGGCTGTGTCCATGCTTCTCGCGGCGAAGAAACCGGTTATTTACGTGGGAGGGGGCGCCATTTCCGGCGATGCCGCCGGTGAACTCACTGCCCTGGCCACCAAGCTCCACATCCCGGTCACCACTACCCTTATGGGACTTGGCTCCTTCCCCGAGGACAACCCCCTCTCCCTCAAGCTTCTCGGGATGCATGGCACCTATTTCGCCAACATGGCGGTGACCAACTGCGACCTGCTGGTTGCCGTAGGGGCGCGCTTCGACGACCGAGTGACCGGCAAGATCGCCACCTTCGCTCCCCATGCCAAGATCATCCACATGGACGTGGATCCGACATCCATTCGGAAGAACGTCCGTGTTGATCTCCCAATAGTTGGTCAGGTCAAGGAAGTGCTTGGTCGCATGCTCAAGTCCCTTGATGAGAGCGGTGACAAAGTGACGGCATTCCATGCGGCGATTGAGCCGTGGCTTGCGGAAATCGAGGGGTGGAAGCAGAAGTATCCCATGACCTACAAGCAGACATCCACGGTTATCAAGCCCCAGTTCGTGATCCAGAAACTCCGTGAACTTTCGGCTCCCGATGCCATTGTGGCCACCGACGTGGGACAGCACCAGATGTGGACTGCCCAGTTTTTCGGTTTCCGCGAGCCCCGTACGCTCCTGTCGTCCGGCGGGCTCGGGACCATGGGATTCGGACTACCGGCGGCCATGGGGGCCCAGGCCGCCTTCCCGAACCGCCAGGTCATCGCTGTTTGCGGCGACGGCGGTTTCCAGATGAACCTCCAGGAGATGGCAACGCTGGTGCAGAATCGACTTCCCGTGAAGATTGTCATACTCAACAACAACTTCCTCGGGATGGTGCGCCAGTGGCAGGAACTCTTCTTCGACAAGCGCTATTCACAGACCTGCATGGAGCTTCCCATTGATTTCATCAAGCTTGCCGAGGCGTTCGGGGCAAAGGGGTTCCAGGCGACAAAATCCGACGAGGTGAAAGCTACCATCAAGAGGGCCTTCGAGACGCCGGGACCGGTTATCATGGAATTCAAGATCGCCCGGGAAGAGAAGGTTCTTCCCATGGTTCCTGCGGGGGCGTCGCTCAATGAAATGGTGCTCAATGCCTGATTGGCGCGTTTACGCGCCAGGGATTCCGATCTTGCCTGCTCTTCAGGAGGTTTTTTCATGAGACATACAATCACCGTTCTGGTGGAAAACGAATTTGGCGTGTTATCCCGTGTTGCCGGCCTCTTTTCCGGCCGCGGCTTCAATATCGACTCTCTCTCGGTGGCCCCAACGAACGACGAGACCATCTCACGGATGACCATCGTGACCCGCGGGGACGATCAGATTCTTGAGCAGATATCCAAGCAACTCAACAAGCTCATCGACGTCATCAAGGTAATCGACTTTACCGATGGCGAGGTGATCGAGCGGGAGATGGCGCTCATCAAGGTTACCGCCGAGGATTCTGCACGGGCTGAAGTCCTGAGGATTGCCGATATCTTCCGGGCGAAGGTCATAGACGTAACCCCAAAATCGTATACCATTGAGGCGACTGGGACCCCGGCAAAAATCGACGCCATTCTGGAACTTCTCCGCCCCCTGGGGCTCAAGGAGTTGGTTAGGACCGGGCCGGTTGCCATAGGCCGCGGTGCCAAGGCGTTGAAGAGCTAGCACGTTTTTTTCTGCCTGGCAATACAACGCAATAATTGATCCACTACACTCGAGGAGGAAAGAATGAAGATTTACTATGACAAAGACTGCAATATGGGCGTACTCAAAGGGAAAAAGGTTGCCATTATCGGCTACGGCTCCCAAGGACATGCCCATGCCAATAACCTGAAGGATTCGGGCATCGACGTTGTGGTGGGACTCCGTGCGGATTCCGCGTCGGTCAAGAAGGCCACCGAGGCCGGCCTGACCGTGCTCCCCACTTCTGAAGCGGTTAAGATCGCCGACGTGGTGATGATTCTCCTCCCTGATGAAACCCAGGGGGATATCTACCGGGAGGAGATCGGCCCGTTCCTCAAGCAGGGCGCCTATCTCGCCTTCAGCCATGGTTTTAATATCCACTTTGGCCAGATCGTGCCGCGGCCCGATGTGAACGTCATTATGATCGCTCCCAAGGGGCCGGGCCACCTGGTTCGCCATGAGTATACAAAGGGGGGCGGCGTGCCGAGCCTCATCGCCATCCACCACGACCCTGCCGGTAATTCCCGCGACGTGGCCCTTGCCTATGCCTCGGCCAACGGTGGTGGTCGCGCCGGCATCATTGAGACCTCGTTCAAGGAAGAGACCGAGACCGACCTCTTCGGTGAGCAGGCTGTGCTGTGCGGCGGTATCTCTGCCCTGATCCAGGCTGGTTTCGAGACCCTGGTCGAAGCAGGTTATGCGCCGGAGATGGCCTACTTCGAGTGTCTCCACGAGACGAAGCTCATCGTTGACCTGATCTACGAAGGCGGCATCGCCAACATGCGCTACTCCATCTCCAATACTGCCGAGTATGGTGACCTCACCCGCGGGCCGCGGGTCGTTACCGGCGAAACCAAGAAGGAGATGAAGAGGATTCTTGAAGAGATCCAGACTGGCCAGTTCGCCAAGGAGTGGATGCTCGAGAACAAAGCCAACAAGCCGGTGTTCACCGCCCTGCGCCGTAAGGGGGCCGAGCACCAGATCGAGGAAGTCGGCGCTCGTCTCCGTTCCATGATGTCCTGGATCGGTGCTTCCAAGATCGTCGATAAAGCGAAGAACTAACAATAGACTGAACCAGAGACAGGGAGGCCGGGTACAGGAGAGGGGATAAGGACCCAAACCGTATCCGGCCTCTTTGTGGTTTGCGTGAAATATGCGGTCGCCACGGGGCGGTCGTTTGGTTTATTATTGTCCAAAACCCGAGGTTCTCTGATGCGCAACTCAAATACTCCCATAGCAGCGGAGGGATACCCCTTTATCGCCGGTGCCGTGCTCATTGCCGTAGTGCTGGCCGTTCTCGGCTCAAAAATTCCCGCATTCTTTTTTCTGGCGGTGTTTTTCGGGGCGTTGACCCTTTTTATCGTTTTTTTCTTTCGTAATCCCGAGCGCACCACCCCGGCGGATGAAAACGCGGTGATTGCTCCGGCTGACGGCGTGGTTATCTACCTGGGGCCTTCCCGCGAAGAGCACTTGGGCGAGGAGATGACCAAGATCAGCATCTTCATGTCGGTCTTCAATGTTCATGTGAACAGGGTGCCGATAACCGGCAAAGTGCTGGACACCTTTTACATCAAGGGGAAGTTCCTTGATGTTCGCGACGACCGGGCAACGTTCGAGAACGAACAGGCGGGGCTTATCATTGAAACTGCCAAGGGAATGAAGATGGTTGTTGTTCAGGTGGCAGGCCTCATCGCACGCCGCATTGTCTGTTACGCTGCCAAGGGAGATCAACTCGTGCGCGGAAAACGTTACGGTTTGATCCGCTTCGGTTCCCGCCTCGATGTGTATCTCCCGAGTGAAGCTGCAGTACGCGTCAGGATGGGCGACAAGACCGTTGCCGGCGAAACTATCCTGGGGTTACTGCCATGAATGGTGAAAAGATCGACATGAGCGAGAGCATGCGGAAGGGGATTTACATCCTTCCGAATCTCTTTACCACGGGAAGCCTGTTTGCCGGCTTTTACGGTATGGTCGCCACCATGAACGGCGATTTCAAGACCGCCGCGCTCTGGATTCTTGTCTCCTCCATCTTTGATGGCCTTGACGGCAAGGTTGCGCGGCTTACCGGCACCTCCAGCAAGTTCGGGGTTGAATACGACTCGCTCGCGGATGTGGTATCCTTCTGTGTCGCTCCGGCACTCCTCACATACAAGTGGGCGCTCCAACCCTTTGGCCGCTTGGGGTGGCTTGCGGCGTTTCTCTTCGTCGCCTGCGGTGCGCTCAGGTTGGCCCGCTTCAACGTTCAGGTCAATACGGTGGAGAGTAAGCGTTTCGTGGGACTGCCGACCCCTGCGGCTGCGAGCATGGTGTCGGCCATGGTGCTTCTTTTCTATCACTTCGGCTGGCCCAGTTCCTACAAGAAACTGGCGATCCTGGTCCTCATTTACCTTCTCGCCTTTCTCATGGTTTCCAACTTCCGGTACTACTCCTTCAAGGATCCTGAGTTGATCAAGCGCCAGCCCTTTGCCTTTCTCGTGCTTGCGGTGCTTCTCCTGGTGGTTATTGCGGCTGAACCGGTCGTCATGCTCTTTCTGATTTTCATCTGCTACACGTTTTCGGGGATTGTCGGTTTTTTGATGACCTGGCCACGGCGGCGCAGACTCGAGAAGGCGATCCATAACAAACACACCAAGGAAGAGCCCTGAGCTATCCACGGATATGAAGCGGCCTTGAATTTGGTTAGGACAAACAAGATTTGAAGCTTTGGAACCTTGTGGAATCCAAGTGGAATTGTCTTGACACGCTGTCTCGTTGTTTTCTATTATCACAGGACAAATCGTAAAGGCAGAGAAGAGGAGTAGTAGTCCTCATCCTTATTGTGCAGTTTCCAGAGAGCCGGTGGGTGGTGCGAACCGGTATAAGGACGGATGAACTCGCCTCGGAGCTGCTCCGGTGAACGCGGACATGACCTGTGTCCCCTAGTCGGAGACGTCGCCCGCGTGAAGGGAATAATGAGGTCCACTTCAGTGAGGGTTTTACTCATTTGGGGAGGATAAAAAGGGTGGTACCACGGAGCAAAGTCTTCGTCCCTTGTCTGGGCGAAGGCTTTTTTTGTTTTGGGCTCACGTGAACACTGACGGCCTTGATCGACCCGTCGGTGGCATGAGACAGCCATCACGCAAAGGGAGGTAGACCATGGCGGAACTGAAGACCATCAAGATTTTCGATACAACGCTTCGCGACGGCGAGCAGTCGCCGGGCAACAGCATGAACATCGATGAGAAACTGCGGGTTGCCAAGCAGCTTCTGAAGCTGAACGTCGATGTCATCGAAGCGGGATTTCCCATCGCTTCCGAGGGGGATTTCGAGGCGGTCAAACGGGTTGCCCAGACCATCAAGGGACCGGAGATCGCTGGCCTTTGCCGTTCCAGCGACAAGGATATCGACCGGGCCTGGGAGGCACTTAAGTACGCAGGTGAGAAGGGGCGTATTCATACTTTTATCGCCACCTCTGATATCCACATGAAGTACAAGCTGAAGATGACCCGTGAGCAGGTTCTTGAGAATGCGGTCAAAGCGGTGAAACGAGCGAAATCCTACACGCCAAATGTGGAATTTTCCTGCGAGGATGCCGTCCGTACCGACTTGGCCTTCTTGGTGCAAATGGTGGAGGCGGTGATCGACGCCGGAGTCACGACGGTGAATATTCCCGATACTGTCGGCTACACGATCCCCTTCGAGTACTTCAACATCATCCGTCACCTCAAGGAAAACGTTTCCAATATCGAAAAGGCAGTAATTTCAGTCCATTGCCACAATGACCTGGGGCTTTCCGTGGCGAACTCCATTGCGGCGGTTCAGGCTGGGGCAGGTCAGGTGGAGTGTACCATCAACGGCATTGGTGAGCGGGCGGGAAACTGCTCTCTTGAAGAGTTCGTCATGGCCATCAAGACCCGCCACGACATCCTCCCCTTCAGGACAAACGTTGACCACGAGCAGATCGTCCCTGCCAGTCGGCTTCTCTCCACTATTACCGGCATCGGGGTTCAGCCCAACAAGGCGATTGTGGGGGCCAACGCCTTTGCCCATGAGTCGGGCATACATCAGCATGGCGTGCTCATGGAGAAATCGACCTACGAAATCATGACTCCGGAATCAATCGGGCTCAAGACGAACGTATTGGTGCTCGGCAAGCATTCGGGACGTCACGCATTCAAGAAGCGGCTTGCGGAACTTGGGTACGAGCTTTCCGATGAAGACCTGAACCGCGCCTTTGAGCGTTTCAAGGCCTTGGCTGATCTGAAGAAAGAGGTTTTCGACGAAGATCTTGACGCACTGGTTGCAGACGAAGTGATGCGTCCGGCGGAGAAGTTCCGGCTCTCTCATATCACGGTCACGTGCGGTTCCTTTGCGGTCGCCACTTCGACGGTGCAAATGGAGATTGACGGTACGGCGGTGCGAACTGCCGAGCTGGGGGATGGACCGGTTGATGCGACTCTCAAGGCAATCAAGAAGCTAACCAAGACCAAGGCGAAGCTTCAGCAGTATAATGTCGGATCCATTACCGGCGGAACCGATGCCCAGGGCGAAGTGACCGTGCGGGTGACAGACGGCAACGAAACGGTTGTGGGGCGAGGTTCTTCCACAGACATAATTGAGGCGTCGGCAAAGGCTTACATCAACGCGCTCAATCGACTCAATGCAAAGATAGAGCGAATCCACGAAAGTCTGTGATCTGATGTCGGTGAGAGACCTCGGTGGCTCTCGCCGACAGTTGAGATTTCAATGAGGCGCTTGTCTGAAAAAACGAAACCCCGCTGAATAATTCAGCGGGGTTTCGTGTCTGTTAGGGGATGAATCAGTTAAGCTTTTTTTACGTTGGCTGCCTGGAGTCCCTTGGGACCGGTGACCACATCGAAGGTGACAGCTTCGCCTTCAGCAAGGGTCTTGAACCCGTCGGACTGGATGGCTGAGAAGTGAACAAACACGTCCTCCCCGTTCTCCTGCTCAATGAAGCCGAAACCTTTGGCGTCGTTGAACCACTTAACCTTGCCCTGTGCCATTTTCCTACCTCCTTTTTTGGTGCCTCCGGATCAGTGCCGGAACTTCGTGGGATGTTGCTAAAGTTTCCGGAGTCTTGGGGCAGGAAAACCGCAAAGCATGTACGTCTTTGTTCTGGTTTTCATTTGCTGCGTAAAGCTTCCGAAACTTGCTACTTTAAAAAATTAACAGCGTATAATTACGTTGTCAAGGTTTTTCCCTTCCGTATTTAGAACATATTGAGCTTTCGGATAAAGGCGATAAGGAGGCCGTAATGCTGGTGATTGAACTGCAGAGAGATGCGGGGCAGTTTCAACAGGTTGGGTTCATCGGCCTCTTCTGGGAGAGGAGCGCAGGGGAGGATGCGGGTCCCCGGCAATCGTAATTCGGGAAACTCGTTCTCCAGTTCCTCGATCTGTTCGGGGGTCAACTCCTTGTTGAGGCGGATGATGAGCCTTCTTTCGAAGAACCGGAGTGAATGGTAATTGCGGTAAAAATCATCAATGACACGGATTGCTTCGTCTTCGTCGCGGGTTATGGTGAAAATGGAGAAGTCTTCCGCAGAGATAAACCCTTTCCCAAGTATGCAATTCTTCACGAAGTCGAACCAGCGATCCCAATAGCCGGTGTTATCGTCAATGAGCACAAGGGGTTTTGGTGAGGTCTTTCCGGTCTGAATGAGGGTGAATACCTCCATTGCCTCGTCAAGAGTGCCGAAACCGCCAGGAAAGACGGCAAGGGCGTTCGATTCCTTAACAAAGGCAACCTTCCGGTTAAAGAAGTACTTGTAGTTGATGAGTCGGGGGTTTTTGAGCATGACTGGATTGGGCTGTTGCTCAAAGGGAAGACGGATGTTGACGGCAAAGGAGTGCTCGCTGCCGGCGCCTTCGTTTCCTGCCTGCATGATCCCCGGTCCGCCACCGGTGATGATCATGAAACCTTTCTCGGCAAGTTTACGGCTGAAACGGACACATGTCTGATAGATAGATTCCTGAGGTTCCGTGCGCGCCGACCCGAAAATGGTAACCTTCCGTTTCTCCCGGTAGGGGGCAAAAACGTTGGTAGTGTAACGCATCTCCTTCATGGTGTTGTTGAGAAGTTTCAGGTCTGCCAGATAATCGCACTCCTGGCCGGACTTGAGGGCGGAAATGATCATCTCACGGATCATCGCCGGGTGATGGATGGCATCGACCTTCTCCATGAGGGTGTCGATCAGAGTGTCAATTTCGCCATTAGTGCGGGTAAAGTTCAATTCCATTGCCTGCCAACTCCCTCTGAAATTTGGGTATGATAGCACGCCATAATCGTGCAAGCAAATGTTAAGCCGGACCGAACAAATATTACGTTGATTTATTAGGGGGCTTTGTTTAGAGTGGCCACCATACTTTCATTACACTGCGAAAGGGTAGTTCATATGGGGAAGACTACAGCGGAAAAAATTTTTGCAAGCCACCTGGTCGATGAGCCGTTTTCCGGCACCAAGGTGCTCCGGCTCGACGTGGTGATGTGCCACGAAATTACCACTCCCATAGCCATTGCCGACCTGATGGCGCGAGGTAAAGACCGGGTTTTTGACCCCACGAAGATCAAGGCGGTGATTGATCACGTCACGCCGAGCAAGGACTCGAAGACCGCCACCCAGGCGAAAATGTTGCGCGACTGGGCACGGCGACACGCCATCAAGGACTTCTTCGATGTGGGGCATAACGGCGTGTGTCACGCACTCTTCCCCGAGAAGGGGTACATCCGCCCCGGTTACACAGTCATCATGGGCGATTCCCATACCTGCACCCATGGCGCCTTCGGTGCCTTTGCCGCCGGTGTCGGCACTACCGACCTGGAGGTCGGTATTCTCAAAGGGGTCTGCGCTTTCCGTGAGCCCAAGAGCATCCGGATCAACCTGAACGGCACCCTTCCCAAGGGCGTTTATGCAAAGGATGTCATCCTCTACGTCATCGGCCAGCTCGGCGTCAACGGCGCTACTGACCGGGTCATGGAGTTCCGGGGACCGGTGGTGGACGCCATGACCATGGAGTCGCGGATGACACTTTGCAACATGGCCATCGAGGCGGGAGGCACCTCCGGCATCTGCATGCCCGACATGGTGACGGTGGAATACCTCTGGCCCTTCATTGAGAACGAGTACCCGTCCAAAAAAGCTGCCCTCGCCGAGTTCAGCACATGGCGCTCCGACGACGACGCTGTCTACGAGCGGGTGCTCGACTTTGACGTTTCTGTCCTCGAGCCGATCGTCACCTTCGGCTACAAGCCCGATCAGGTGAAGCCGATCAGCGAAATTGCCGGTTCTCCCGTTGATCAAGTCTATCTGGGCTCCTGCACTAACGGCCGCCTTGAAGATCTGCGGATTGCTGCCCGGATTCTCAAAGGGAAAAAGATTGCCCCGTCGGTGCGGGGGATTCTCTCCCCGGCCACGCCGAAGATTTACCAGGACGCCATGGCCGAGGGACTTATCGACATATTCATGGAGGCGGGTTTCTGCGTCACGAATCCCACCTGCGGTGCCTGCCTTGGCATGAGCAACGGCGTCCTGGCTGAAGGGGAGGTCTGTGCATCCACCACGAACCGCAACTTCATGGGGCGGATGGGGAAGGGGGGGATGGTCCACCTCATGTCTCCGGCTACGAGCGCAGCAACGGCCATCGAAGGGGCGATCGCCGATCCCCGGAAGTACCTGTAATCATGCTAATGGATGGGACGGTAGCCCTTTTGGATACTGGCCACCCGTGACCGACTTTTCAAGGAGAATGCACCATGAAACAATTTGGCGGCCCCGTACTCTTTCTCGACCGCGCCGATATCAATACCGATGAAATCATCCCGGCCAAGTACCTGACCGAAATCACGAAGGAAGATCTGAAACCTTATATTCTTGAGGACTTGAAGCTCCCGGGCTTCGATCCGAAGGGTGAGAAGACCAGGTCCGCACGGGTCATCGTGTCCCGGGCAAACTTTGGGTGCGGTTCCTCCCGGGAGCATGCACCCTGGGTTTTCGAGGTCAACGGCATCACCGCCGTTATCGCGGAGTCTTTTGCCCGGATTTTCCGACAGAACATGTTCAACTGTGGCATGGCAGCCATCGAGTTGCCGAAGGAGAAGATCGATCTCCTCTTTTCCTTTGACAACTGCCCTGACACCGCCATCGGCATCGATGTTGAAAAGCAGACCCTGACCATTTCGGGAGGAGGAAGGAAGGAGATAATTACCTTCGATGTTTCACCTTTCGACAAGGCCCTCGTCCTCGCAGGCGGGTGGGTTGACTATGCCGACCAGAAATACTGAGCAGTAGATCTACCCCGTGAGCATTTCCGAGAGGCCTGCGTCATACGTGGGCCTCTTTCTCTATGAACGGGTGCAAGAGGGGATTTTTTGTTGACTCGCCCCGGTTCATGAGAGTATTTAATCAGTTTGTACATTTTTTTGACACGGTGGAATTACCCTCCATGCGTCTTCGCATCCTGTTTATCCTCTGTGTTCTCGCGATGTTCCTTGCTGCGCCCCTCGAAGCGTCGGCAGGGGACGAGGCGGAGCAGGGAACGATAGTGACCCTCTGGCCGCTCTTCGACTATCGGGAGAGTCCTGGCAACGGCTTCAGTAATCTTTCGATTCTGGGTCCCCTGATCAAGGTACAGCAGCAGGGGGAAGAAAGGACAACCGCGGTCCGTCCCTTTGTCTACCGCACTGTCGATGAACGGGAGCAGAGTGCAACTACAAGCTATCTCTATCCGCTCGCCTCGTCGCGGGAAGCTCCGGAGGTGTCGACCTTTCAGGTGTTGCAACTCTTCCAGGTTAATACGTTCCGCAAGGATGAGCCGGACAAGGTGAAGAGCGATTCCATGCTCTTTCCGTTCTATATTCGCGGCATATCGGAAACCTATGGGCCGTATACCTCGGTATTTCCGTTTTACGGAACGCTTTATGAGCGATTTTGGCGGGACGAGATCCACTACACCCTCTTCCCGCTTTACAGTCGCACGGTCAAGAAGGGGACCACGACGCGAAACTACCTCTATCCGTTTTTCTCGACCACCTCAGGGGTGGGGGAGAACGGCATCCAATTCTGGCCCCTATACGGCAGCGCCGCCAAGGAAGGGAGCTACGAACGTCGCTTCATCCTCTGGCCCTTCTACTTCCATGAGCGGAGGGGACTCGACACGGACAATCCAACGGAGCGGCTCACCGTTTTCCCCCTTTATTCGGCTACCGAGTCCCCCCGGCTCTCTTCCCGTACCTACCTCTGGCCTTTTATGGGATGGACCAGCGACCGGCAGGCGAAGCAGGAGGAGCGACGCTACCTTTGGCCCCTGGTCATGACCGCCTCGGGTGAAAAGCGGGACGTAAAGCGCTATCTTCCCTTCTATGCCGAGGAACGGAGCAAAGAAACCCTCAAGCGGTGGTATCTCTGGCCCCTCTATCGGCACGACGAGCTTGCGTCGGACACCTATTGCCGTGATCGCGACCGTATTCTTTTTTTCCTGTATTCGGACTTGCGGGAGCAATGGCCCATTGACCAGGCAGAACGGCGGCGGACAACACTCTGGCCCCTCTTTGTCTTCAATCGGGACACTCATGGGGTGAAGCAGTTCAGCTTTCCGGCACTTATGGAACCCATTTTACCTCAGGAAGGGATCGAGCGGAACTGGGCTCCCCTCTGGCGGGTCTATATCCAGAGGTGGAGCGATTCCGGTGATTCCACTGTATCGTTTCTCTGGAACCTTTACTGGCATGAGCGGAGGGGAAATGATCTGGCTTATGAATTGTTTCCGTTAGTTTCATACCGCTCGGAAGGCACACGGGCCGACGTTTCCGTGCTGAAGGGACTCATTCGGTTACGACAAAATAAAGGGGTGAAGACCCTGAGCCTTTTCTGGCTTCCCTTCGGCATAACCTGGGATGCGAGTGGAGAGGCTGCAGCTGGACAGGAGAGCACTATGACGAACAGTGCGAGGCTTGAACCGTGACAGGCATGTTCGAGCGCGTAGGGAAACGGGTGATTGCGTTTAACGAAATCGTGGGAGAGATGGTCATGCTCCTCTGCCAGACCGTCTGGTTTTTTCGTGAGGCGCCGCGCAACATCCTGAGCATCTTTACCCAGATGTCGATCATCGGTTACGAAACGCTGCCGATGGCTTCAGTCATGGCATTCTTCGTGGGGATGGTCCTGGCGCTCCAGACCGGGGCCGAGCTTCAGAAGTACGGTACCCAGAACATCATCGGCGGCATTGTGGGGCTCTCCATGGTTCGGGAACTGGGGCCGGTCATGACGAGCTTTCTGGTGGCCGGGCGGGCCGGATCAGCCATGGCGGCCGAGATCGGGGTCATGAAGGTCTATGAGGAAATCGACGCCCTCAAGACCCTCGATATCAACCCCGTGCGCTACCTTGCCATGCCACGGCTTATCGCCTGCCTCATCTGTGTTCCGGCGCTGGTCATCTACGCCGATTTCGTGGGGATTCTGGGGGGGGCGCTCCTGAGTCACCTGCATCCGAAGATTTTCATTTCCTATTCTACCTATTACGACAGCCTCAATACGGCGCTCAAGTTGAAGGAGGTCGGTGCCGGGCTTCTCAAGGCCACGGTGTTTGGCTGTATCATCGGGGTGGTGTCGTGTTACACCGGTTTCAAGACTACCGGAGGGGCCCGGGGGATCGCCCAGTCCACCACCAGGGCTGTGGTCCTCTCATTTATGCTGATTCTGGTGGCTGATTATTTTCTGACGAGGATTCTGCTCTGAACAGTCGATTTCAATCGGGGAATTTCATGGTTTGCGAAAATAGTGTGCAATGCGGCCGCCCAGGCCGGTGCGGAGGGGGCGCGAGGTATTATGTCTATTGAAAAAAAGGTCGGATTTTTCTTTATAGCCGGACTTGTGCTTCTCGGGGTGATGCTTGAGCTTGGGGAGAAGTGGAACCCCTTTCAAAAGGCCATTCCCTATAAGACCTATCTCTCAAGCACCACAGGCCTCAAGCTGGGCGATCCGGTCCGGCTGGCGGGAGTGGAGGTCGGCAAGATTACGAAAATTGCCATTGCCGACAGCCGGGTTGAAGTGGCTTTCGAGGTGAAGCCCGGTACTGCCATCAAAGCCGATTCGGTGGCAACCATCCGGCTCACCAACCTCCTCGGAGGTCAGTTCCTCGGTCTCTCCTTCGGGTCGCCCGACGCACCGGTGCTACCGCCCGGCAGTGCGGTCAAAAGCCGTGAGACCGCCAATATCGACGTCATCGTGGATAACGTAGGTGACCTCGCCAAGGACGCAAAAGTCTTGATCAAGGACCTGACCGTCAATCAGAAGGAGGTGTTTCAGAAGGTCTCCTCCATGCTTGACGAAAACCGGGGGAACCTGCGGGGCGCCATCGAAAACATGAACAGTATCACCACCAAGATGGACCGGGGACAAGGATCGCTGGCCCTCCTTCTCAACGACAAATCCCTCTACCGCAACACCAACGAGCTGGCGGCGAGCATGAAGAACGTCACCGCGAAGATTGAGAAGGGGGAGGGGAGCCTCGGCAAGTTCGTCAACGACGATGCCTTCTACCGTGATGCCAAGGGGGCCGTGGCGAATCTGAACGACGGAGCCAAGGACATCAAGGAGATTGCCGCCAAGATCAACCGGGGTGAGGGGAGTGTTGGCAAGCTCGTGAATGACGAGAGCCTCTACAATGAACTCCGGGACGCTTCAAAGAACGTAGGGGAGGTCGCCAAAAAAATCAATAATGGGCAGGGTACCCTCGGCAAGCTCGTGAATGACGATACCCTGTACCGCGACACCACGGCAGCCATGAAGAAGCTGGACAAGGCGACCGAGGGGCTGTCCGACACAGGCCCCATTTCAGTCATCGGAAGCATGGTAGGGACGTTGTTCTAGCGCGAATAACACGCAGCGGAAAAATCGTGAAGTTCTCGGGGCGCGGGGTCGCATGAAGTGGCTTCCGCGCTTCGTTTGTCAGGAGGAACAAATGGAGGATATCTTAAGGATTGCCGCCGGGACCGTCACGATGCGTCCCTATGTTTTCGCGTTTTTCGCCGCTTATCTGGTGGCAGCCGTTCCCCATCTGGGGTGGCGCAAGATAGCTCTCTTCACGGTTGTGGGATACCTTACTGCATTTCTTTCCGAGTTCAGTTCCATAACTACCGGCATTCCCTACGGATGGTACTATTACATCGACGTGACCCGCGACCGGGAACTCTGGATAGCGGGGGTACCCTTTTTCGATTCACTCTCCTATGTCTTTCTCACCTACTGCAGCTATGCCACTGCCATCTTCGTTGTTGCGCCCATCAAAGCGTGGCGCTGGGATCTGGTGACGCTGGAGACCCGCTCCCTACGCAACTCCTTTGCCGTTCTCTTTCTGGGCTCCCTTTTTCAGGTCTTCCTCGACATCATTATCGATCCAGTGGCGCTCCAGGGGAGCCGTTGGTTTTTGGGGCAAATCTACGGCTACCGGGAGGTGGGAGCCCATTTCGGAGTCCCCCTTTCCAACTATCTCGGGTGGTGGCTCGTGAGTTTCGTGCTCGTCTTTGCGCTGCAGCGAATCGACGCTTGGGGCGGCAGCAGTCGGAGCGAACGACCGGCAGGGGTGGCGAATCCGCCCTTCCGCACCCTCTATGGGCCGATCCTCTATGTCTCGGTCCTTGTCTTCAACCTCAGTGTGACCCTCTGGATCGGCGAGCGCCTCATGGCGCTGACCGGCCTTTTCATCATCATCCCCGCCATGGCAATATCGGCAGTGACTATTATCCGCCGCACTAACCGATACCGTAAGGAGGAACTGGCGGAACATCTGAGGGACTTCCCCTGGTCTGTCGCATCGGCCCGCAAAGGATAGACGGAGGGACTGTCCCGCCCCTTATCCGCGGGAAAGAAACTCTGCGGTTGCCAGAACCCCCTGGGCGAGCCGTTTGCCGGCGATGCGGGAGTTGCGGGCAAGCCTCAGAAGCTGGGGGATGATCCAGGGCTTTCGGGCGATGGTCGCCAGCACTTTCAGGGGGCGGATTGCCATGTCTTTATCGGTGAATTCGTCGAGGGAGAAGGCAAGCTCCTCTTCAGCGTCGTCGCTGATGGCGCGAAGGGCCACGATTGGTATCCCGTGCCGGTGGGCTGCCTCGGCCACTGCGGCCGTTTCCATGTCGAGAATCGGCGAGGATATTCCGTTCGGGAGTGAATGAGCCAGATCGCCCTTCTTGAGAATCCGGGCGGATGTGATAATTTCACCCCGGGTGACCCCATTGCATATCCTGTTGAGCTCTTCGGCCAGCTTTTCGGCCAGGTTCCGGTCGATTCCCCTGCGGAGGACAATCCCCTCCGTACCGGCAAACCAGCTTGTCATTCCCACCGCCAGGTCTCCCACTTTGAGGCCGGGCAACGCGGCACCACCAAAACCAAAGGAAAGGATGGCGACCGGCGAGGCTGCAGCCACGAGCGCATCGGTTGCCGCTGTCGCCCTGTCGATCCCCATCCCTGATTCCACGAGAACGATGTCATCATTGCCGACCCGCAACCGCCACATGGGGAATCTCCCGCCGTGCAAGCGTGCCGCAGGGCTTGCCAGTCGGAGGAAAGGCCGTATCTCGTCGGGCATTGCCGCAATAAGTCCGATAGTACCCATGGGCGGCACTGTACCAAAGGGAACCCCGTGCGGCAACGCATTTCATCCCTTGACACGCTACGGCCTTTGAGGTAGCGTTATCCGTCCCACCTGCCGAAGGGACACAATCCTAGCAGCAGCAAATCTTTTGCCCCCATCAGGACTATTGTCGGTTGTCTTATTCAGCGCTCAGTGCCGGGCATCATCGATGCGTGGCGTTTATGCGTGCCGTCGTGTTTTGTGTGGGGTGGAGCCGGAACTATTGTTATGAAAATAACAGCAATCATTCCTGCCAGATACGCCTCGACCCGTTTCCCCGGCAAGGCTCTCGCCGAGATCATTGGCAAGCCAATGGTTCAGCATGTCTACGAGCGGACAGCCAAGGCCGGTCTGGTGTCCGAGGTTATTGTCGCTACCGATGACGAGCGGGTTGCCGAAGCCGTTCGTGCTTTCGGAGGCCGGGTGGAAATGACTTCCGCGACCCACGAAACAGGTACCGACCGGCTTGCCGAGGTTGCTGCCCGCATCGATGCAGATATCATTGTGAACGTCCAGGGTGATGAACCCCTTATCGAGCCTGCCATGATCGACGAGGCAATTACGCCTCTGGTTACCGACGCATCGATCCGGATGGGGACCCTCAAGAGCCGTATCAAGTCGCTGCACGATTTCCTGAGTCCCAATGTGGTTAAGGTCGTAACCGATCGCGAGGGAGATGCCCTGTACTTCTCCCGTTCGCCTCTCCCCAACTTCCGCGACAAGTGGAACGACCTGAAGGACGAGGCGTTCGTCACCGGACGGCTATTGTGTTACAAACACGTGGGGCTCTATGTCTATCGACGCGACTTCCTCCTGGCGTTCGCCCGGATGGCGCCCACTCCCCTTGAGCTTGCGGAGAAACTGGAGCAGTTGAGGGTTTTGGAGAACGGCTTCCGCATAAGGGTGGTGGAAACGTCCTTCGAGTCGATCGGTGTCGATACGCCGAACGATCTGGATAAGGTCGTCGAAAAGTTGTCGAGATTCCAAATCTGAAGGTTCGCGGGCACGAGGGGACGGTTAAAGCAGGCAATCCCCTTTCTGATGTCCCTTACCATTGGCTTGTTTTAGGAGCATTCATGAAAACCAAGTTTATCTTTGTGACCGGTGGAGTTGTTTCCTCCATAGGCAAGGGGCTGGCCTCGGCATCCCTCGGGGCTCTCCTGGAGGCCAGGGGCCTGCGGGTTTCCATGCAGAAGCTCGATCCCTACATTAACGTCGATCCCGGTACCATGTCCCCCTTCCAGCATGGTGAGGTTTTCGTTACTGATGATGGCGCCGAAACCGACCTGGACCTCGGCCACTACGAGCGCTATACGTCGGCACGGCTTTCCAAACGGAGCAACTTCACCACGGGCCAGGTCTACTTCTCGGTCATCGAGAAGGAGCGTCGCGGCGATTACCTGGGAGGGACCGTCCAGGTAATTCCCCACATCACCGATGAGATCAAACATAAGATTCTCGAGAATGCCAAGGGTGCCGATGTGGCCATCGTCGAGGTTGGGGGCACCGTGGGGGACATCGAGTCGCTGCCGTTCCTTGAGGCGATCCGCCAGTTCAAGGCCGACCGTGGCGCAGGCAACGTTCTCTATCTCCACGTGACGCTCGTTCCCTACATCAAGACCGCCGGCGAGTTGAAGACCAAGCCGACCCAACACTCGGTCAAGGAGCTGAGGGAAATTGGTATCCAGCCCGATATTCTCATTTGCCGCTGTGAGAAGGATCTGCCCCACGACATGAAGGCGAAGATCGCCCTCTTCTGTAACGTGGAGGAAAAGGGGGTCATCACCTCCGCCGACGCCGAGCACATCTACGCAGTCCCCCTCGCCCTTCACAAGCAGGGGCTCGACGACCAGGTGGTGGACAAGCTCAACATCTGGACCAAGGCCCCGGACCTGGCCCCTTGGGAAAGCGTAGTGGAGAAGCTCCGCAACCCGCTCAAGGGCGAGGTTCACATTGCCATCGTCGGTAAGTACGTGAACCTCACCGAATCGTACAAATCCCTTGCCGAGGCCCTAACCCACGGCGGGATCGCCAATGACTGCCGCGTTTACCTCCGCTACCTCGATTCCGAGAAGCTGGAGAGCGAAGGCCTCGGTGGTCTTCTGGACGACGTCGACGCTATTCTCGTGCCGGGCGGGTTCGGAGAACGGGGGACCGAAGGAAAGATCAAGGCCATCGAGTACGCCCGGACCCGGAAAGTTCCGTTTTTCGGCATCTGTCTCGGCATGCAAATGGCGGTTGTCGAGTATGCCCGCAACGTCTGTGGCCTTGACAACGCCTTCTCCAGCGAATTCCGACCCGACTGCGCGAATCCGGTCATTCATCTTATGGAGGAGCAGAAGGGGGTGGAGCGCAAGGGAGGAACCATGCGACTTGGGGCCTATCCCTGTTCCCTCTCGAAGGGGACCTTCGCCCACCGGGCCTATGGCTCCCTTGACGTCTCCGAGCGGCACCGCCACCGCTACGAATTCAACAACGCCTTCCGGGAAATTCTGGTTTCCAAAGGGCTCGTCATCTCCGGCATCTACAAGGAGGGTGACCTCGTCGAGATCGTCGAGGTGGCGGATCACCCCTGGTTCCTTGGCTGCCAGTTCCATCCGGAGTTCAAGTCCAAGCCCCTCAATCCCCATCCGCTCTTCAGGACGTTCATTGCCGCTGCCCTGGAGCACCGGGGCAAGAGATCACAGGCTTAGTTCATCCGTCTAGGTACCGAGGTTCCCATGACCCGAGAAATCGCCATTGGCAACGTGAAGATGGGGGGCAGTCGTCCCCTGGTGCTTATCGCCGGTCCCTGCGTTATTGAAAACGAGACGGCGACGCTCCGCTGCGCTGAACGCCTTATGACCATCGTGAACGGGTTGTCGATCCCGCTCATCTTCAAGGCTTCCTATGACAAGGCGAACCGCACCTCGGTCACCGCCTTTCGGGGACCGGGGCTTAAAGAGGGGCTGCGCATCCTCGCCAAGGTCAAGGAGTCTCTGGGCCTTCCGGTCATCTCCGACATCCACTCCATCGAGCAGGTGCAGCCTGCGGCAGAGGTTCTCGACATTCTTCAGATTCCGGCGTTTCTCTGCCGCCAGACCGATCTCCTGGTGGAAGCAGCCCGTACGGGATGCGTGGTGAACGTGAAGAAGGGGCAGTTTCTTGCCCCGTGGGACATGGAGAATGTGGTCGGCAAGATCGTTGCCAGTGGGAACGAGCGGATCATCCTCACGGAGCGCGGTGCCTCCTTCGGCTACAACAACCTGGTGTCCGACATGCGGAGCCTCCCCATCATGCGGCGGTTCGGTTTTCCGGTGGTTTTCGACGCAACCCACAGCGTCCAGCTCCCGGGGGGGCAGGGTGGTTCGTCCGGCGGACAGCGAGAGTTCGTGGAGTATCTTTCCCGTGCCGCGGTGGCAACGGGCATTGACGGGGTATTTCTGGAGGTTCACGAGGAGCCGGACAAGGCCCTTTGCGACGGCCCCAATTCGGTCCCCCTTGACGACCTTCCCGTTCTGCTGAAAAAACTCAAGGCCATAGACGCCATAGTAAAATAGGAGTCTGGAGCGGGCGCCCTGGAGCAGGTAGATGCATTTACCGGTTTCTGGTCCTCGGTCCTCGATCACGGATTTCAGATGATTATCGAAGAAGCACGCAAAGTCATCCGCATTGAAGCGGACGCCCTCATGGCCCTTGCGGATTCCATCAATGGCGAATTTGAGCAGGCCGTTCGCCGCATCCTTTCAACCAAGGGGAGGGTGGTGGTGACCGGTATGGGGAAATCGGGCCTTATCGGCCAGAAGATTGCCTCCACCATGGCCTCCACCGGCACTCCCGCCTTCTTTCTCCATCCCGCCGAGGGAATCCACGGCGACCTGGGGATGATCATGAAGGGTGATGTGGTGATCGCCATCTCCAACAGCGGCGAGACCGACGAGGTGGTGCGAATCCTTCCCATCATCAAGCGGCTCGGTGCTTCCCTGATCTCCATGTCCGGTAATCCGAAGTCGTCCCTGGCAAAGGCCGGTGACGTATTTCTCGATATATCGGTCAAGGAGGAGGCATGTCCCCTGGGGCTGGCGCCTACCGCTTCCACGACGGCCACCTTGGCCATGGGTGACGCCCTTGCCGTGGCGCTTCTGCTCGAGCGTGGATTCCGTCCCGAGGATTTCGCACTGTTTCATCCCGGGGGCTCCCTCGGCAAGAAGCTCCTTCTCACGGTGGGGGATCTGATGCACGCGGGCGATGCCGTGCCGATCGTTACGTCCGATACACCCATGCGGGATGCGCTGTTCGTGATCAGCTCCAAGGGGCTCGGCGTCACCGGGGTAGTAGACGGGAGCGGGGCGCTTCTGGGGGTAATTACCGACGGCGACCTCCGCCGGGCGCTCAGCAAGGGGCTCGCGGTTTTGGAGTTGCCGGCCGGCGAGCTCATGAGCCGCAACCCCAAGCGGATCAAGCGTGGTGAACTGGCTGCCAAAGCCCTTCAGCGGATGGAGCAGTATTCCATTACTTCACTGTTTGTCTTTGAGGGTGACGACGATGCGCAACCGGTTGGAGTCATCCACCTGCATGACCTCCTTAAAGCGGGGCTGGCCTGATGAAAGAGCGTCTCAGCAAAATACGGCTTCTTCTCCTCGATGTGGACGGCGTCATGACCGACGGTCGGATTATCTTCGATTCCAACGGAATTGAGAGCAAATTCTTCAACGTCAAGGATGGTCATGGTATCAAAATGGTTCAGAGGGCAGGGATTGAGGTGGGAATCATTTCGGGCCGCGGGTCGGTGGTCGTGTCTAACCGGGCTGCGGAACTGGGGATTTCTCTTGTCTACCAAAAGTCCCTCGACAAACTAACCCCGTACCGGGAGATTCTGGGAAAAACCGGATTCACCGATGATCAGGTTGCCTTCGTGGGAGATGATGTCATCGATATCCCGGTGTTGCGCCGGGTCGGCTTTGCGGCGGCTCCGGCCGATGCCGTGGAGGAGGTTTTTCCTCATGTCCACTTCACCACCCGCAATCGTGGTGGCTGGGGAGCCGTTCGCGAAGTCTGTGATCTGCTGCTCAGGGGGCAGGGGAAGTGGGATGAGATAACAGCCCGTTATTTTAGTTGATACTCAGCTTTCTCGCCTAAGGTTCATTCCACCCATCAACTCCCTCCTGCTGGTTACGCACCCAATTCGCGGCTTACGAAAATTACATCAGCCCATACTCAAGGTTTCTGTAAATTTCTGTTAAGGCGGATAGCACTTTTCCCGATAAGCTCTGTATATGCAGAGGATGACCATGTTCAACTCAGAAAGAGAGAGTTGTGGAACGTCTTCGGTCCATTTTCCCCATAACATAACGGTATTTGCCCAGTTTGTGGCGAGAGTAATGCAATCTTTCAATCTCCGTGCCAAATTTCTCCTTGACATCTAGAATCTCCTTTACAGTGATTGGGCGAGATGGTATACTTCGGCAAAATATATGGTAAAACCCAATAAAATCAGGCATATTCTTGCCTCTGTCATTGTTCTTGCTACTCTCTATATTGCCGTTTCTCTGGCGTTTAAGCTTGGGGCGGGTGGCAAGAAAGATGAGGGGTTGCCGGCCCTCCCTCGCAATGTGGAGATATCCCTCAGCAAGATTCATTACACTGAAACCAAGGATGGTGTCAGGCAGTGGGACCTCTACGCGGGCAAGGGTGAATACGACAAGGCGCGGGACGTTACGAGGTTGACAGATGTGCGTCTGGTGCTTCATGAGAGAGGCAAGAGCGGCGAGATAACTCTTGTTTCAGATCAGGCCGATTACTTCAATGCCGCGAAAAATGTGGCGCTTACCGGAAACGTCGTGGCAAAGAGTGAATCCGGCATGGAGTTTACCACGGGGCGGGCATCCTACCAGTCGAACCGCTCCCTCGTGGTGACCGATGACAGGGTAAGGTTTACCGATGGTGGGATGAGCGTCTCTGGCGTGGGAATGGAACTATCCGTAAAGACGCGTCAGGTGAGGATTTTGAGAGACGTAACCGCGACTGTCGCGCCGGGGAAAAAGGGATAATATGAAACGAATGCTCACGGTGCTGCTTTTCCTCGTGGTGGTATCACTGGGGACCGCGCATTCCGCACAACTCCCAAAGGGGGGGCGGCAAGGGCAGCCTATTACCATTAAGTCCAATGAACTGTCCACGGACAGCAGGCATAATACGGCAACGTTCACCGGCAAAGTCATCGCTCGCCAAGGTGATCTGACGATCTACGCAGACAAGCTGGTTGTCCACTACAAGGCTGATGGTGGTGATCTCGACAGAGTTGAAGCATCGGGCAACGTGCGGATCGTCCAGGGAGATCGCCTCGCCACGGCTCGCGACGGGGTCTACCAGAGTGCCGAGCAGAAGATCGTTCTGACCGGCGACCCCAAGGTTTTTCAAGGTGAGAATACGGTGTCCGGCAAAGTCATCACCTACTTTGTAGACGAAGAGAAAAGCATTGTCACGGGCGGTCCGGACACAAGGGTAGAGGCGGTCATTACGCCAAAGGAAAAGGGGAAGGATGGCGGCCAACAGCGCTGATATGGTTTTGCAGGCGCATGGCCTCCGGAAGGGATTCGGCAAGCGTGTCGTCGTGAATGGGGTTGACCTGCGGGTTGCCACCGGCGAGGTGGTGGGGCTGCTGGGACCCAACGGCGCTGGAAAGACCACCACGTTTTACATGGTTGTGGGGCTCTGCCGACCGGATGGGGGGCAGGTCTTTATCGGCGACGAAGAGATTACCGCTCTTCCCATGTATCAGCGTGCGCGCATGGGGATCAGCTATCTCCCTCAAGAACCATCAGTTTTCCGTAAACTTACGGTGGAAGAAAACATACTGGCCGTGCTGGAGACTATGGATCTTTCGTCATCTGAACGGCGTGATCGAGCTGCGGAGCTTATCGGCGAGTTCAAGATTAGTCATATAGCAAAAAGCAAGGGATACGCCCTCTCCGGTGGGGAGCGTCGGCGGGTCGAGATAGCACGGGCACTGGCCACGGATCCCCTTTTTATTCTTCTCGACGAACCTTTTGCCGGGATCGATCCCATTGCGGTGATCGATATTCAGGGGATCATTACTGAACTGAAGGCGCGGGGAATAGGGATATTGATCTCTGACCACAACGTGAGAGAGACCCTCGGTGTATGCGATAACGCCTACATCATGAGCGCCGGCGAAGTGATAGAGTATGGTGATCCGGTCAAAATTGCCGGAAGCAAGCAGGCCCGGGAGATTTATCTGGGAGAAAAATTCAGACTTTAATCGTTTCTGTATCCATGGTGAGCTACGCCTCAGGCGTCACGGGGCGGGCGTTTCTGATCCTGCAGCATGAAACTGTTTCTAGGGTGTTCCAGCTATGGCCATTGAAATGCGTCAACAGATGAAGCTGACCCAGCAACTGGTGATGACTCCCCAGTTGCAGCAGGCCATCAAGCTTCTACAGCTCTCACGGCTTGAGCTTCAGGATCTTGTCCGTCAGGAAATGGAGGAGAATCCGGTCCTTGAGGAAACCCTCGAACTGGAGGAACCCAAAGAGCAGGACCAGTTGGAGCAGTCCGAAAAGGAAGAGACACCTTCTAGTGAGGACAAGGAGTTCCAGGAGGTGAAAGCGGGCGAGGAGACGCTGCGCGAAACCGACTGGGACAGCTATCTCGAAGGTTATAATTTCAGCGCGGGCGAGCAGTATTACGACGACGAAGATCGCCCCTCCTACGAAAATGTTCTGACCCGCAAGGGCACGCTCGGTGATCACCTCATGTGGCAGTTGAGCCTCACCCGGTTTTCTGACGTGGAGACGGCGGTGGGTGCCGAGATTATAGGCAATATCGATGAAGACGGCTATTTCCGTGCCACAGTGGAGGAAATTGCGCGATCGCAGGGCGTTGACGAAGCCCTTGTCGAGACATGCCTCAAAAAGGTTCAGGAATTCGACCCCATGGGGGTTGGTGCGCGGGACCTTAGGGAGTGCCTTCTTATTCAGGTGGAACAGCTTGGAATGGGGGGTAGCGTCGTGGAGGGGATCCTGCGTCATCACCTCCACGACCTTGAAGCCCGCAAATACAAGCAGATTGCCAAGGCCCTCGGGATCGACATCAACGATGTCCTCATGGGGGCGCGGATCATTGCCGGGTTCGATCCCAAGCCGGGGCGGGTCTATGGCTCCGAGGACGTCCACTATATTTCCGCCGACATTTTCGTTTACAAGATCGGAGAGGATTACGTGGTGGTGCTGAACGACGAGGGACTTCCCAGCCTCCGGATCAGCCCCTACTACGCGGGAGAAGCAAAGGCGAGCGGTCAGGTGGATGCCAAGGCCGAGGAATATATCAACGACAAGGTCCGTTCGGCCATGTGGCTCATTAAGAGCATTCACCAGCGCCAGCGGACCATTTACAAGGTGGCAAAGAGTATCGCCAAATTTCAGCGTGACTTCCTCGACAAGGGTATTGAATATCTCCGACCCCTTGTGCTCCGCGATGTTGCTGAGGACATCGGCATGCACGAGTCGACCATCAGCCGCGTCACCACCAACAAGTACATGCAGACCCCCCAGGGGCTCTTCGAAATGAAGTATTTCTTCAACAGCGGCATTTCCACGGGAGAGGGTGATTTCATCGCCTCCGAGAGTGTCAAGAACAAGATCAAGGAAATCGTCGGGGCCGAGGATCCCCGTAAGCCTTACAGCGACCAGCGCATCGCCGATCTTCTGTCGGCCCACAGCATCAACATCGCCCGGCGCACGGTCACCAAGTACCGTGAGATGCTGAGAATAGGCTCGTCTTCGGAGCGCAAGCGGCATTTCTGAGCCGTTGCGCGCCGTATATTATTTTCTTTCGACGTTTCGGGTTGAAGGTTTGCATTTTCGTGATTTAAGAGAATTAAGGAGCAGGTGACCCGAAACGCATCTACCGCAAGGAGGAAGTTATGCAAATTACCACAACGTTCAGGCACATGGAGCAGAGCGATGCCCTCAAGGGCTACGCTGCCGAAAAACTGGAAAGGGTTAAGAAATATATTGACGAACCCATTACCGCACAGGTCTTCCTCACCGTGGAGAAAATCCGCCACATGGCCGAGGTGACCCTGACCGCAAAGGGAGTCACCATCAAGGCCGCCGAAGAAACCAACGACATGTACGCTGCCATTGACGCTGTCGTGGACAAGATCGAGCGCCAGCTCCGGCGGTATAAGGAGCGCCTTAAGAACCACAAGCCGGCCGTCGACAATCGAGCCCTCGAAGTGCAGAAGACCATCCTTACTGCCGAGAGTATCGACCAGCAGCAAGAGCCGGTTATTGTCCGCAGCAAGACCATAACCATCAAGCCGATGTCCGTCGAGGAGGCGGTTATGCAGATGGATCTCCTCCACAAGGACTTCCTCGTTTTCACCGATTCCACCACCGAAGTCATCAATGTCGTCTACCGTCGCAAGGACGGAAACTACGGTCTCATAGAGCCGGCGCGCAAATAAAGAAGGATGCGCCGCGCCGCTGATTTGATTCGCGTGCGCGGCGTCCTTCCCTTTGCCTTGCGGCGTGGAGGGAGATCAGCAGTTGAACACCATCAGCCTCTCAATCGAAGACCTCCTCAATGACACGGAGTACGGTCTCGACCTCTCCCTCATTGCGGGAAGGGGAGGGGTCGGTCATCGTGTGTTCAGCTCTCGCATTCAGAAGCCGGGCCTGGCCCTCACCGGGTACACCGACCACCTCCATCCGGACCGGGTACAGGTGCTCGGGAATACCGAAATATCCTACTTGCGCCAGCTCCACGAGGAACTTGCTACGATTTTCGTCGACAAGTTCTGCGAATACCCTATTTCCTGCATCATCGTCACCAAGGGGCTTGATCCGCCCCAGTTCCTCAAGGATGCGGCCGAACGCGAAGCAATCCCCCTGCTGGTGACGCCACTTCAGTCGTCAACTTTTATCTCGCTCATTACAAAGTTTCTTGAGGAGCGGCTTCTCCCCACGACCCATATCCATGGTGTGCTTGTGGACGTTCTCGGCGTGGGCGTTCTGCTGCTGGGGAAAAGCGGCATCGGCAAGAGTGAGTGCGCTCTTGACTTGGTCATACGTGGTCACCGCCTCGTGGCAGACGACGTGGTGTTCGTGAAGAAGAAGATGCCGGCAGCCCTTGTTGGACAGGCTGCTGAGGCAATTCAGTATCACATCGAAATCAGGGGGCTTGGCGTCCTCAACATCAAGAACCTTTTCGGCGTCTCCTCTATCCGTGAAAAAAAGATCATTGAAATGGTGATTGAGCTGGTTGAGTGGGACCCTCAACAAGAATATGACCGTCTCGGCCTCGACGACGAAGTATATACCATTCTCGATCTGGAGCTCCCCTACATCAAGATTCCCGTCAGACCCGGACGCAACCTTACCTCCATCATCGAGGTGGCCGCCCGCAACCATCTCCTCAAGGGAATGGGTTACCACTCGGCCCGGGAGTTCCAGGAGAAGCTCCTGGCTCGGATGGAAAACCGTCCTCTTGGGGATGAGGTGGAGTAGCCGATGCGCGTTCTGGTAATCTCCGGTCTGTCCGGTTCGGGCAAGTCGACGGCGGTTCGAGTTCTGGAGGATGAGGGTTTTTTCTGCATCGACAATCTTCCGGTTCAGCTCTTCCCGACGATCATCGACCTGGTCAACAAAGCCCAGGAGACGGTGCCGGGGGTGGCTTTGGTCATGGACATCCGGGGGAGGGATTTTCTCAAGGGTTTCGAGAAGATCTTCCAGGAGATTGATGATGCCGGACACACCATTGAGATCATCTTTTTCGATGCAACCGACGAAGTTCTGATCCGGCGCTTCTCCGAGACCCGCCGGCGCCATCCTGCCTTGGAGAGTGGCTCGGTCCCCGAAGGGATTCGTTATGAACGCGAGCAATTGTCAGGGCTTCGACGCCTTGCCACCCTCGTTATCGACACGTCGGAGCTGAACGTCCATCAGCTCAAAGAGATGGTGCTGGCACGGGTGAAGGGAGAGGCCGGTGCCCGGAGGATGACGATCCATCTCCAGTCGTTCGGCTACCGGTACGGGATTCCCCTGGAATCAGATCTGGTTATGGATGTCCGTTTCCTATCCAACCCGCATTTCGTGCCGGAGCTCAAACCCTTGTCGGGGCTGGACCCCGGCGTCCGGAACTTTGTTCTTGAAAAACCCGAGACTGCCCAGTTTCTTGCCCGGTTCGAGGGGCTTCTCGAATACCTTCTTCCTGCCTATCAGCGGGAAGGAAAATCGTATCTTACAATCTCCATCGGCTGCACCGGCGGCAGACACCGTTCCGTCGCCCTTGTTGAAGAGCTCCGCCGATTCTTCGACCGCGCAGGCATTGCGGTGAAGGTGAGCCACAGGGATATGGAAAAGGGATGAAAAGATGATTGGATTGGTGCTCGTTACCCATGCCGGCCTTGCTGAGGAACTCCTCAGGGGGGCCGAGATGATCGTAGGACCCATTGAGTCCGCCGAAACCGTCGGAATCCGGCCGGGAGATCAGGCCGATGCGATCATGGAGCGCATCGCAGAGGCCGTGAAACGTGTTTCCGTGGACGGTGCGCTTATCATGACGGACATGTTTGGCGGGACGCCGTCGAATATGAGTCTTTCCTTCCTCGAGGCCGACCGCATCGAGGTGTTGACTGGCGTGAATCTGCCGATGGTCATCAAGTTTGCTGCCGAGCGGGACCGGATAGCTGTTGCCGAACTGGCCACGTCCCTCAAGGAGTGCGGCCGCGAGAGTATCGCCGTGGCCGGAGATTATCTGAAATAACCGGGAACTACAGGGACTGAAATGCTCGACCAGGAATTCACCATCATCAACAAACTCGGTCTCCACGCACGGGCCTCGGCCCTTTTTGTCAAGACGGCAAGCCGTTTTCGCTCTGACATAAAGATTGCGCGAGAGGGGATCGAAGTGAACGGCAAGAGCATCATGGGGATCATGATGCTGGCCGCGGCCAAGGGAACACTTATCAGGGTAAAAATCGAGGGGGAGGACGAGGCGGAAGCGATGGCCGCCCTCGGAGAGCTTATAACCAATGGATTCGGCGAGGAATGAAACGAGGATTTATCGCGGAATAGAAGCCTCGGCCGGCATTGCCATCGGCACGGCGCGCTTGACCGACCGCAGCCGTGTGGCTGTCACCGAGGTTTCCATCGGCGACGAAGAGGTGGAGTTGGAGTGCGCACGCTTCCTCGCAGCGCTCCAGGATGCCCGGGAAGAACTCCTTGCTGTCAAGGAGCATCTGGCGTCAAGCCGCGGTCCGGAACACCTCTATGTTGTCGATAGCCACCTTCTGATCCTTGAAGACGGGATGCTGACCCGTGGCACCCTCGATCTGATTGCCGGCGATAAGATCAACGCCGAAGCTGCCCTCAAGCGTAACCTTCTAAAGTTCAAAGAATTCTTTTCCGCCATTGAAGATGAGTATCTGCGCGAACGGGCCGGTGATGTAGAAACCGTCGTCGAGCGTATCATGCGCGCCATGGTGGGAAAACGACAGGAGTGCATCGGCTCCATTGACGGTGGCAAGATCGTCATCGTCGCCCACGACCTCTCTCCAACCGACATTCTCCAGATCGACAAGAACAACGTTATCGGCTTCATAACTGATCTGGGGGGACGAACATCACACACCGCCATACTGGCGAGGGCACTGGAAATTCCTGCAGTCGTAGGCCTTGAAACGATTACCGGCGAAGACATCGACGGACTGCCGATAATCATCGATGGCACTGACGGGACGGTGGTCGTCAATCCCGACCAGGATACCTTTCGCGATTACCTGCGGCGCAAGCAACGTTACGACTATCTGGAGCAGGAATTTCTTAAACTGCGGGATCTCCCTGCCGAGACCATAGACGGCCATCGGATTTCACTCATGGGTAACATTGAGTTTGCCGAGGAGATCCCAACGCTCAAGGGTCACGGAGGTGAGGGGATCGGTCTTTACCGGACCGAGATGCTTTACATGAACCGCCAGGGACTTCCCGACGAAGAAGAGCAATACTTGGCCTACTCCGCAATCGTCGAAGCAATGGCACCTCTGCCGATAACCATTCGCACCCTCGACGTGGGGGGCGATAAACTCGCCACCGACCTCCATCTGGAAGACGAGATGAACCCGGCCCTGGGACTGCGCGCCATTCGTCTGTCCCTCCGTAAACCCGAGGTCTTCAAGACCCAGTTGCGGGCAATTCTGCGCGCCAGCGTACGGGGAAAAATCCGGATATTCTTCCCGATGATTTCGGGGGTAGAGGAAGTGCGCGCCGCCAAGGCGATTCTGGAGGAAGCGAAAAACGAGCTCCGTGCTGAAGGAGTTCCCTTCGACAACGCCATTGAGGTTGGCATCATGATCGAGATTCCGTCGGCTGTGCTTGTTGCCGACATTCTTGCCCGGGAGGTGGATTTCTTCAGCGTCGGCACCAATGACCTCATCCAGTACTCGTTGGCCATCGACCGAACCAATGAGCATCTGGCGCACCTCTATCAACCTATGCACCCCGCTGTTCTCCGATCTCTCCGGACGGTGGTCGATGCGGCCCATGCCGCCGGAATCCGCGCCTGCATGTGTGGCGAGGTGGCGGGCGAGTCACGCTATCTTCCCATACTCCTCGGTTTGGGGTTTGATGAACTGTCCATGACCGGCGTGTCGATTCCGCGAGTCAAGAAAGTCCTGCGCCGGGCCGTCAAGGCTGACGCCCAGTTGCTCGTCTCCCGGGCCTTCACTTTTTCTACCGCAGCCGAAGTGGAGGCCTTCCTGAACAGCGAGATTTCCGCGCGGTTTTCCGAGAGTTTCGACTGATTCCTTTCAGTTTTCTTCCTTGACATCCGTTGTCGTCAGCTTATACAATTCACATCTTTGCAAATCATTGAGCAGACCATTTTCACCAGCGAGGAGGAACGATCAGCGATGGAGATGAAGGACTATATTTTTACCTCCGAATCGGTTTCCGAGGGGCATCCCGACAAGGTCGCGGATCAGGTGTCGGATTCCATTCTTGATGCGATTCTTGCACAAGATCCCAGGGCCCGCGTTGCCTGCGAAACCCTGGTAACTACCGGTATGGCGGTTATTGCCGGGGAGATTACCACGAGTGCCGTGGTGGACTATCCGAAGGTTGTCCGCGAGACCATCCGGGAGATCGGCTACAACGACTCGGCCATGGGGTTCGACTGGGAAACCTGCGCGGTGCTCGTTTCCATTGACAAACAGTCCCCTGACATCTCCCAGGGGGTCACGGAGGGAGAGGGGATGTTCAAGGAGCAGGGGGCCGGCGACCAGGGGCTCATGTTCGGCTATGCCTGCACCGAAACCCCCGAGCTCATGCCGATGTCCATCACCTATGCCCACAAGCTGACCCAGAAGCTGGCCGAAGTGCGCAAGAACGGGGTGCTGGACTTCCTCCGTCCCGACTCCAAGTCCCAGGTTTCCATTGAATATGTAAACGACAAGCCGGTGCGGGTTGACACGGTTGTCATCTCATCCCAGCATACGCCGGAGGTTTCCTACGAAACCATCAAGGAAGGGATCATCGAGGAGGTCGTGAAGAAGATTATCCCGGCCAACCTCATGGACGAACGGACCCGCATGCTCATAAACCCCACCGGCCGCTTCGTCGTCGGCGGTCCCATGGGTGACTGCGGCCTGACCGGACGCAAGATCATCGTCGACAGCTACGGCGGCCATGGTGCCCATGGCGGCGGCGCCTTCTCAGGCAAGGACCCCTCGAAGGTGGACCGCTCCGCCGCCTACATGGGGCGTTACGTTGCCAAGAACCTGGTAGCCGCCGGCCTGTGCGAGAAGTGCGAGGTTCAGGTAGCCTATGCCATCGGCGTTGCCGAGCCGGTTTCGGTCATGGTCGACACTGCCGGCACGGGTAAGATCTCCTCCAAGCGGATTGCCGAGATCGTCCGCGAGGTCTTCGACCTGCGGCCCCGCGCCATCATCGAGCAGCTGGACCTTCTTCGCCCCATTTATTGCAAGACCGCCGCTTACGGTCACTTTGGCCGCGAGCTGCCCGAGTTTACCTGGGAGCGGACCGACAAGGTGGATATGATCCGCCAGAAAGCATAAAGGCTGGGACCAGGGACCGGGGACCAGAAAAAGCAAAAGGCCGGGAGGATATACCTTCCGGCCTTTTGCTTTCCCGATTCCCGTACCCGTCTATGCGTTGTTCCCGGTCCCGGCCCTTCTGCTGAAGCGGTATCCCAGTCCCCGAACGGTATGAAAGTAGATCGGCCTAGCCGGGTTCGGCTCGAAGTATTTCCGGAGCCGCACGATGAAGTTGTCGAGGGTCCGGGTTTCGGTGTCGGAGGTGTATCCCCAGACGTTTTCAAGGATCTCCCGGCGGCTGATGGCCTCTCCCTCCCGCTGGAAGAAGAGGGAGAGCATCTTCACCTCCAGTTCCGTCAGATCGATTTCGCCCTGGGCGGTCCGGGCGTGATAGGAGAGAAGGAACACCTCGTTGTCGCCGAACCGGTAGGCTTCCTCCACCGGTTCCGGCCGGTACCAGGAGGAGCGCCGCAGCATTCCGCCGACCCTCAAGAGAAACTCGTTCAGGCTGAAAGGCTTGGTGAGGTAGTCGTCGGCGCCGCTTTGGAGCCCCGTGATCCGTGCCCCCTCATCGGAACGGGCGGTCAGAATAAGAACCGGCACGCGGCTGTCCATGGCGCGGATCCGTTCGCAGACGGCGAATCCGTCCATCCCCGGGAGCATGACGTCGAGAATGATGAGGGCGAAGCGGTCGTAGGCAAGGCGCTCCAGGGCTTCTTCGCCGCTCTCCACGTGGCTTACCCGGTATCCTTCCATTTCGAGGTTGAAACATATCCCCCGGGCCAGGTGCATCTCGTCTTCCACCAGGAGGATGTGGGGTTTTTCTTCGGTCATGGGGTTCCCCCCTTGCGGCGGGGGAGGGTGAGGCTGATGGTGAAAGTGGTCCCCTTCCCGGTTCCCGCGCTCATTGCGGTTACGGTTCCGGCGTGTTCCTTTACCACTGACTTGACGATCCAGAGGCCGAGGCCGGTCCCCCGGATTGCCTCGCCGCTGCTCCGGATGCGATAGAACTTCCTGAAAACATTATTAAGATCTTTCCGGTCTATCCCTTTGCCGTTGTCCTGGAAGGAGAGGATGCAGCGGTTCGCCTGCCGTTTCAGCGCGACGCGGATCTCCGGGGCACCGATACTGTACAGGATCGCATTCTCGAACAGGTTGCGCAGGACCGTTTCCATTCCCTCCACATCGATGGCCGCCGAAATCCCTTTTTCAATGTCGAGGATCACGTTTCCCCCTTCGGGGAGAACGTGGCGTTGCTGGTCCATGTACCGGGTCACCAGGGCGGAAAAATCCACCACCGGGTACTGGGAGGCACGGCGTCGCTGTTCAAGCTTGGCGACCATCAGGATATTGCTGGTGAGGTTGTCGAGCCGGTCGATGTCCACGAGCATGGTGTCAAGGAACCGTTCCAGCTTGTCGGGTGGAGGTTTGCGGAGACGGATTGTCTCCAGGTGGAGCTTGATGGAGGCCAAGGGAGACTTGAGCTCGTGGGTTGCCTGGGAGATAAAGTCCTTTTGCTCCAGGTTCAGGTTCGACTGGCGGCGCCAGTATATGAAGATGACGTAGACCCCCACCAGTATGATGACGAGGAGTACGATCCCCTCCACGAGCACCGCCCAGTCGAAGCCGCGGCCCAGGAGTTCGGGGCGGTAGCGTTCGGCCAGTTCCCGGAACTCCTTGTGGCGACCCACGAACCAGGTGATCCAGAAAAAAACCAGGAGCCCCCAGACAACCTGGATGCCGATCAGGGCCATGAGGGGATTGACGAGTCTCTTCAGCCACTTCATGGTGTTTTGTGTAGCACCCCACTGTTGTGTTTGCAAGGGTATTTCGTTTTACAAAAGTATTACACATGTTCCGCCCGCGGCTCTGCTATGGTAACCATCATACAAACAACACCGGCAGGGGGTGAGGAACATGGCAGGACCGCTTAAAATCGGCAAGTATGAAGTGAAATATCCGCTCATACAGGGGGGGATGGGAGTTCGCATATCGGGATGGCGGCTTGCCGGCCATGTGGCCAAATGCGGCGGCGTGGGGCTCGTGGCCACTGCCGGCATCACTCTCAACAGCGGCCTCTACACCGGTTCCAACTACCTCCAGTCCAATCCCGAGGCGCTGCGGCAGGAGCTGCGCAAGGCCTATGAGGTGGCTCCCGACGGGGTCATCGGCGTAAACATCATGGTAGCCCTTTCCGACTATGAAGATCTCGTTCGGGCCGCCATTGACGGCGGCGCCAAGGTGATAGTCTGCGGGGCGGGTCTTCCCATGACGCTTCCCGGCCTTACCGCCCATGCCCCGGATGTGGCTATCGTGCCGATCGTGTCATCGCTCCGTGCTGCTCAACTCATCGCCAAAAAGTGGGATAAAGGATACGGCCGCCTTCCCGATGCGGTTGTTGTGGAAGACCCAGACACCGCCGGCGGCCATCTGGGTGAAAAGCTGGAAAACATCGGCACCGGTGACTATGACCAGTACGGCACCATCCGCGCCATAAAGGAATTCTTCCGCTCCGAATACGGTAAAGAGATACCGATCATCGCCGCAGGGGGTATTTGGGACCGCGCCGATGTCCTCCATGCTCTTGCTGAAGGGGCCGATGGCGTCCAGATGGCGAGTCGCTTTGTGCCGACGGTTGAGTGCGATGCCGAAGACGCCTACAAGCAGATGTACCTCGATTGCCGCAAGGAGGATATTGGCCTCATCATGAGCCCGGCGGGGCTTCCGGGACGGGCCATTCTCAGCAACCAGGAGGGGATCGCCCTCTACGACCAGATCAATTCCAGCGAGTGCAACAACGGCTGCCTCAAGAAGTGCTCCTACAAGGAAACGGGCGAGCGCTTCTGCATCGTGAACGCCCTCGACCGGGCCCAACAGGGGGATGTGGAGTCGGGACTCGTCTTCTGCGGCACCAACGCCTGGAAGGCCGACCGCATCACCACCGTTCAGGAAATCTTCGACGAGCTTTTCGCGGAGGAGGCCAGTCAGGCTGAAAAGGCCGCTTGAGGCAGTTTGTTAGCCAAGGAGATAGTGGGGGTGCCAACAGGTGCCCCTTTTTTTTGTGAAAACGGCAATTCGACTTTGACCCTGTTGTGCCACAAATGCTATAAAACTCCTTTGCCTGTTGCTGTGATACCAAAATAACCATAACCAACGGAGGATACGATGTCGACAACCAGCACACAGACCGCGACAACTGCCGCATTCACGGATTGCCACGTACGGGACCTCTCCCTTGCCGCCTGGGGGCGCAAGGAGATGGTCATTGCCGAAACAGAGATGCCGGGCCTCATGGCCATCCGCGAGGAGTATGCCGCCAGCCAGCCCCTGAAGGGGGCCCGCATTGCCGGTTCGCTCCACATGACCATCCAGACCGCCATGCTCATCGAGACCCTGACGGTCCTGGGCGCCGAGGTGCGCTGGGCATCGTGCAACATCTTCTCCACCCAGGACCACGCCGCTGCCGCCATTGCCGCAGCCGGTATCCCGGTCTTCGCCTACAAGGGTGAGTCCCTGGAGGAGTACTGGGAGTTCACCCACCGGATCTTCGAGTGGCACGACGGCGGCACCCCCAACATGATCCTGGACGACGGCGGCGATGCAACGCTGCTGCTACACCTGGGGAGCGACGCGGAGAAGGACCCGTCGGTCATCGCCAACCCCACCTGCGAGGAGGAACAGTACCTCTTCGCCTCCATCAAGAAGCGCCTGGCCGAGAAGCCGGGGTGGTATTCGCAGACGGCCGCCGCTATCAAGGGGGTGACGGAGGAAACCACCACCGGCGTGCACCGGCTCTACCAGATGCACGAGAAGGGGCGACTCAAGTTCCCGGCCATCAACGTCAACGACTCGGTCACCAAGTCCAAGTTCGACAACATCTACGGCTGCCGCGAGTCCCTGGTGGACGGCATCAAGCGGGCCACCGACGTGATGGTGGCCGGCAAAGTGGCTGTCATCTGCGGCTACGGCGAGGTGGGCAAGGGGTGCGCCCAGGCCATGCGCGGGCTTCAGGCCCAGGTGTGGGTCACCGAGATCGACCCCATCTGCGCCCTCCAGGCCGCCATGGAAGGGTACAAGGTGGTCACCATGGAGTGGGCGGCTGACAAGGCCGACATCTTCGTCACCACCACCGGCAACATTAACGTCATCACCCACGCCCACATGAAGGCCATGAAGCACAACGCCATCGTCTGCAACATCGGTCACTTCGACAACGAGATCGAGGTGGCGGCCCTCAAGCAGTACCAGTGGGAGAACATCAAGCCCCAGGTGGACCACGTCATCTTCCCCGACGGCAAGCGGATCATCCTCCTGGCCGAGGGGCGGCTCGTGAACCTGGGTTGCGCCACGGGGCACCCCTCCTACGTCATGTCCTCCTCCTTCGCCAATCAGACCCTGGCCCAGATGGAGCTCTTCTGCAACCCCGGCAAGTACCCGGTGGGCGTCTACATGCTTCCCAAGGAGCTGGACGAGAAGGTGGCCCGGCTGCAGCTCAAGACCCTGGGCGCCATGCTGACGGAGCTCACCGACGAGCAGGCCGCCTACATCGGCGTGCCGAAGGCAGGACCCTACAAGACCGATCATTACCGGTACTGATTGGTGCCGAAATAAGAAGAAAGGCCGTCGGGAATGAATCCCGGCGGCCTTTCTTCTTTTTGCATGCATCGTGCGAACTTACTGTTTCGCCACCAATCCCTTCAACTCTTCGATCAGCTCCGCCAGAAAATCATACCCCTTCTGCCAGAAGTGGGGATCGGCCAAGTCGATCCCCGCCGGTTTCACCGTGTCTGCCGGCGACAGGGAGCCGCCGCTTTCCAGGATGCCGACATAGGTGGGGATGAACGCGTCGCCATCCTCCAGGTATTTCCGGTAGAGAGAGAGGACCAGAAGCTCCGCGAAGGTGTAGGAATAGCAGTAAAAGCGGGCGTGGATGAAATGGGAGATGTAGCTCCATCCCCAGCGGTAGGGCTCGATCATATCCACCGCGTCGCCGTAAAGCTTGCCGTTCTCCTCCCACCAGAGATCGCAGAGCCGTGATGAGGTCAGGAGCCCCTCCTTCCGCTCCTTGTGCATCCGTTCCTCGAAGCGGGTGAGGACGTTCTGGCGGAAGGTGGTGGCGATGATATCCTCGATCTTGGCGCAGAGAAGGGCGATCTTCACTTGCGGGTCGGATTCCCGTTCAAGAAGGAACCGGGTCAGGAGCATCTCGCCAAAGACCGACGCCGTTTCCGCCAGAGGAAGCGGTGCGTGGTAGTTGAGCATGGTCTGCTTCTGGGCCAGGACGAAGTGGAGCCCGTGCCCCAGTTCGTGGGCCAGGGTCGCCACGTCACGCAGGTTGCCGGTGAAGTTCAGGAGCACATACGGAGAGAGGCTCGGCGTCATCCCCATGCAGAACGCGCCTCCTCCCTTGCCGGGGCGTGGCAGCACGTCAATGCGCCGCTCGGCGAAAAAGGCGGCGCAGATATCCCGGAAGCGGGGCTGAAACGCGCCGTAGGCCTCCAGGACCAAGTCCCGGGCCTCCTCGAAGGTGTAACGGCGGTCCGTTTCGCCAACCGGGGCGTAGACATCGGTGTTCTTCAGCTTCGGAAGCCCCAGAAGCCGCGCCTTGAGACGGAAGTAGTCCCGGGCCAGGCCGTAGTTGGCCTCGGAGACATCCATGAGACGGTTCACCACCTCCTCGGGGATTTCGTTTCCCAGGTTCGTGGGCTCCATGGGGTGGCGGTAGCTGCGGAGCTCCAGTTCCTGGCCGTGGTCGAGAGCCACGGTGTTGAAGATGGCGCCAAGGGCGATTCCCTCCTCCTCGTGGCGCTTGAGGAAGGTGGCGAAGGCCCGCTCCCGCACCGCCGCGTCCGGGTGGTGGAGGAGCCCCAGGAGCTCCTCGCCGGTGAATTCCTGTTCCTCCCCCTCCAGCGTCATCCGGTAGCGGAAGGATGCCGACAGCTCGTCGAAGAGCCGGGTGAAGGCCTCGGCCCCCGTGAGGTTCTTCAGCTTCAGGAGCTGCTCCTCCCGCTCCGTGAGGGTGTGGGGCTTGAATTTGCGCACGCTCTCCAGATAGTGGCGGTAGCCGGACAGGCCGCCGTCCGCGACAATCTCCGTGAAGCGCCCGTCGGGGATCTCCATGATCTCCAGATCGAAGAAGAGGAGCTCGCGTCCCATGAGGTTGCCGAACTCGGCAGTCTGTTGGGAGAGCTTCTTGTGCTCGTCGTTCCCGGCGTCGGCAGCGAAGAGGAGATGGGTGTAAAGCTGGGGCTTCACGAGAAGCTCCGTGAGGGCTTCGTAGCGCCGGAGAGCTTCCAGAAGCCCGGCTGCATCGAGGGAGGCGACCTTCCCCAGGTAGGCTTCCCGGAATACTTTCGTCTCGGCTGCTCCTGAGGCGAGATCTGCTTCGAGTTCCGGTGCGTGTGCATGGTAGAGGGGATCGGTGTCCCAGAGCATGGCGGCGATGTCGGTTGTCATGGCAATCCTTTCAGGGAAAATGGGCGGTTGCGTTGCACTCCCATTCTGGATTACCACAGGGGAGAGAGAAATCAATAGCGTTTTTGAAAGGAAGGGGAGATACTTTGAGTTTCCGAGGATAATACATCCATGATCGAAGACCTGACCATTGAACTGCCCATCGACGGAACTCTCGATCTCCATACTTTCCGGCCCGGCGAGGTGAAGGATCTCGTCCCCGACTACCTGGCGGCCTGCCGCGAGCGGGGGATCTACTCGGTGCGGATCGTCCACGGCAAGGGTACCGGAACTCTGCGCCGGACCGTCCACGCCATCCTGGAACGGCTTGACGTTGTGGCCTCGTTCCGGCTTGCGGGAGAGGATGCCGGAGGGTGGGGGGCGACGCTGGTGGAATTGAAACAGATCTCTGTCCAACAATAATGCGGCAACCGCCGGAAGCTTTGCTGCCAAAAAGAAAGGCCCGCATTCGGCGGGCCTTTCGTCGTTCATCGTCAGTTGTTGCCGGTCAGGCGCACTCGGAATACCCGCAGACCCGGCAGACGGCGCAGCCGCCTTCGTGCTCCACGATGCCGCCGCATTCGGGGCAGGCCCCCCGCTCGGGTGCCGCGGTTTCGAGCCCCACATCGTAGCCGGCAGCCTGCATGTGGGCCTGGATCGCTCTGGCCACGGCGTCGGCGCAGGAAAGAACCTTGTTGTCGCCGAATCCCGCCGGCAGGTGGCAGGAGATGCCGAGGAGCTGCTTGATCACCTGCCTGGCCTGGACGCCGCTGCGCCAGGCGAGGGACACCATGCGGCCGATGGCCTCGCACTGGGAGGAGGCGCACCCGCCCGCCTTCCCCATGGTGGTGAAGAGCTCGAAAAGCCCGGCCTTGTCCTCGTTGACGGTGACATAGAGTGGGCCGCAGCCGGTCTGCATCTGGTAGGTCCATCCCTTGAGGGCCTTGGGACGGTCCCGCTTCACGGCCCGTTTCTCCTCCGTCTGGACAACTTTCTCCTTTTCCTCCTTGGCGCCTGTGGAGAGGACCTGCTCGTCCCGGGAGCCGTCGCGGTAGATGGTGACCCCCTTGCACTCCAGTTTGTAGGCCAGGCGGTAGACTCTCTCCACCTCTTCGATGGTGGCGGCGTTGGGGAAGTTGACCGTCTTGGAGACGGCGTTGTCGGTGTATTTCTGGAAGGCGGCCTGCATCTCGATGTGGTCTTCCGGGGTGATGTCGTGGGCGGTCACGAAGACCTTGCGGACATCCTCGGGAATCTCGGCCAGGTCATGGACGGTGCCGTGCTGGGCGATCTTCTGCATGAGCTCCTCGGAATAGAAGCCCTGATCCCGGGCAATCTCCTCGAAAATGGGGTTTACCTCCACGAGGATGTTCTTGTCGAGGACCTGGCGCACGAAGGAGACTGCGAAGAGGGGTTCCACGCCGCTGGATGCGTTGGCAATGATGGATATGGTGCCGGTGGGGGCGATGGTGGTCACCGTGGCGTTGCGGATGGCACCCTCGCCCGGCCGGTCAAAGGTGGAACCCACGAAGTTCGGGAACGCTCCCCGCACGGCGGCCAGTTCGCGGGAATAGGCGTGCCCCTCGTCGTTGATGAAACGCATCACCTTCTCGCCGAGGCTGATGGCCTCCGGGGAGCTGTAGGGGATCCCCAGGAGGATCAGCATGTCTGCCCACCCCATGACGCCGAGGCCGATCTTGCGGTTGGAGCGGGTCATGTCGTTGATCTGGGGGAGGGGGTAGTTGTTCACCTCGATGACGTTGTCCAGGAAGTGGACTCCCAGGCGGATGACCTCCCGCAGGCGCTTCCAGTCCACGTCGCCGTTCTTCACCATCTTCCCCAGGTTGATGGAGCCCAGGTTGCATGACTCGTAGGGGAGGAGCGGCTGCTCGCCGCAGGGGTTGGTGGACTCGATCTCGCCGATGTGGGGAGTCGGGTTGTCCTTGTTGAGGCGGTCCAGGAAGATGATTCCCGGCTCGCCGTTTTTCCATGCCTGCTTCACGATGCGGCTGAAGACCTTGCGGGCGTTGAGGGTCCCGCAGGGTTTCCCGTCACGGGGGTTGCGCAGATCGTAATCGGCGTCCCTCTCCACCGCCTCCATGAAGGCCTCGGTGAGCCCCACGGAGATGTTGAAGTTGTTGAGGTGCTTCTGGTCATCCTTGCACATGATGAAGTCCATGATATCCGGATGATCCACGCGGAGGATCCCCATGTTGGCGCCGCGCCGGGTTCCCCCCTGCTTGATGGTTTCGGTGGCGGCGTCGAAGACCCGCATGAACGAGATGGGGCCGCTGGAGATGCCCGAGGTGGAACGGACCACGTCGTTGGCCGGACGCAGCCGCGAGAAGGAAAAGCCGGTGCCGCCGCCGGACTTGTGGATGAGGGCCGTGTACTTGACCGCGTCGAAGATCTCCTCCATGGAGTCCCCCACAGGGAGGACGAAGCAGGCGGAGAGCTGGCCCAGCTCGCGCCCCGCGTTCATGAGGGTGGGGGAGTTGGGGAGGAACTCGAAGGAGGTCATCAGGTCGTAGAACTTCTGGGCCAGGGCCTTGGTGTCGGCCTTCTTGTCGAAATTACGGTCAGCAACGGCAATGGCCTCGGCCACGCGCCGGAACATGTCGGCGGGAGTTTCGAGGACTTTCCCGTCAGTGTCTCGCTTGAGGTATCGCTTCTCGAGCACGGTGCGGGCGTTTTTCGAAAGGCCGGGGATATCCACTGTCGTCTTCGTTTCTGCCATAATTTCCTCTCCTTGCGCAGTGTTTGATGAATAATGCAGTATAAAGGCTGTTTGCCATATATGTTGTGGTGCCGCAAAAGAATATCCACAATATGTATGGCCTGTCAAGGAGTAAAAAAAAATGACCTAACGGGTTGATTCAACAAGGCATTACTCCATCGGCCGATTTGCTGTGGGTGCAGGTGGGGTGCTGGCAATTTACATCCCTGAGGTTTTGTGTTAGTTTTTTTCATTTTTCTGGCGGACGGAACAGACCATGGAACATAGCTTGAAATGCACCATTGAGCTGCTCGAAGAGGAAGTCAGCGCCCTCAGGGAGTTGATTGAGGTGGCGAGGATGGTGGTTTCCACCCTCGAACTTGATCAGGTCCTCCTGGAGATACTGACCAGCGCGATGCGCTTTGCCGACGCCTCCGCCGGAAACATTGTCCTTTACGACACCGTTCAGGGGGGACTGACTCTCCACGCCCACCAGGGGTTTACCCCCGAATTCGTCTTGGCCGAGCGGTGGGAAATCCGCCCTGGAGGGGTCACTGAACGGGTTATCTCCGGTGGAGAGATCCTGTTCGTCAACGACACCGAAGATAACCCCCTCCTTGTCGACCCCATTGTCATCAGGGAGGGGATCAGATCTCAGGCCTGCATTCCCCTTAAAGTGCAGAGCCGGCTTGCGGGCATTCTCTACCTGTGCGATTTTGTCCCCCGGGAGTTCGATCGGGAGAGAATGAAACTTCTGGACGTCCTCGCCTCCTTTGCCGCCATGGCCATCGACAATGCCCAACTCCATGAGCGGACCCGGCTCATGGCCATAACCGACGCCCTGACCGGTCTTTACAACCGGCGCTACTTTCAGCAGATGTTCAGTCGGGAACTGAACCGGGCCAAGCGTTACGGCAACCCCCTCTCACTGATCATGATGGACGTGGATGACTTCAAGAAGTTCAATGATACCTATGGACATCCCCTTGGCGACAAGCTCCTGGGGAGCATGGGAGATATTCTCACGGAGGCGCTGCGCAATACCGATTTTGCCTTTCGCTACGGAGGCGAGGAGTTTATCGTGCTCTTGCCGGAAACCGACTTTTCCAGCGCGCTTAATGTTGCGGAGCGGCTCCGGGAGTCCGTGGAACAGAAGAGTGTCGACGAAATGCGAGGGATCGCTCTCAATGCCGTAACCGTAAGTGTCGGCGTAGTCTCCTATCCCCAGGACGGCGAGACCAGCGACGACCTCCTCAATGGGGTGGATGAACTCCTCTATCGGGCCAAGGAGTTCGGCAAAAACAGGGTCTACTACCGGACCATGGGAGAAAAACCATGAGGCGCTCTACAATGGCGACCATAAGGATGCCGTTGGCTCTCTCCGTTTTGCTCGGGATGGTGGCAGTCCTCGGTGGGTGCGGGACGCTTTCGGAACTTTTCGCTCGGGGGAAGACCCTTGTTTCCCCTTCTTCCGCGCAGGTATCGGTGCCTGTCGTTGCGCCTGGTGCGACCGTTGCCAATGAGGAGTCTCCTCCGGTTCCGCTTGCGCTCTCTCCCGAAAACAAACCGGCCGTCGTTCCTCCCCAAGTGATACCGGCGCTTCCGGGGATATCGCGCATCGCACCTCGGATGACCGTGCCGGTAGAGCGGTTATACAGCGATGCCGTTCTGACCGAGGACACGGTCTGGAGCGGCGAGGTGTTTGTGGAAGGCTCACTCACTGTGGCGCCGCAGACGACCCTCACCCTTGAGCCGGGGACTGTCGTCCGTTTCAGGCGGACGGTCCCCGGGGATGGAGCCGGTCCGCTCCTCCTGGTTCAGGGGAGGCTCGTGGTTCGCGGAAACGCCGACGCGCCGGTCCGCTTCACGACCAGCTTTCCCGATCCCCTGGCCGGCGAGTGGCAAGGGATCATCCTGCTCGGCAGCGAGAAGAAAAACATCCTTGAGCAGTGCCGCATCGAGGGTGCGGTCGCCGGCATCGATGCATCCTTTTCCTCTGTGACCCTCAAAAAGGTCTTTTTTGCCGCCTGCGGAACCGGCGCCCGGTTTCAGGACTCCATCGTCACGGTCAGTGGCGGAGAAGCTTCGGACAATGCTGTCGGCATGGAACTCGTCGAGAGCGAGTCGGATATCCGTGACATGATGGTACGCGGCAATCGCCTTGGCATGACGGTGCGTGGCGGCTCCCTCCTCCTGGAAGGGGCCGGTTTATCGGATAACCGGGAAACCGGGTTAACCGGGGCCGCGTCCCGGCTCAGCATCTCCGGCTCTTTTTTCCAGGGAAACGGCACCGGCATTGTCCTCACCGACTGCGAAGGAAAGGTGACGGGTGCGCGGATCGCGGAGAACCGCCACGTGGGGATTCACCTCGTCCGGTCCCGGATTCGGGTATATGGCAACGAAATTGTGTCCAACGCTGACATCGGCCTGCGGGTCGAGGATGGGCAGGGTGTCGCGTGGGGGAACGCCTTTTCGGGCAATGGCCGCTTCGATATCGAAAACGCGGGACGTGACGATTTCAGAGCAATTGCCAACTGGTGGGGGGACCCCGCCCCGCCGCTGGACATGCGTCTTGACCACCAGACCCAGGACCCTGCCAGGGGAAGAATTTTCGTGAACCCGGTGCTCAAGGCGCGGCCGCATTTCCCGACCTTGAATTCCGTTGCTAAATAGCTGACGTCATGGTAGCTTTTTCCTAATGTCGCTTTATCTCGATAATGCAGCAACGTCGTATCCCAAGCCTGAGCCGGTCTATGAAGCGGTGAGCAGGGCCATGCGTGACGTGGGGGTCAGCCCGGGCAGGGGAGGGTACCGTCGCGGCATTGAGGCGAGCCGTCTTCTCTTTGAAACGCGGGAGTCGGTGGCGGCCCTCTTCGGCATCGGCGATTCGTCGCGGGTGGTCTTCACCCATAGTGCCACCGAGGCCCTCAATCTGGCGGTGCTGGGGCTTGTGCGGCCCGGTGACCACGTGGTCACCACCTCGGCGGAACACAATTCGCTCGTCCGCCCGCTCCATCTGGCCGGGCAGCGGGGAGTCGAGATTTCCTGGATCGATGCTGATCGTCGCGGGTTTGTCACCCCGGATCAGATCGCTGCCGCCATCCGCCCTTCGACGCGACTCATTGCCCTTGCCCACTGCTCCAACGTGACCGGCGCCATTCAACCGGTCGCGGAAATTGCCGCCGTGGCCCGTCGCGCCGGAGTTCTCACCCTTGTGGATGCCGCCCAGAGCGCGGGAATGATTCCCCTCGACGTTTCGGCCATGGGGATCGATCTCCTGGCAGCGCCGGGGCACAAGGGACTCATGGGGCCCCCGGGGACCGGCATGCTCTGTGTGGCCGAAGGTGTGGATCTGGAACCGCTTTTTGTCGGGGGGACAGGGGGATACTCCTCGGGCGTGGAACAGCCCGACACCATGCCCGAACGGTTCGAGAGCGGGACCCACAATCTGCCGGGCATCGCCGGTCTCGGGGCAGGTGTCGATTTCATCCGAGCCGTGGGACTGGATGTGATCCGGAAGCGGGAAGAGGAACTGGTCGCCTTTCTCATGGATGGGCTCGGAGCGCTGCCGGGAGTAACCTGCCACGGACCATTGCCGGACGAACCGCGGGGGGGGCTCGTGAGTTTCACGGTGAAGGGAATCGACCCCCAGACCATCGGCTTCCGGCTCGACCAGGAGTTCGACATCTGTGTGAGGGTAGGGCTCCACTGCGCCCCTGCTGCCCACCGGACCATCGGCACCTATCCCGGTGGCGCGGTCAGGGTGAGCCCCGGCTACTTCACTACAGATGAAGAGATCGGTACCTTTCTCCAGGCGATGGGGGAGATTCTCAGCTCTCCGTGAGAGTCCCCTTTCCGTACGGTTATGTCCGTGTTATGTCCCCACCACTCATAATGAATGATTCGTCAAAGGGAGAAGTATGGATAAGCGATTCCTTGTTGCACTCTGCCTCGTAGTGGCATGTCTCGCCGGATGTTCGCTTCCCCCCGAGAAGCCGGTGACCAAGGACGAACTCTACGCAACGGGTATCTACAACTTTTACACCATCAAGGAATCGCCCGAGAGCGTCCTTGCGGCGATCAACCGTGAGGGAGAGGTGATCCTCGACGCCAAGTACCGTGACCGGTCGGTCTTCATCAAGATCCTCGCCCTCTCGTCGGGCCTCCAGGTGCATGTCATCGAAAAATAGCATCCAACCCGCGGGCGGGTATGTAGCGCATTATCTCTAAACTCCATCCACGAAAAGAGAAACCTCGATGAAAAACTTCGTACTCGATACCAACGTCCTCCTCTACGATCCCCAGGCCATTTTCAAGTTTGAGGAAAACAACATCATTATCCCCATTACGGTCATCGAAGAGGTGGACCGCTTCAAGAAGGACATGAACGAGACGGGACGCAACGCACGCCAGGTCTCCCGTTATCTGGACGACATGCGCAAAATAGGGTCTCTCTCCTCGGGCATAACCCTCGAGACCGGCGGGATGCTCCGGGTGGAGATGTACGAGGAGAAGATCATGAAGCGGCTTCCTCCCGAGTTGCGCGAGGAGCGGGGGGACAACCGGATACTGGCGGTGGCCGTCAAGATTCTGGAAGAGAACGGTGGCGCGCCCGTCGTGTTCGTCACCAAGGATACGAACCTGCGGATCAAGGCCGACGCCATCGGCCTCAAGGCCGAGGATTACGAATCGGATAAGGTCGACATCGAAGAGCTCTACCCCGGTTTCACCGAGATCGACGTGGCGGCCGATACTGTCGACCGGTTTCATGGCCAGGGGTGGGTGGAGTTGCCCGGACAGACCTTCTTCCCGAACCAGTGCGTCACCCTGCGGGATGAAGCGAACCCTTCCCATACGGCCCTCGGCAAGTACCGGGTGGGGGATGGGAAAATCACTCCCCTCATCAAGACCGGCAAGGAGGGGGTCTGGAGCATTTTCCCCCGCAACCGCGAGCAGGCTTTTGCCTTCGATCTTCTACTCGACGACTCCATCAAGCTCGTGACCCTCGTGGGGAAGGCCGGTACAGGCAAGACGCTGCTGGCCATTGCTGCGGGCCTCCACAAGACCGCCGAGGAGAACGTCTTCAACCGCCTTCTCGTCTCCCGGCCCGTCTTTCCCATGGGGCGCGACCTGGGTTTCCTCCCCGGAGATATCGAGGAGAAGCTCGCCCCCTGGATGCAGCCCATCTTCGACAACGTGGAACTTCTCCTGTCGGGGCATGAGGCCGAGAAGCGACACAGCAAGGGGTATAAGGAGCTCATGGCCATGGGGATCATGGAAATTGAGCCCCTCACCTACATCCGGGGTCGCTCCATACCGAACCAGTTCATGATCGTTGACGAGGCCCAGAACCTCACACCCCACGAGATCAAGACCATCATCACCCGGGCGGGGGAGGGGACCAAGATCGTCCTCACCGGCGACCCCTACCAGATTGACAACCCCTATGTGGATGCCTCGTCCAACGGCCTCACCTACGTGGTGGAGCGCTTCAAGGAGCAGGCAATCGCCGGCCATGTCACCATGACCAAGGGCGAGCGCTCCGACCTGGCGGAACTGGCGGCGAATCTGCTGTAATGCTCATTCTCACCATCGAAACATCCTGCGACGAAACCGCCGCCGCGGTGGTCCGCGACGGGCGCACGGTGCTGTCGAGCATCGTTGCGTCCCAGGTGAAGGACCATGCCGTCTACGGGGGGGTTGTCCCCGAGATAGCCTCCCGCAAACATCTGGAGAGCATCCCGGTCGTCATCGACGAAGCCCTCCGCACTGCTTCGGTCTCCCTCGACGCCATCGAGGGGGTCGCCGTGACCCAGGGGCCGGGACTGGCCGGGGCACTCTTGGTTGGTACCGCCGTTGCCAAGGCCATCGCCTTTGCCCGCCGGCTCCCCATCGTTGGGGTGAACCATATCGAAGGACACCTCTCGGCCATTTTCCTGGAGCGGGAGGTAGCGTTTCCCTTTGTGGCCCTCGCCGTCTCGGGGGGGCATACCCATCTCTACCGGGTCGACGGCATTGGCCGCTACACCACCCTCGGCCAGACCCGCGACGACGCCGCCGGCGAGGCCTTCGATAAGGTGGCAAAGCTCTTGGGGCTCCCCTATCCGGGCGGGGTTGAAATCGACCGCCTTGCCGCCGAGGGGGACCCAGCCAGCATTTCCTTCCCCCGGCCGCTCCTCCACGACGGCAGCTTCAACTTCAGCTTCAGCGGCCTCAAGACCGCGGTTCTGAACCATGTCCGCAAGAATCCGGTCCAGGAGGATGGCCAGCAACTCCGGGACCTCTGCGCTTCGTTTCAGCGGGCCGCCTGCGACGTGCTCGTGACGAAAACGCTCCTTGCCGCAGAAACCGAGGGGATCGGCCGGGTCGTGGTTGCCGGCGGCGTAGCCTGCAACAGCGCCCTGCGCCGCGATATGGCCCGGGAGGCTGCTGCCAGGGGAATCGAGCTCGCCATCCCTTCTCCTTCTCTCTGTAGCGATAACGCCGCCATGCTGGCGGTTCCCGGTGATTTCTACCTCTCCCGGGGGATCAGCGACGGCCTCTCCCTGGACGCCCTGGCAAACTGGCCCTTGGATACGATCCGGACGAGGCTGGAGTCGTGAGAGGGGAGGGAATTCGCGCCCGCAAGGCGCTGGGGCAGAACTTTCTCGTGGACCGTAATGTTCTCGCACGGATCGCGGACATCGTCGATATGCGGCCCGACGACCGCATTCTGGAAGTGGGGCCGGGAAAGGGCGCCCTCACCGAGATGTTGGCTCATCGATGCGCGCGCCTTGTGGCGGTGGAGTTGGACACGCGGCTCGTGCCGGTACTCCGCCAGGCCTTTCGGGACAACCCGCGAGTGGAGATCGTCCACGGCGACATTCTGGAGATTGACCTGCGCGACCTTCTGGCTTCTGAAGGTGGAGAACGGTGGAAGGTGGCAGCCAATCTCCCCTACAACATATCCACGCCGGTCCTCTTTGCGTTTCTCGACAACCGCGATCTCTTCTCCCGCCTGGTTCTCATGCTTCAGAAGGAGGTGGGCGACCGCCTCGCCGCTTCACCGGGGACCAAGGATTACGGCATCCTGTCGGTCTTTTTCCAACTTCATTTCGACGTGACGCGGGAAATGATCGTCAGACCAGGTTCGTTCCATCCCGTGCCGAAGGTGGACTCGGCCGTCCTGAGCTTTGTCCCCCTCGAAAAGCCCCGCGTGGCTGTGGGAGACGAGCAGTATTTCCGCCGCCTGGTGAAAGGGGCTTTCTCCATGCGGCGAAAAACCCTCTGGAACTGTCTGAAAAATGCCGGCCTGGGGCTTTCCGGGGAGCAGTTGTCTGAAGCCCTTGCAGTGTGCGGGATAGAGGCGGGGAGGCGGGGTGAGACCCTGAGTCTTGACGAGTTCGCGGCCCTTTCCCGGGCCATGATGGCATTGGGGGGGAAATAGAAAAGCCGCCCGGGAGGACGGCTTTCACAGTTGCAGAGGGTAAAATGGCGGGTTAAGCCTTTTTCTTCCGCGGCGCTCCCTTTGGCTTTACCGGCTTCTCGGCGGGCGCCCCTTTCTTTTCCTGGATCTTGGCAGCCCTTACTGCGCGGGCCTTGGCCAGATTATCGGCAAGCCCCCGCTCTTGGGCCATTTTCTTGCGCGCTTCGGAGAACTTCCTGGCAGTCAGGGCCTGGGAAGACGGAATGTTGAACTGCTTCCGGTATTCCCTCGGCTTCATGTCATGGACCTGGGCCAGATGGCGGGTGAGGGTCTTCATCCCTCCTTTGCCGCAGATCATGCAGACGACCTGATCTGCCTGGAAAGCCTTCTTGAGACTGATGACGGGAGCCTTGGTCTCTTCTGCCGGCGCGGCCTCGGGCGCGCCTCCTTCAAGCTGCTGCAGAGTTGTGTACACTTTCTGAATTTCCTGTACCAGTTCCTCGGTGGAAAGTTCTGACATAGCAGCGTGTGAAGAGACAATGCCTGCCGTTAATTCCAACAATGTTGAAGCCATTCGGTTTCCCTCCCTTTGTCAATGAAAGAGTTTATGACGTTATTTAACCTTGTAACGTGAACATTGATCGAAATCAAGCGGCAAATCGCATTTTTACAGAATAAATTACAATTGACGCTCCTTGTGGGATTCTGTTAGGTTTGTTCCGTTGCCCGAATGCCGAAAATTTTGTGTGAAAGGAAAGCCTGCCATGGCGTACATTGAGATAGACGAATCGCGCTGCAAGGGGTGTGGCCTGTGCACGCTCGCCTGTTCGAGAAAGCTTGTAATAATGAGCGACACCGCCAATAAACAGGGGTATGTGGCTGCTATTGCAACCCGTCAGGATCAGTGCACCGGTTGTTCTCTCTGTGCTGAAATCTGTCCCGATGTTGCCATTGTGGTATTCAAGTGATATCGGGCTAATTGTTCGCATGCGCCTGCGGCGAAGTTTGATTTGTCCTGAAAGGTTTCTGCCAGACCGTTTTATCTGATTCATTCACGGAGGTTGCTTTGACAAAGCGTCTGTTCATGAAGGGGAACGAAGCCCTTGCCATGGCCGCCATTGAGGCCGGGTGCCGCTACTACTTCGGCTATCCCATCACTCCCCAGAGCGATATCCCCGAATACATGTCGCGGGAACTCCCCAGGCTTGGCGGCGAATTCATCCAGGCCGAGAGCGAGGTCGCTTCCATCAACATGCTTCTCGGCGCCTCGGCCACCGGCGTGCGGGCCATGACCTCGTCGTCCAGCCCCGGCATTTCCCTGAAGCAGGAGGGGATTTCCTATATGGCCGGCGCGGAGTTGCCCGGGGTGATCGTCAACATCTGCCGGTCGGGTCCGGGGCTCGGCGGCATCGATGCCTCTCAGGCCGACTACTTTCAAGCGGTCAAGGGGGGAGGGCATGGCGGCTATCACATCATCGTCCTTGCCCCGGCGTCGGTCCAGGAAATGTATGACCTGACCATGCTCGCCTTCGACCTCGCCGACCTCTACCGGATGCCGGCGATGATCCTCGGCGATTCCGTTGTCGGCCAGATGAAGGAGTCGGTCATTCCCAACAAACGCCCTGAGCGGAACCTCCCCCCTAAGGACTGGGTCGTCCGCGGCAAGGGGGACGGCGAACAGCGGGTCGTGAAGTCGCTCTATTTGGGGGACGGCGAGTTGGAGGCCCACAACTGGAAGCTTCACGCCCGGTACGGGGAGCTGAAAGCAAAAGAAGCCCGGTGGGAAGAATTCATGCTCGATGATGCCGAGCTCGTTGTCACGGCCTTCGGTTCGGCCGCCCGCATCGCCAAGAGTGCCGTCATGGCCGCCCGCGACAAGGGTCTCAAGGTGGGGCTGCTGCGTCCGATAACCCTTTACCCCTTTCCGGAGAAAGCCTTCCTCGCCGCAACGGAGCGGTGCAAGAAAGTGCTCGACATCGAGCTCAACGCCGGCCAGATGGTGGAGGACGTCCGTCTCTCCGTGGCCCGCGACGCAGAGGTCTTCTTCTACGGCAGGCCCCCGGGGGCTGGTTCTCTCCCCACTCCTGAGGAGTTGCTGGAACAGATCACTAACTATTACGTCTAGGGGGGATCGCCGGGGATGATCTGATTGATGGTTTTTACCGGTCCCCGGTCCCTGATCCCCGATCCCGAGGTTTTTAATGCAACAGGTCTTCAAAAAACCGGTCAGTCTCAAGGATGTCCAGACCCACTTTTGCCCCGGCTGCCATCACGGCACCTTTCACCGTCTCGTGGCCGAGGCCATGGACGAGTTTGGTGTCCAAGAGAGGACCATCGGCGTCGCATCCGTGGGGTGTTCGGTCTTTCTTTACGGCTACTTCGATATCGATGTGGTCGAATCCCCCCACGGTCGGGCTCCGGCGGTGGCCACCGGTGTCAAGCGTGCCCGGCCCGACGCCTTTGTCTTCACCTACCAGGGTGACGGCGACCTGGCCGCCATCGGCACCTCCGAGATCATCCACGCCGCCAACCGGGGCGAGGACATGACGGTCATCTTCGTCAACAACACCACCTATGGCATGACCGGTGGCCAGATGGCCCCCACTACCCTTGTGGGGCAGAGGACCTCAACCTCTCCCTACGGGAGGAACCAGGGGAAGGATGGCTCCCCCATCAGGATGGCCGAGCTCCTTGCCCAACTCGAGGGGGTAGCCTTCTCGGCCCGGGTGGCGGTCAACAATCCCAAGAACCTCATGGACGCCAAGCGGCAGATCAAGAAGGCATTCCGGTACCAGGCGGAGGGTAAAGGGTTTTCGTTCATCGAAGCCCTCTCGTCTTGCCCCACCAACTGGGGGATGGACCCGATCAAGGCAAACGAGCGCGTCGGTACTGAAATGTGTGCCTATTTCCCGCTTGGAGTATTCAAGAACGCTGCTGACCTCTAGTAGATCGCGGCAATCCATAGATTTGCAAGGAGTTTGTCCCCATGCGTCATGACGTTTTTATTTCCGGCTTCGGCGGCCAGGGAGTTCTCCTGGCTGGAAACCTCCTTGGTTACGCAGCAATGGGGGAGGGGAAGAACGTTTCCTTTTTTCCCTCCTACGGGGTCGAGAAGCGCGGCGGTGCCGCCATGTGCACCGTTGTCATCGCTGACGGCGAGGTGGGCTCGCCGGTTGTTGGCAATCCATCGGTCTCCGTCATCCTTAACCAGACTTCCTTCGATAAATACGCCTCCCGGGTGAAGCCGGGAGGGGTCTGCATCGTCAACACCTCTCTTGTGGAAGTGGGCGATTTTTCGAGGTCGGATATCGAACTGATCCCCATCCCCATGAACGAAATTGCCATGCAGTTGGGAGATCTCCGGATGGTCAATATGGTCGCCGTGGGGGCCTACGCCGCAAAGACCGGTGCCGTATCGCTGCAAACCCTTGAAGGTGCCCTGCGCGAGACGCTCCCCGAGCGCAATCACCGATTCATCCCGGCAAACGTCAGGGCCATCGAAGCCGGTGCGCAGCGGAGCGGAAGTTCCTTTTCAAAATAATCTAAAAAAACCGTTGACAGGGTTTGGGATCGTTTGCTATAAGGATGATCCTTGCTCTTGGGGTGTCGCCAAGCGGTAAGGCACCGGATTTTGATTCCGGCATTCCCAGGTTCGAATCCTGGCACCCCAGCCACTACCAACACATGCAAGCGAGGGTGGAAGATAATCCGGCGCAGCACGAAGTAATACAGTTTCGGTCCCATCGTCTAGCGGTTAGGACACCGGCCTTTCACGTCGGTAACAGGGGTTCAAGTCCCCTTGGGATCACCATATGAAGCGGCAAACCTTTTTGAAGGGTTGCCGCTTTTTTTATCCCCATTGTTGCATTGTGTAGGCATAAACCCCTTTAATTTTCCGGCGGCGTTTGCTATTGTTACTACCTTGAAATTTGGTGATTGGAGGGTCCTTACCCCAGCATCTTCACGGGCTTCCCTCAATGGCTGCCATGGAGAAGGCGAGGGCGTTGTTTATCGATTGACTTGAATATGAAAAATTCAATGGAGATTGGTTACGGAATGAAAAAAGCTCTCATTACCGGTATTACCGGACAGGATGGATCGTACCTCGCAGAACTGTTGCTGGAAAAAGGTTACGAGGTCCACGGCGTCAAGCGCAGGGCCTCTCTGTTTAACACGGATCGGATTGACCACCTCTACCAGGACCCCCACGAAACAGGGCGGCGTTTCGTGCTTCACTATGGCGACATGACCGATTCCACCAACCTGATCAGAATCATCCAGTCGGTCCAACCCGACGAGATATACAATCTGGCAGCACAATCCCACGTGGCGGTATCGTTTGAAACGCCGGAATACACCGCCAATGCCGATGCCATCGGCCCCCTGCGGATCCTCGAAGCGATTCGCATCCTCGGCCTGGAAAAGAAGACCCGCTTTTACCAGGCATCAACGTCCGAACTGTACGGTCTGGTTCAGGAAATCCCCCAGAAAGAGACGACCCCCTTCTACCCCCGCTCTCCCTATGCCGTTGCCAAGCTCTACGCCTACTGGATCACCGTCAACTACCGCGAATCATACGGTATCTATGGCTGCAACGGCATCCTGTTCAATCACGAATCACCGGTGAGGGGGGAGACCTTCGTCACCCGCAAGATTACCCGCGCCTTGGCTCGCATCAAGCTGGGATTGCAGGAGTGCCTCTATCTGGGCAACCTTGACGCAAAGCGCGACTGGGGGCATGCCCGGGATTATGTTGAAATGCAGTGGCTCCTGATGCAGCAGGATGAGCCTGAAGACTGGGTCATTGCCACCGGTATCCAGTACAGCGTCCGTGACTTTGTCAACGCCGCTGCCGAAGAGTTGGGGATGAAGATAGCGTGGCAAGGGGCGGGAGTCAATGAGACCGGAACCGATCACTCCGGCAAGGTCATGGTCAAGGTCGATCCGCGCTATTTCCGCCCCACCGAGGTGGAGACCCTCCTGGGCGACGCGGCCAAGGCCAGGGAGAAACTGGGGTGGGCTCCAAAAATCAGTTTCAGGGAACTGGTGTCCGAGATGGTGCGCGAGGACCTGAGAGCCGCCGAACGTGATGAGTTGGTAAAGAAACACGGCTACAAGGCGTTTGACCACCATGAATAAGGATTCGCGAATCTTCGTTGCCGGGTCCCATGGGCTCGTGGGTTCCGCACTTGTCAGGCAATTGCGGTCCCGTGGGTATGTCAATCTCTTGCTTCCCGAGAAGAGGGAACTTGACCTGGCCCATCAGCAGGCCGTGGCGGACTTCTTTGCAAGTCAAAAACCCGACTACGTATTCCTTGCTGCTGCCAAGGTCGGCGGCATCCATGCCAATAACACCTATCCTGCCGACTTCATCTACACCAACCTGATGATTCAGAACAACGTCATTCACCACGCCTGGCTGAACGGCGTCAAACGGCTCCTCTTCCTCGGCTCATCCTGCATCTATCCGAAGCACGCACCGCAGCCCATGCAAGAGGAGCATCTCCTGACCGGTCCCCTGGAACCCACCAACGAGCCCTACGCCATAGCGAAAATTGCCGGCATCAAGATGTGCGAATCCTACAACCGACAATATGGCACCAAATTTGTAGCAGTCATGCCTACCAATCTCTATGGTCCCGGCGACAACTTCCACCCCGAGAACAGCCATGTCCTCCCCGCGCTGATCCGGCGGTTCCACGAAGCCAAGAGGCAGAACGCTTCATCGGTTGTTGTCTGGGGAAGCGGCACACCTCGCCGGGAGCTGCTCTATGTTGATGACATGGCGGAGGGGTGTCTTCATGTCATGGATTTAACGGATGATCAGCTTGCTTCGGAGCTGTTGAGCTACCCCAAGCCGTGTTTCGTGAATCTCGGCACGGGGCATGATGTCACCATCCGTGAACTGGCAGAAACAGTCCGTAATGTAGTCGGGTTTTCCGGCGACCTGGTATTCGATGCATCAAAACCCGATGGAACTCCCCGCAAGCTTCAAGACATCTCACGGATGCACGGTCTAGGATGGCGGCACAGGGTGGAGCTTGAAGAGGGGATTCGGCGCACGTATCAGTGGTATGTGGAAAATTACGCAAAGTGAGGAAGTCGAACGTTGCGATCCGATCTTTCTGCATCTGTCGTAGATACCTTGAGGGCGGCGCTCGAGGATGAACCGCTGCTAGAACTGGCAGTACTGATCGGGAGTGGGGCAACGGGCCGCCGAGGCTTGGAAAGCGACTGGGACATCGCTATTCAGTGGGATCGGGATGTTTCCCTTCTTGGGCACCTGGGGCGAACCGAAAGCCTCCGAAGGCGGCTGGCGTCCATCCTTGGTATAACAGAAGACACCGTCGACCTGATCGACCTCCCCTCGGCCCGCTTGGCCATGCGCGCTGTGGTCGCAGAAGAGGGGATCCCTCTTAAAGGGGAAGACGGACTTCCCTGGCAGCATTTTCTCCGACGAACCTGGCGCGATCTTGAAGATTACTACTGGGAGCAGACCTATGCGGCTTGACCTGTACCAGGCTGAAACGGCATATATCGCCCAGGAACAAACGGCGCTGCTGGATGAGGCCCGTGCTATTTTGCTTTCTGAAAGGCCCCTGTCACGTCTTGAAGAGAACGGTGTACTCCATGCCATACAGGTGCTTGTAGAGAATGCCATCGGCAAGGCAAAGCAGTTGCTCAAGGCAAGCGGAAAGCAGGTGCCTGTATCGGCATATGACAGCTTTCATGCCCTGGCTGACCTGGGGGTGATCAAGGTCAGCTCCCTTGCTGCGTGGAATGCCACCATAGGATTGCGTAACCGGCTAGTCCATGACTACATGAATATCGACATGGGCCGGATTTTAGAACTTGTCAGAAATGAACAGTACCGGTTTGTGACGGAGTTCCTCATGTCGCCTGTGCAGGAAGTGAGTGATAAAGCGTAAACGCTTTTGCGAGAATGAGAGAATTTCCTATTTTGGATCACTACTGTCCGGTTAATAGTTGAATAAGTTCAGTTGGTTGCGCTCAGGATAATCAGCATTTCGCTTGAGAGCCTCCGCAACCAGCGATGAAATGGGCTTTTTCTCGAACAAGTTGACCTCCAGAATCTGTAGAAAAGTGTAGAGCGAACACGGAACCCCCAACTTCTTTTTCGTGATCGCCACCAGCAGATAGATGCACAAGGCAACCCATATCTGGCTCTTCACGGCATTGACTGACGTTCCGATGAACGACTTGATCCGCAGGTGCTGTTTGATCCATTTGAAAAACAGCTCCACCTGCCAGCGCTGCTTGTAAATCGCAGCCACCGTCGCTGCCGGAATCTCGAAGTTGTTCGTGAGAAATACGAGTCGCTTGTTCCGTTCTTTGTCAACATAGCTGACCCGGCGCAGTTTCTCCGGATACCCCTTTTTCGACTTCTGCGTCACCAGGGTGATAATCTGGTCTGCCCGTACACCTGATTCCTTGTCCTTCGGATGGGAATATAACCGCTGGCATTTCAGGTTGTCCTTTGCCCGAACTACGAAGAATGCTCCCTGCTTGTGGATGGAGTGGAGCCGGGCAAAATCGACATACCCTCTGTCCATCGTGTAAATGGCATCCTTTGCAACCGGCAGATGGTCCAGCATCCTGACATCGTGGACCTTGCCAGTGGTAATAGTGACCCAGGTTGGAATGGGACCACGCAGATCAATGAGCGTATGCATCTTGACCGCCGCCTTGGTTTTGCGGAACTCGGCCCATGGGAACAGCGTAAGGCACAGGTCGATAGTGGTCGAGTCAAAGGCGTAGAGCGGTTGCGTAAGCTCAACGGCGATGGCATCAGCCTGGTACAGCTGCTGAGCTATGCCGATCAGTACATGACCGAAGTCTTGGAAGATACGCCAGTCCCTGCGCTCGTTCGCGTCGGCAAGGGTCGTGCGGGAGACATCACCACGAAAGCCGATGTGGTACAGCTTCTCCTGGTGGGAGTTCAGGCAGGTCTCGATATCCCGCAAGCTCTCACGGCCAGCCATCTGGGCATAAGCCAGGCAGAGGAACTGGTCATAGGTCGAGAACTTCTTCTCCCGATACTCGCCACGGTGTCGGCGAACGCAGAGATTGAATTCGTACCGGGGCAGAAACTGCAGAAGTTGTTTGAAAACGGTCGGACCGGTGTGCATTGCTCCCCTCCTGTAAAGGGAGGAAGGCTACACCCAGAACGAATTCATGTCGAAAAAAGAACAATTGTGCCAAAGAGCAATAAAGTTCAACAAGTTACAGCTGTACAATCAAAGTTTACCGGACAGTAGTAATTTTGGATAACGATTCGGTCAGAAGGATAGGGCGGACGTATCAGTGGTATGTGGAAAATGTGAGCAAGGATTCCCGCCGGTCAACTTGATGGATTGCGATATGGAACAGTTGAAGACTGAGCTTGCACCGATTTTCGCAAAATACCATGACGAGATTGTCGCCGCCTATCTTTTCGGTTCGACTGCCAGTGGGCTGACATCCTCTTTAAGCGATATTGATATTGCAGTGTTGCCGCGCAACACGGATAAAGTGAGTGGAGCAACACTGAAATTTCATCTATACGCAGACCTGTGCCGAAAACTGAACAGAAACGATATCGATTTGATGATGATGGGGCTTTCAGGCAATCTTATCTTGAATGATGAGATTCTCCGGAATGGGAAACTTCTCTACGTGACCGACCATGATGCCCGAGACGACTTTGAGCTCAAGGTTCTCCATAGGTGCACGGATTTCAAATTTCAGCGTCGATACGCCATGGGGGTTTAGTGGAGCGCATACGGCAGAAGATAGGAAGAATCAACGAACATCTTTCTATAATTCGCGCAATCAAGGATGATTGCAGTCGCAAATTTGCTGTTGATCCGATATATCGCGGTGCATTGCTCCACTATCTCTATCTGCTTTCTGATGGTTGCATCGTGCTGGCAGAGTTGGTAATAAAGCATAAAGGGTTACGACTCCCTCAGTCTTATGCGGAATCGTTCGATATCCTCGGTGAGAGCAAGGTACTTGATGAGGACTTCGCTTATCGTTTTGCGAGTATTGCCGGTTTCCGTAACTTTCTCGCCCATGACTATGAAAAGATTGATCAGGAAGTAATTTGTGGCGCGATAATGAACAGCCTGAATGATGTAGATATCTTCCTGCAACATATTCGTAAGTCAATGGGGTTAGTTGGTTGATTAAATTGCTCAAGAGCAGTTGGAAGAGAATATTGCATCATGGATAACGATTCGGTCAGAAGGATTGAGGAACAGTTCAAGCATCACATTGGTGTTCTTTTCTGAAGATTGTCAGAGCAAGCTCGATCTGGTGGTTGAAGGACAGCAGATGATTGTGGAGAAGGTAGACCGACTGGGAACCCGGATGGATCGTCTTGACACCAAGGTTGATACGTCGGATGTCAAAGTAGATGTTGTATTTGCCGATCTTTGCGTCCACCGGGCCGACACTGCGGTCCATCACGGGGTGTATCGGGTGAAGTAAGGGTAATTCCCGGGCTTTAAACCGGCATCTGGCACAATGGAGATGATAAATGGCACTTGACGAAATTGACCTGAAAAAGATAGAGGAGCTGTTTAAGCATCAGATCGGCATACTGAATGAGAGTTTTCAGCACAAACTCGACATCGTCGTTGAGGGACATCAGATGCTGAACGAAAAGGCCGACCGCCTGGAAGGGCGGATGGACCGATTGGAAGGACGGATGGACCGATTGGAGGTCAAGCTCGATGCTGTTGCTACCGACCTTGCCGCCCACCGCGCCGACACCGAGGCGCATCATGGGGTGTATCGGGTGAAGGAAGGGTAATAGGGAAAGAGTGGAAGTGCCTCTCATTCTCCTAATTGATCAAAGGTTGCGGAGATGTTATGAGACCGACAAAAGAAGAACTTTTAGCTTTTTTGCAGAGCAAGAAAACAGATTTTCGCCAGGAATTTACCATACAGAAACTAGGTGTCTTTGGCTCATTTGCCCGCGGTACGGCCACTGATGAAAGTGATATTGATCTTGTCGTAGAACTTGAGAAACCAGACTTATACAATCTGATCGGCATCAAACAAGCGGTTGAAGAGGAGTTCGGAGGAAAGGTCGATGTGGTACGACTGCGTCCTCATATGAACAGCATGCTCAAAAAGCGGATTGAACAGGATGCTATTTATGTTTGACCGCGAGCTGCTGGTAGCTGACATCACCAACATCATCTGGGATCGACGCCGTTGCGGCCTACCTTTCCGCCCACAGGGCCGACACACCGAGGCGCATCATGGAGTGTATCGGGTGAAGGAAGGGTAGGGGGGGGCTCCGCAGCTGCCAGTTCTCTGAAATGGATCCAGAACCGTTACGAAGGGGCACCGGAAAGGTCAAGTATCATGGAACGCATGATTCAGATTCATATCGAGAAATTGCCTGAAGGGGTGTATCTAGCGACGTCAGATGACATTCAGGGACTCGTTGTCCAAGGTCGTACCGTCAGTGAAACATTGGAAATTGCTCGTGACGTGGCACGACGCTTGATTGAAGCGCAGACGGAACGAAAAAAAACCATAAAGCTGAAACCCATCAGAAAGAGTTTTGATCTGGATTTGGTAGTCGGAAACTGATATGGGGCGCCTGTCGGGATTTCGTTATCGTGAGATTATCAAACGTCTCAAGGCCTTCGGATTCGTTTTCGATCGACAGGCGGCAGGGAGTCACGAGATTTGGTACAACCCTGATAAAGACAAGTATACGACGATTCCGAACCACGCCGGCGACATGCCTGAAGGGACTCTTAGGGCGATACTGAAACAGGCTGAAATAGATCCTGAAGATTTTCTGAAAACCGGCAAGTAAGATGATGCTGTTATTTTCCGAGTGAAGGGCGAAGTGGGAGCTTTTTTTGCCGGGAAATATGGGGAGTGTCCCTCATTTCCCCTCCTCATTTCCCCTCATTTCCCCCAGACTGATGATCGTTTTGATCTTGTTGACCTGAAGATCGAGACTCTGAACAAGAAGATCAGCGCCGTTGCAGCTGATCTTTCCGCCCACCGGTGCGACGCCGAGGCGCATCATGGGGTGTGTTGGGTGAAGGAAGGATAACAGGTGTGGATTGAGGGTACGTTTTTCCGCGTGCTGCCCGTTTCTATATGACGTAGCACGTAGCAAAAGCGGACATGTGGCAATGAGAAATATGGGGAGTGTCCCTCATCTCCTCATCTCCCTCTTTATTGTCGGAAAAAATGGAGAGAGTCCCTCGTTTCCCCCCCTCATTTCCTCCCATTTCCTCCTCATTTCCCTCATGACAGCATAATGAGAACTGACAATAATACTTTGTGGGAGTGTCTTTTGAAAATCCATCCACTTTCCGACGTGCAGGCAAAGCAGATCGGCCAGGGCACCAGTATCTGGCAGTATGTAGTGGTGTTGCCGGGTGCTGTGATTGGTTCAGATTGTAATATCTGTTCACATTGTTTCATTGAAAATGCCGTAGTTATCGGTGATCGGGTCACGATCAAGTGTGGTGTGCAGATCTGGGATGGGTTGCGTGTTGAGGATGACGTGTTCATTGGCCCCAATGTCACGTTTACCAACGATCTGTTTCCAAGGAGCAAGCAACACCCTAAAGAGTTTGCCAAAACAGTCATTCAAAAGGGCGCTTCTATAGGTGCCAATGCCACTATCCTTGCCGGTAGCACAATTGGCAGGAATGCCATGGTTGGCGCGGGTGCTGTGGTTACGAAAAGCGTCCCGCCAAATGCCATCGTGGTGGGGAACCCAGCACGAATAACCGGTTATGTTTCGACGATTCCTGCTCAGCAAAAGCATTCCGAGATTGAAGTAGGTGAGAATATAGGAACTGTTGGTCAGTCGGCAATTCCGGGCGTGCAGTTTGTCCGTTTGCCTATCATCCCTGACCTGCGGGGCAGTCTCTCCTTTGCAGAATTCGGTCAATATCTCCCTTTTATCCCTAAACGCTATTTTCTTGTCTTTGACGTGCAGAGTCGTGAAGTGCGCGGCGAGCATGCACACAAGGAACTGCACCAGTTCCTGGTTTGTGTCAAGGGGGCCTGTTCGGTCATGGTTGATGACGGTAACTGTCGCGAAGAATATATCCTCAATACGCCAGGCGCGGCTTTGCATATCCCTCCTCTGGTCTGGGGCGTACAGTACAAATATTCTCCAGATGCAGTTCTGATGGTGCTTGCTTCGGATGTCTACAAACCTGAAGATTACATTAGGGATTATGACCAGTTTATTGCCTTGGTGAAGAAATGATTATTCCCTTCCTCGATCTAAAATCCCCCTATCTTGAACTGCAAGCAGAGCTGGACGATGCCTATCGGCGTGTCATGGAATCGGGGTGGTACATACTAGGCAAAGAGGTTGAAGCGTTCGAGGCAGAGTTTGCAGAGTACTGTCAGGTTAAGCACTGTATCGGTGTGGGGAATGGCCTTGAAGCCCTACATCTTATTCTGCGGGCCATGGATATCGGACCAGGCGATGAAGTCATTGTTCCATCCAACACCTATATTGCAACATGGCTTGCCGTCTCATATACGGGCGCCACTCCGGTACCAGTTGAACCAGATGTAATTACATATAATCTCAACCCGGTCTTGATTGAAGTAGCAATAACTAAAAACACCAAGGCGATACTTCCGGTCCACCTTTACGGCCAAACCGCCGATATGGATCCGATAAATGCGATTGCTGCTCGGTACGGCCTTAAGGTTGTAGAAGATGTTGCACAATCACATGGCGCACGCTACAAGGGTCGACGCGCCGGTTCATTGGGTGACGCAGCCGGGTTCAGTTTCTACCCCGGGAAAAACATGGGCGCCTTTGGTGATGGCGGCGCGATCACCACAAATGATGATCAATTAGCAAAAAAAATACGGGTGTTGCGCAACTATGGTTCACAAATAAAATATCATAATGAGATCAAAGGTTATAATTCACGACTTGATGAACTGCAGGCAGCATTTTTGAGAGTGAAGTTGACAAAACTGGACGAATGGAATGAAAGGCGTAAGCAGATTGCTGCTAGTTATCTGGATGGTTTGAAATCGAATGAGCATCTTGTTTTGCCACATGTTCCTGAATGGGCGGATCCTGTCTGGCACCTCTTTGTATTAAGGTGCAAAAATAGGGATGTTTTGCAAAGACAGTTAAACGAAGCAGGAATCGGCACGATGATTCACTATCCGATCCCTCCGCATCTTCAGCCAGCGTATTCAGAGCTTGGTTTCTCTGAAGGAACATTTCCAATTTCGGAAAACATTCATGTTGAGGTGCTTAGCCTTCCAATGGGACCGTCGATGTCAAAAGCACAAGCGGAATTTGTTATAAAAACAATGAATCGGATTTTAATACCTTGAATCTCATCAAAACAAGTCTGCTCAATGGTATTGCTGTTGTAATTAGATTGTTTACTTCTATTGGCCTGAACAAGGTTCTTGCATTATATGTGGGGCCTGCAGGTTATGCAGTTATCGGTCAATTCCAGAATGCTATGGGCATGTTAACCTCCTTCGCCAGTGCTGGAATAACTACCGGTGTAACCAAGTATACTGCCGAATATTTTGATGATGAGGAGCAGCAGCACACAGTATGGCGCACTGCAGGAACTATAGTTTTCTGCGGTTCATTGTTTGCCTCACTCGGCATTGCACTTTTTCACCGTTCACTAGCCCGAATGTTTCTTAAGGATGAAGCCTACGCAGGTGTATTCCTCTGGCTGGCTGCTACGCTGATTCTTATGGTTTTTAATGGGCTTCTTTTAGCTATTTTGAACGGTAAGAAAGATATTCGCCGTTATGTAACGGTAAATATTACTGGAAGCTTGGTATCGTTGATAGTAACTGGCATCTTGGCCAAAGTTTGGGGATTGTATGGCGCGCTGGTTGCCTTAGCCATCAATCAGTCAATTGTTTTTATAGTCACGTTTGCAATGTGCCAACGAGCGGCTTGGTTTCGTGTTGCCCATATCATCGGTCCTATAGACCTGATAGCAGCACGTAACTTGGGCAAATTCATGCTCATGGCGCTTACCACTGCTGCTGTTGGCCCAACGAGCCAAATCATCGTTCGGGATCATCTGGCAACAAAATTCGGTTGGACAAGTGCAGGCCACTGGCAGGCAGTAACAAAAATTAGCGATATTTATTTGATGCTTATAACAACAACTCTTAGTGTTTATTATCTCCCGAAGCTGTCTGAGATCAGAGATATTACAGAGATAAAGAAAGAAATCCTGCGAGGATATAAACTTATTCTTCCTCTTACTGTAAGTGGGGCTAGTATTATTTATTTATTACGAGACTGGATAGTTGAAATATTGTTTACAAAAGACTTTTATCCAATGACTGAGTTGTTTGCATGGCAACTTTCCGGGGATGTTGTTAAAATTTGCAGTTGGTTGCTGGCTTATGTAATGTTAGGCCGGGCTTTGGTGAGAACCTTTATTTTTACTGAGATTCTATTCGGCACTACATTTATTGGGTTTACTTTTGTTTTTACGAAATATGTTGGGCTAAAAGGTGCAACTGTAGGGTATTTTATCAATTATGTTGTGTACTGGATTACCATGATATATTTAATACCAAAGTTCATAAATGGACGAAGGCACATATCAGCAATTTGACGGTATATTGGTCGTAAACACATGAGAGATACGGTAATAATATTTTGTAAATGTATGAATATGGGAGGGACAGAAACCCTGACCATTCGTCTATTAAATTGGTATAGACAAAATAATTACAGATCAATACTTCTTACATTAGACGAAATAACAAGCATGACATTGCTAGAAGATATAAAAAAAATTAATATAGAACATTATGTTTATAATCACAATAAAAGAGAATTTTATTCGTGCAAATCTAACAAATTGACATTTAATTCAAAAGACAATTGTTTGATAATAACTCATTTTATGCCAGAGTTTTTTGAATGTTTTTCTATGTTAACAGAATCAAAATATAGTTGTAAATTTAGACACACTATCTACATTGTACATCCGTATTCCACTTATATGGTTAGTAAGAAAATTGCTTTTATTGGGAAAGGATTGATAGACTATTTGTTGAAAAAAAATGTTATAGTTTTTATGGATGAAACTTGCATTGAAAAATGTGTGAATTATTACGGACTGATACCTGAAGAGTATGATCTAACAGTACTCAGGCTTCCCATATCAGTGAACTGTGAAAATATAATTGCAAATAGAAATAAAATATTTAATATATTAACTGTTTCACGATTCGAATTCCCTTTTAAGGGTTATGTTATCGGGTTGATAAAATCATTTGAAAAACTCTATACCGTTAACAATAACATATCATTAACAATCATTGGTTATGGGGAGGGAAAGGATTCTGTGCTTAGGGCAATCCGTGACATGCAGCCAGTGGTTGCAGAAAAAATTAGTGTTATAGACCAAGTCCCTTATAGTAAGTTGAATGAATATATTTTGAAATCTGACGTTTTTGTGGGTATGGGTACAACCATTCTTGATGCTGCTCAGATGAGTAAAATTTGCATAGTTGCTATTGCATACCAAATGTCTGATCATGCAGCTGGCTTTCTCCATGATAATTATAAAAACATTGGAGAGATATACGATAAAAGTAATAATTACCCCTCTATTTATAACTTATTGAATAAAGCACTAGATTTCAATAATGATGAATTTAAATATTATTCTGATTACACGTATAGAATAATAAAGGAATGCTATAATATTGATGTCATAGCGCCAAAACTATGGCAAAACACTTCATATTTATTTACAATAAATGCATATTTACTTGTCAAATTATTAGCAGCGTTAAATGTCCTAATTACGCTTATAGCTAAGAAGTTTATTAAACGTGAATATAATGCGAATGGTAATTAATGTCGGTTTATGATATTGGCATTTATAACTGCTCATTTCTGAATTAAGTAGTTTTAAATTACATATTTTGAACGATTTGCATACCTTTTTTTCATCAACATCGTAACAACATAACTTAACTATATTAGCACTTTATATTGAATTTATTGTTTTATCATATATATAATACTCATCTCTAAGGATTCTGTGCAGAGTTTACTAAATGGACATTCACGTATTATCCTACGGATTGGGCAATCAGCTTTCTCAATACGCTTTTTTCATTAACAGGCGACAACTAATGCAGCGTGCTTATGCTTTTTACGCGTTTAAGCAACACAACGGATACGAGCTTGATCGTATATTCGGTCTTAAAGAAGGACTGCCTTGGTATTTGCAATTTGTACGAGTTGTATTCCGTCTTGGAATATCCCGCCGATTCTACTCTAAGCGAACGGCCGATTTTGTACTTTCACTCTTCCGTATAAAAGTCATAGATGAAGCGTACAATTATGAATTCGATCCTTCACTACTAAAGCCTTGGTTTGGAATACGTATACTTTATGGTGGATGGCACGACTCCCGTTATTTTCACCCTTCTGAAGCTGCTGTGCGTACTGCTTTCTCATTCCCGCCACTCGATGATGTAAACGATGCTATCCTTCAGCAAATTGATGCCGTTTACGGTGTTTCTATTCACGTGCGTCGCGGGGACTATTTGAAGGGGATAAACTCGAATCTTTTTGGAGGTATTGCTACTCTTGAATATTACAGGAATGCAATAGGTTGGGCCATTACTTATTGTAAGCATAGAAGTTTAGAGATTAAATTTTATGTCTTCTCTGACGATATTGACTGGTGTAAGCAAAATCTTGGATTAAGGGATGCCGTTTATGTTAGCGGTAACAGCAAGACTGATTCGTGGAAAGATATCTTACTTATGTCTCACTGTCGTGCCAATATTATTGCAAATAGTACTTTCAGTTGGTGGGCAGCATGGTTAAATCAGCAGCCAAATAAAGTAGTAATTTGTCCAACAAAATTTATTAACACAGATTCTCCAAATCAAACAATTTATCCAGCTGCTTGGCATCAAATAGAAGGTTGAATCCAGCTATGGTTATTAAAAAAATTATATTTACTATAGTTGCTCGTAATTATTATGGTCTTGCACAGGTGTTGCGGCAATCTATTATCAAATACAACGATGACATAACATTCTATGCATTTATTGCTGATGGTATTCCTAGTGATAATCGTGCACTGTTCAGTGCTGATGCTATTGATGTAAATGTAGTAATGCAGCACTTTGTTGCTCCTGAAAAGTTACAGGAGATGGCTTTTAAATACAACCTTACTGAATACTGTACTGCTATTAAACCGTTCTGTTTTGAGTACCTTTTTAACCAAACAGATGTTGATCAAATTATTTATCTAGATCCAGATATTTTAGTTTTTTCTTCACTGACTCCCGTTTTTGATTGTCTGCAATATGCCTCAATCGTGCTGACCCCACACATTTTATTCCCATCCTCGCTTGAGGGCAAACGGTCTGATAGAGGGATTATGGCCACTGGTATTTACAACCTCGGCTTTATAGGGGTTTGTCGATCTAATACTGGATTTACATTTATTAGATGGTGGAGGCAGCGGCTTCTTGATCAGTGTTTCATTGACAGCCATGACGCTTTATTTACTGACCAAAAATGGGCTGATTTTATTCCAGGACTCTTCCCTAGCGAAGATGTTTGTGTGCTAAGGCATTCTGGCACAAACATTGCTCCTTGGAATTTTCATGAGAGGGAAGTATTGATTACAGAAGAGGATAGTCTAGTTGTACGACGTCGACTAGATCCAAATGAATCATTGTTACTTAATAATGAGTGTAAGCAGGAACCAATTATATTTGTGCATTTCTCTGGTTTTGACTACACTTTGTTATGTAAAGGCGAGGCAGTTCAGTATAACATCAGTGGCTTAAGTATATATAATGATCTTCAGTCGTTAATTGATATATATGTGGCATCTATCCAAGCACAAAAGGAAACAGTCCTCAAGTTTTTAGGCATGACCTATGGCTACGAATCATTTCAAGATGGCAGCCTAATAATTTCTTTTCATCGTCGCTTATATCGTTCAGCTGTTGAGTCTGGGCACAATGTCGGCAACCCATTTAGCACTGATAATCATAGTTTTCATAGTCAGCTTGTTAAACATAAACTTTTATTAAACAGGGCCGTGGTTAAGAAATCTGATCGATCTAATAAATATAATTATCCGAATCTAAGCGATAAATTGATTATAATTAATAGAATGATGAGAGTAATTAGAAAAATCATTGGTTTAGAAAACTTTCTTTTGTTGTTGCGTTTAATGCGCCCGTATTCTCGAGCAGAGGCACAACTTCATAATGTTTATCAGAATATGAATAAATTATAGCAATCTATTATAGTTTCTTGATGTTACCTTGTCGAATTGATAACAATGATAGTTGATTGTATTATATATAATAGTTGGTTGATATGCATGATATAGTATATATATTACTATTTGTATTTGTTGCTGTCTCTGCGTTTGTTAGCAGTCTATGCCAAGATAAGGCTCTTAAATTTATACTGTTTTCAGCATCGACATTTTTTATGAGTGCTATAATAGCATTCCGATGGGAAATAGGTACAGATTGGAATTCGTACTACGAATATTTTGTAGGAATAAAAAATGGGTCAGGAAGTTCATATGATAATCATTTTGATATAGGATTTTATTTGCTTAACTTTGTTATTGCAAATATAAACGGGAATTACACAATATTTTTAATAGTAACTACAGTTTTATCCACCGTTTTGGTGAACTATATCATTTATAAAAAATCGAATAATCCGCATCTTGGTCAATTGATTTTCTTGGGAAACTATTTACCAATCCATTTTATGGGAAGTATAAGAAGGTCGATAGCGATTACATTCGTATTCTTATTTCTTATTTATTCAATACAATATAAAAATAAGATCAAATCTTATATCATTATGATGTTCGCTTTTGCCCAGCATAAAACGTCTATAATAGGAATAACTAAATTAATTGTGCCAAAGAAACGTTTTTCTGTAAAGGTTATAATTGCTTTAATTGGTGCTGCATATTTTATCAACTATATTGGTTTAATTGACCTTATCTTGGAAAAATTATTAATGATTACCGTTGGAGGTCCTGATATTGGGCTTGTGAAAACTATAGCGAACTATTCAGGTGAAAACTATAAATTATACTCTCCAGAAAATGTAAATCCACAGATGCAATCATTATTATCCATGATAAAAAAAATAATTTATTTATTCTTTTTCACAAGAGGATTAGCTCGCAATTCAAATTCGTTAGATGATATTTCACTCAACATATATGTAATTGGAATTATGATTTATACACTTTTTATTGGTGCTATGGTTATACAGGTTTTGTCAGTGTATTTTCTATTTATGGAAGTTCTATTAGCTTCTCGTGTGTACAGTAAATTGCGTTTATATGAGAAGAGAGTTTTTCTAATTTACATATTAGTAATATCGTATGCATCCTACGATTCCAATCTTTCAGTGTTCCCAGAATTGTTTAGCCCATATAGGAGTGTTTTATTTTAGCAGGTTGTCGAAAAACTAAACCGCTTTGATTCTGATCTCAGAGCCTTTTATTTATTCAACTAAACTATGGGACAGCAGTGAGATGAAAAACATATTAATTATAACTGGGGTATTGCCCCCCAAAGTTTGTGGTGTTGGTGATTATACAAAAAACTTACTAGACACTGAAATAGGTAAATTATGGTCACCTTATGTCGCAGAATCTTGGAGATTTAGAAAACTATCATTCATACTTAAATCGATTGATCAAAGAAAGCCAGACGTAATATTTATGCAATATCCAGCCGAGGGTTATGGGTGGTCACTTGTCCCTCATATGCTTTTAATTTACTATGTATTTATAAAAAAAATAAAATTCATTACTGTATTGCATGAATATTCAAGTCTTTCATGGAAAAGTCGTTTTTTTATCAGGAACATTCTTTCTAAATCGTCACAGCTTATATTTACTACAAACTTTGAGTTGAATAACTTAGCTAAACATGTTCCAGGCATATTATCAAAAGCAAATGTATTACCGATTCTTTCCAATATTCCTAACCCAAAAGAAATAAAACAAATTTCAGATAGATCGATAGATATTCTATACTTTGGTCATATTCGTCCCAATAAAGGTATCGAAGATTTCCTTAGAGTTATATGCTCGAGCAAAATAGTAAACAAAAATCTAAGTATTAAGTTAGTTGGGCAAATTCCAAAAGGCTATGAAAATTATATAAAATCGCTTCAGGCTATTTATCCTCAAGTTATGAACATCACTACTTTAAATGCAGATCTTGACTTGGTTCATACCATGCTTGGTGAAGCTAAAATTTGTTTTCTTCCTTATCCAGATGGTATTTCAGAACGACGTGGATCATTTTTGGCAGCAATTCAACATGGATCTGTAGTGGCTTCATACGTTGGGACATGGACTCCTAGCGGATTAACAAGTGCATTCATTCCACTGGAAAGAGGTCATGAGGCTGAAAAGATTTTATATTTCCTATCAAACAATGAATTGTTAACTAGTCAACAACTTAATTCAATTTCCTACCATAATGAATCTGGGATCACAAATTGGAATGAGCTATCAAATGCATATTTAAAAATATCTGAATTATAGGCGAAATTATTAATATCTGCTTTGCAAATGAGTGCAAACTTTATACTGAGTAGGTTATAATGAAGGTTATCGTTAATTTATATCATATAAAATCAACTAATGGACTTTATTTCTATGCTCTTGATTATATCAAACAGTTAGATGGTAGAATATTAAAAATACTTGTCAGGCCTAAGCTGTACGAGCATATAATTAATACTTTTCCAGCTCTTACAGTAAAAATATGTAGTTGGGTAAGCTTGGTGAGAGAGTTGTTTTCAGCAGATGAAACTAATATGCTGATCTATACTCCAACGCCACACCCGATGCCTTTTTTAAACAATCAGTTAATTGTAATGCACGATTTTTATCCGTTTAATTATGGTAAGTATTCAACCTTAAAGAAACTACTTTTAAAAATATCACTAGCAAGTTCAAACTGTCGCGTTGCGTATATTAATAAATCTGAAATGCTTCCATCCATACTAAGCATGGGCATTGAGGAGAAAAGATGTTTGTTTGCACCGAATAGATTTCCATCTAAATTGGATATTGAAACTAGATCTAACTATAAACGGGGGGCAATTCTAAAAGTAGCGCTTGTGGGTACGGATTCACCCAAAAAAAATTACGATGAACTATTTCATATGATTGTAGATTATAATGTAACTGATAAATTCATTTTTTATATATATGGACATGAAAACAAGTACTATCACGATCTTTGCGCTGATTTTAAATCAATAAATATCTCGATCATTAATAGTGATACTGTGACGCTAGAGCAGTTTTTTGTAAACATCGATATTCTTGTTTCTGTTGCTAACCATGAAGGTTTTGGTCGCCCAATAGCCGTTGCTTTATTGCTAGGTGTTCCTTGTTTTCTGCTTGAACGTAAAGTATTTAAGGAGTTTTTTGATCCTGGCGCTATTTTCTATGAAACAGTATCCGAGATGGTGCTTGAGATGATATCTTATACAACAAAGGAACTACCTGAAGTTAATTTTCTACCTTCGTCTGAATATATTATGGCTTACGAGAATGCACTTGCTGTACTATCCCAAAATTAACATGTTGCATTACTGCTGCCTCAGAAAAGCATACGGTTTTAAATCGATCAAGTGCCTACAACGGCTCTATATCATACACTTGGCGAATTGCCGGAACCTGTTGTAATCCACAGATTCAGATGAAGTCTCATATTTATGCCTCGTCCGCAGAATCTGTGGGTAGTTGGCTGAAAAAATAAGGGCATTGCCCCTCCGTGAAGGATAAGATTGTTTTTGCGAGAAACGATCAAGTCCGACACGGGAGAAGCAATGCTTATCAAGACTGTACTGAACAAGTTCGAGCGTTTCAAGTCCTTCATTTACGGAGATTGCCGACTGGCGAAAGTCGGCGGCTCAGAAGCACTGGTCATTGACATCAAGGCTCGTCGCAACAGCAAGCCCGAATGCCCGGAATGTGGCAAGCGAGGCAAGACATACGACACGCAACCGGCCCGACTGTTCGAGTATGTGCCGATCTGGGCGTTCAAGGTCTTCTTTCGCTACGCTCCCCGTCGGGTTCTGTGCCCAATCCATGGGGTAAAGGTTGAATCCCTCCCCTGGGGGTATGGCAAAGAGCAAATGACGATCTCGTACCAGGTCTATCTTGCCCGGTGGGCTCGGCGACTCTCCTGGAAGGAAGTTGCCGAAATCTTTAAGACCAGTTGGGACAGCATCTTTCGGGCGGTGCAGTATGCTGTCGATTACGGCCTGGCAAACAGAAACCTTGATGGCGTTACGGAAATCGGTGTTGATGAAATTGCCGTCTTCAAGGGCCATCAGTATCTTACGATGGTCTATCAGCTCAATGCCGGCGTCAGGCGTCTTCTCTGGTGTGGTCCGCAACGTCGGATAAGAACGCTACTGCGCTTCTTTCGGGAATTCGGCAAAGAACGCAGCGCCAAGCTCAAGTATGTCTGCAGCGACATGTGGGCACCGTATCTCAAGGTTATCGCCAAGCGGGCACCCAATGCCGTGAACATCCTCGACCGCTTCCACATCATGCGGAAGTTTAACGAAGCGATTGACGAGGTTCGGCGCACCGAAGCCAAGGAGTTCAAGGCCGCCAAGCAGGAGAACGTCCTGGAAAAGGGCCGTTGGTTGCTGCTGAAACGGCCGGAAAATCTGTCCGAGAAGCAGACGTCACGATTGGGAGATTTGCTCAAGCTCAACCTCTCATCAATCAAGGCATATCTGCTGCGCGAGGACTTTCAGCAGTTCTGGGACTACCAGCGGTCTGACTTTGCTGGCAAGTTCCTCGACGACTGGGTCATCAGGACAATGCAAACTGACCTGGAACCGATGAAGAAGGTTGCCAGGATGTTACGCAACCACAAACCGATGATTCTCAACTGGTTCAAGGCAAAAGGCCGACTTTCCAGCGGCGCGGTAGAGGGTCTGAACCTCAAAGCAAAACTGACTATCAGAAAAGCGTACGGTTTCCGAACCATCAAGTGCCTGCAAGTGGCGCTATATCACACACTTGGCGACTTGCCAGAACCCCTGTGTCACCACAGATTCTGCTAAAGAGCCATATTTATTGACCTAATCATATAAGTGGACGTAGTTTCCATTAAATTACAGTTGCTGGTATACCAAGGATATGGCTTCTAAATTGTATATGAAACTATAATCATGACTAATAACAGTACAAAAGTGTGTGTATTACTTGCTACCTACAATGGTACGAAATGGTGTCTCGATCAGGTCAAATCAATATTAAATCAAGAAGATGTTAACTTAGAAGTTTTTGTCAGCGATGATCTTTCTTCCGATTCAACAACTGATTTACTAGCTTTATTGAATGATTCTCGTATTCATATTCTAGCTAGTTCATACAAGTTTGGTTCAGCTTGCCAAAACTTTTTCAGATTAGTTAGAGATGTTGACTTTTCTGAATATGACTATATAGCTTTTGCTGACCAAGATGATCTTTGGAACCCAAATAAGCTTTCTTATTCAATTGAGCAATTGAACGCACATTGCGCGGATGCGTTTTCTTCCAATGTTACTGCTTTTTGGCCTGATGGTAGAGCTAGATTGATTGTTAAGGATCAGCCCCAAAGAGAGTGGGATTTTTTGTTTGAGTCAGCTGGGCCAGGCTGTACTTTTGTTCTTACCAAAAAGCTTGCGTGTAATTTGGCTAATTTTTTACACAATAATTATGAAAAGACAAAAGGTGTAGCTTTGCACGACTGGTTTACCTATGCTTTTGCGCGCAGCAATTCTTATAGTTGGTGGATTGATTCTCAACCAACTATGATGTATCGACAACATGAGTCTAACGAGTTTGGTGTTAATAGCGGTGTTACAGCGGCACTGTCACGATTTAGGAAAACAAGTAATGGCTGGTATCGCAATCAGGTGATTCTTATCGGTGATCTTGTCGGAGCGGAGGATTCCTGGCCAATTAAGCGTATGAGACGATTTTCTCTTTTGGACAGAATGTTGCTGCTTTTTAATGTCTTTGCATTCCGTAGGTCGTTTCGGGATCGAATAGCATTATTTTTTTTACTATTGTTGCCGCAGAAAAAATAGCTTTACCGCGGAATATTCAACATGCAACCAAATACCTATTTTCTGCATAACATCCTCGTTACCGGCGCAACCGGCTTTGTAGGTAGTTTTCTCTGCTCGCGTCTGCTTGCCGAAGGGATGTCTGTCCGTGGAACCTTTCTAGTTACTGAAAATCCCGATTCTCTTGTCAAGGGCACTGAACAGGCATTGATCGAACCAATTGGGCCTGCCACATTCTGGGGCCATGCGCTTGCTGGTGCTGGCACGGTTATCCACCTGGCGGCTCGTGTGCATGTGATGCGGGAGCGTGCTGCTGATCCGTTGAAAGAGTTCCGGTTTGTAAATACAGAGGGGACTGCACACCTTGCACGGGAAGCTGCCAAAGCCGGCGTCAAACGTTTCGTCTTTATGGGCACGATAGGTGTCAATGGCGACAACTCGGGAGATGCCCCTTACATTGAATCCAGCCCGCCATATCCCCACAACCCTTATTCTGTTTCGAAATATGAAGCCGAACAACTGTTGCGGCAGATATCTTCCGAGACAGGCATGGAGGTTGTGATAATCCGTGCACCCCTCGTCTATGGGCCGGGAAATCCTGGTAATTTCCTCTCTCTGCTGAAGGCTGTCAACGGCGATTATGGATTCAAAACTTTGAATTTTGGATTGAAAGTCTTACCCCTCCCACTTGCCTCAATCAATAACAAACGTAGCCTGATCTATGTCGGCAACCTTGTTGATGCACTGGTAACTTGCGCAACACATCCTGCCGCAGTTGGGCAGACATACCTCGTCAGTGATGGTGAAGATGTTTCTACTCCCGAACTTATCCGTCGTACGGCCGCGGCTCTTGGGGTGCCGGCACGACTGTTCCCATTCCCAGTTCCTCTTATGAAGCTTGCTGGTAAACTGATTGACAAGAGTGCTGCGGTCAATCGGCTGACCGGTTCTCTGACTGTTGATAGCTCCAAAATCAGGCGGGAGCTTGGCTGGCAACCGCCGTTTACCATGGAAGAGGGATTGCAGGAGACTGCAAAATGGTTCGAAAAGCAAGGTTGAATTTTGGATGTCGAATTCTGGATGACTGGCAAAAGAGCAGATTTGGCATGTTTTATCCTTGCAAATCATGGAGTGATATTCCAAAATTACAAATATGATATCCCGCGCACTTTATCCATTCCTGTCAGAGGCGCTTGACTCTTCACCTGCCGTCGCGTTGCTGGGGCCACGCCAGGTCGGCAAGACCACCCTGGCCCTTGAGATAGGCAAGGTGCGCGGCGCACTGTATCTGGACCTTGAATCCGAGCAGGATCTCGCCAAGCTTGCCCAGCCCGAATTGTATCTTGAGGATCATCAGGACAGGCTGGTGATCTTTGATGAAGTGCATCGTCTGCCAGGATTATTCCCTGTATTGCGTGGATTTATTGACAAGGGGCGCCGTGCCGGATTGCGCACGGGGCGCTTTCTTCTGCTTGGTTCTGCTTCGCTTGATTTGCTGAAACAGTCCGGCGAAACATTGGCCGGGAGGATTTCCTACCTTGAGTTATCCCCTTTTAATATCCTTGAAACAGGCGAGAGGACATCAGAAGATCTCTGGGTTGCAGGCGGGTTCCCGGAAAGCCTGCTGGCGAAAAACCCGCGCCAGAGCCTGCGCTGGAGACAGGATTTCATCCGCACCTATCTTGAACGCGATATTCCGCAGTTCGGCCCGCGGATAGCCGCAGAAGCGTTGCGCCGTTTTTGGGTAATGCTGGCCCATAATCAAGGGGGGGTACTGAATGCGGCTCAATTTTCACGCAATCTGGGTGTGGATGTAAAAACCGTCACTAATTACCTTGATCTGCTTGTTGATCTGATGCTGGTCCGTCGTCTCCCACCCTGGCACGGCAATATCGGGAAGAGGCTGGTCAAGTCACCAAAGGTGTATGTGCGTGACAGCGGCCTTGTGCATGCATTGCTCGGCATACAGGATAAAGAGGGTTTGCTGGCGCACCCGGTTGTCGGGCAGAGCTGGGAGTGTTTTGTGGTGGAAAATCTCCTTGGGGCAGGGATTGGGGCTCCGCAGGGTTTTTTCTACCGGACCGGCGGAGGTGCTGAAATAGATCTGCTGCTGACATGGCCTGACGAGGAGATATGGGCTGTGGAGATCAAGAGAAGCCTCAGCCCCAGGCCTGAACGGGGATTTTACTCGGCCTGTTCCGATCTGGCCCCGGCGAAAAAATATGTCGTGTACCCTGGTGCCGAACGCTATCGAATTGCACCTGACATAGAGGCGATTCCACTCCCGCAGCTGGCTGCCGAAATTCACGCAAAGGCAATTTTGAATGTTGAATTTTGAATTTGTCTCACGGGCAGGATCCCACATGAAAAGAGTATTCGATTTAGTTCTGTCATTTCTGCTGATGCTGGTTTTTTCTCTTCCGATGCTCGTGACGGCTCTCCTGGTGAAATTGACCTCAAGGGGGCCGATACTCTACTGGTCAGACCGGGTGGGTAGGAACAACGCCATCTTCAGAATGCCCAAATTCCGCACTATGCGCACTGATACCCCGGCAGTGGCAACCCATCTCCTCAGCGACCCTGACCGCTGGCTGACCCCCATCGGTAAATTCCTCCGCAAAACCAGCCTTGACGAATTACCGCAGCTGTATAGCATTCTGAGGGGGGACATGAGTTTTGTCGGCCCAAGACCTGCATTGTTCAATCAGGACGATCTCGTTGCCCTGCGGACCGAGAAGGGGGTTCATCGGCTTACCCCTGGCCTGACCGGCTGGGCACAGATCAATGGCCGCGATGAATTGCCCATACCTGTCAAGGTCGAGTACGACGCATACTATTTGCAGAACCGCTCTCTTTTCTTCGACCTGAAAATAATGATTTTGACTGCAATCAAGGTGTTACGCCGCGATGGTGTGACCCACTAAGTTTATACAAATACAAGCAAGTGAAGGGACCGCCGTCAACCATGCTCAAACCATTCACCTTCATGCTCTCCCAACGTCGCCTGATGGTCTTCGCCCTCGATACGGCGTCCATCGCTGCGTCGTTCCTCCTCGCCTTCCTCCTCCGCTTCGACTTCACCTTTCCGCCGTTGTACCACGAAATTATCAAGGACGGCCTGCTGGTTGTCCTGCTTGTAAAGCCTCTGGTTTTCCTTTTTTCGGGCATGTACCGCAGTATCTGGAAATACGCTTCATTACAGGACGGCATCGAAATTTTCAAGGTAGTAACCCTTTCCACGCTCATCACCTCCTTTGTCCTTTTTTTCCTGCATGATACCAGTGCCATGCCCCGTTCCATCTATGTGCTCGACTGGGTTCTGCTCTTTGCCATGGTATCGACGTCACGGCTTCTGTGGCGGGTCTACCGTGAGACCTACATCATCCCCCGCTACCATACCGGCAAGCGGACGCTGATCGTCGGAGCCGGCGAGGCGGGCAACCTGCTATTGAAGGAAATAAGAAAGCAGAAAAATCCAGCAAACCAGGTCATCGGATTCCTCGACGACGACCCGGCAAAGCAGGGGATGCGCCTGGGAGGGATTCCGGTTATGGGTGATCTCGGCCGCCTTCGGGCCGCCATCCGGAAGCACCGGATTGAAGAGGTCATTATCGCCATCGCGACTGCCCAGGGTGCGGTGACGCGCCAAGTCGTCTCCTGCTGCAAGGAGACCAAGGTCAGGTTCAAGACCCTGCCGGGGATCAAGGATATCATCGATGGCACGGTCTCCATCTCCCAGATCAAGGATGTGGAGATAGAGGACATTCTCGGCCGGGAGCCGGTGAAGCTGGACCTGGAAACCATCCGGGGATACCTGACCAACAAGCGCGTGCTGGTGACCGGCGCGGCAGGGAGCATCGGCAGCGAGCTCTGCCGCCAGGTGGCGGCATTTTCTCCCTACAAGCTCCTCCTCTTCGAGAATGCGGAAACCCCCCTCTATCAGATCGAGAAGGAGCTTGCGTCAAACAACCCCAATCTCAGGATAATTCCGGTCATCGGTGATGTGCGGGATCAGACTCGGGTCGAGGCGATTTTCGATGAGTTCCAGCCCGAGGTGGTCTTTCACGCGGCAGCCTACAAGCATGTGCCGATGATGGAGTATAACCCGGTGGAAGCGGTTACCAACAACATCGGCGGTACTCGAACGCTGGCGAATGCAGCCCATCGCTTCGGGGTAAAGAATTTCGTCATGATCTCCACCGACAAGGCGGTGAACCCGACCAATATCATGGGGGCTTCGAAGCGGGTTGCGGAGATGTATGTCCAGAGCCTGGCGAGGAAGAGTCGGACAAATTTTACCACGGTCCGTTTCGGTAACGTGCTGGGGAGCAACGGGAGCGTGATCCCGCTCTTCAAGGAGCAGATCAAGGCGGGAGGGCCGGTTACGGTCACCGACCCCAAGGTGATCCGCTACTTCATGACCATCCCCGAGGCGTGCCAGCTGGTGCTCCAGGCAGGGTGCATCGGCAACGGCGGCGAAATCTTCGTGCTCGACATGGGGGAGCCGGTCCGCATCCTTGACCTGGCGGAAGAGCTGATCAGGCTTTCGGGGTTTGTTCCCCATGAGGAGATTGATATCGTTTTCACCGGCCTGCGGCCCGGCGAGAAGCTTTTCGAGGAACTGCTCATCGACGGCGAGGGGATCAAGCCGACACGGCACGGGAAGATCAAGGTTCTTGCGGCCATGGATTCCGATTTCGATGCCGTAGAAAGGAATCTGGGCGTTCTCTTTGCCATGGCCGGGAACGCCGACATCGCGGGTATCGTGAAGCAGCTTCGGGTGCTTATCCCGGAATTCTCGCCCCAGTATTCTTTCAACGGTCCGGCCCCCATTGCGTTCCAGCGGGTCCGTCCCGATCTTTTCCCACCCCCGTCTTCGAAGGTGGTCAAGCTTCAGAAGTCATGATGGACCGCCAATGACGGTGTAATCTGACCTGATTCATTGACATCCTTTCCGCTGACTGTTATCGTTTTTTTGAAATGTGTAAGCATGTTGACGGGGGGCATATGATAAGAACGCAAATTCAGTTGGAAGAATCCCAGGTGCTTATCCTGAAAAAAATGGCGGCAGCCAATCATACATCCATGGCCGAACTTATCAGGCAAGCGGTCGACTTTTTTGCCAGGAGCAAGCACATGGGGCAGGATTCGGAACTGCGACAACGGGCAATGGGTGTTTCCGGTCGATTCAGTTCGGGCGTCAAGGATCTGTCGGCGGAGCATGACGCCTATCTGGCCGAGGCTTTCGAGGAATGAGTGTTTTTATCGACACGTCGGGGCTTCTGGCGGTTCTGGACAAGGATGATCTCCACCACGCGCGTGCGTCACGGGCATGGCGCGAAATCCTTTCATCCGACGATATCCTCGTAACGACAAATTATGTAATCGTTGAAACCATTGCGTTGACGCAACATCGCCTGGGAGTTGAGGCGTCTCGGGCATTCCAGGAGGAAATTGTTCCGGTGTTGCACGTACGGTGGGTGGACAGTAAGTTGCACAATGCCGCCATGGCTATTCTGCTTGCGGTTGCCCGCCGTAAATTGAGCTTGGTGGACTGTGTGAGCTTCGAGCTCATGCGCATGGAAGGGATTGTGTCGGCCTTTACTTTTGACAGGCATTTCAAGGAACAGGGGTTCATCTGTGTCCCAGCATGATTCATTGTTTATTCCCGGTACCAGGACGCTTCGCACAGTTTTGCTTGCGATCCTGGCTCTTCCGATGCTTGCTTCAAGCGCATCGGCACTTTCTTCCCCCAACATCCCCCTGGACAGCCCCGTCTATTCCTATCTTGAAAAGCTGGCCGGTTTCGGACTGGTGCAATCAGACGTGGCGGGGATCAAGCCCTTTTCCCGGGCCGAGGCTGCGCGTCTTCTGCTGGAGGCGGAGTGGAACCTGGAGGCGGGGGGGGGCTCCAGTGATCCGGCGTTTGCCCGGTCGCTCCTGGATGAGCTGCGCCGGAAGATTCCCCGCGAAGCGGCCCTTTACACGGAGCCCGACAAAGCGTCGGCCGTGGATGTGAACCCCCTGTCGAGCGCCCGGGTCAGGTACGTGTACATGGATGGCAAACCCCGTTCCTACGAGCGGCCGGTCCACGACCCGGGCAACGACGGTGTGTTCGGCATCGGCTCGGGGCTACGCCCCTCCAACTCCTATCCGTCCCCTGTGCAGCAGCACGGTACCGAGGGGACCCCCCTCATGGAGAACAACGAGGGGATCATCTACCGGGGCGGCCATAATGCCGAGCTGCGGTTCAGCGCCGAAGCCCACGTGAAGAGCGTGGCGTCCGCCCTGGTGGAGCCGCAGCTTTCCTATAGCAGGGGAGGGGACGGGGCTACGGTGAAGCTCGTCAAGGGGTACCTGAAGCTCGGCGGCGGTGGGCTGGAGCTGGAGGTGGGACGCGATGCCAACTGGCTGGGGCTCGGGAGCCGCGGAACGGTGACCCTGACCAACAATGCCGAGAACTTTGACCTGGTGAAGCTATCGAGCCCCGAGCCCATTCAACTGAAGTATATCGGTGCCATCAAGTATACCTTCATCGGCTCCCGCTTCGATGCCACCGTGACCAACGGCGTGGAGCGCCGTCCCTGGTTTCTCGGCGCGAAACTGTCGGTGAAGCCCGTTGATATCTTTGAATTGGGGATCAATCTGGGGAAGGAGTTCGGCGGGCCGGGGGTGAACAACAGTTTCGGCGATTACGTGCGGGGGATCGTCGGCGGTACAAACGCCGACAATACCAACAACCTCGCCGGGGTGGAGATGCGGGTGAGGCTGCCGTTCCTGCGTAATACCGAGATCTACGGCGAGTTTTCCGGGGAGGATTCTGCCTCGTTCTGGCCCATCGTGGAGAGCTACGTGGCCGGCTTCTTCATCCCCCGTCTCACTGCCGGCGGCAGGGACGACCTCCGCTTCGAGTTCTTCAAGGGGAACAACATCCTTTACACCAGCGGCACATTCCCGGAGGGATACCTCTATAAGGGGATGCCCATCGGCCACTCCCAGGGGGGGGCGGTCATCGAGTTCTATCTCCGCTACAGCCACTGGTTCTCGGCGCGGAACAATCTGGCGCTGGAGTTCTACCGCACCGACCGGGGCCACGAGGGGAGGGTGAAGGTGGACGCCGCAGGCAACTTTGATCCGAACGGCGTCATGCAGGCCATCGAGAAAAAGCATGCCGGCCGGATTTCCTGGACCCTCCCGGTCCATGGCGATCTGGACATGAACCTTCTATACGGGATCGAGAAGGTGGAAAATGTTGACCTGCAGGACGGGAATGACCGCACCAACCAGCTCTTCAAGGCGGAGTTGCGGTATCGGTATTGAGTGAGTGGAGGAGTAGGAGCAGGATGGTGAGGGGCTCTTTGCCTCATAGCTGTTTTTGTGGTAATACTTTCTATGTATTACTTTCCCGGGAGGAATGATCTCTATGCGTATTACCACAAAGGGCCAGGTGACGATCCCGTGTGACGTGCGGGAAAAAATGGGTTTTACCCCCCATTCGGAAATTGAGTTCGTGATTGAGGGGAACACGGTTTATCTGTGCAAAAAAGAGGGGACGGGGGCGCGTGGCAAGAAACTTGTGGAGCGCATGCGCGGGCGCGCAACGGTGCGCATGAGTACCGACGAGATTATGGCGCTCACCAGGGGAGAGGATTGATGGCCGGCCAGGTTCTGGTCGACAGCAATGTTCTACTGGACGTGCTCGAAGACGACCAGAAGTGGTATGGATGGTCGTCGGAACAGCTGGCGCGATGCGCCGAGAATTCAGTTCTTGTGATTAATCCGATAATCTACTCGGAGGTTTCCATCGGCTTTGAGCGGGTGGAGGATATTGAGGATGCTCTGCCCGGCTCAGAGTTCGTGCGGAGGCCGCTGCCGTGGGAGGCCGCATTCCTTGCGGGCAAATGTTTTCTCACCTATCGCAGGTCCGGCGGAATTCGCAGATCTCCCCTCCCTGATTTTTTCATCGGCGCCCATGCCCTCGTTGACGGGATGGAACTCCTGACCCGCGATGCGGCACGGTATCGTACCTACTTTCCGAGGCTGAGGCTTATTGCTCCGTGACAGAACGAGCCAGCGCTTTCTCCAACGCCCTTCGCGCCTCTTCCTCCCCATGCACCAGACGGATGGATCGGGGCGGCACGGGGATTCCGCGCACGAAATTGACCAGATCTTTCTGGTCGGCGTGGGCCGAGTAGCCGCTGATACTGTGGACCGTGGCCCTGAGGGGATAGCTGCCGCCATCCAGATCGATGCTGGTATGTTCCCCAGTGCCGGTACGCGTTTGCGCTGCCTCAAGGATTCCTCTCCCCGGCGTCCCGTGGGCCTGGTAACCGACAAAGAGAATGTCGGTGCGCGGGTCACCCATGAGGGCTTTGAGGTAGTTGACGATGCGCCCTCCGGCGCACATGCCGCCGGCGGCGATGACTACGCAGGGGCGGGCGGTCCTGCGGAGGTAGTCCACGGTGGCCCGGTGGTCGTTGTGGTTTTCGATGACCGTCATCTGCTCGAAGGAGAGGGGATGGCGCCCCTGGGAGACGACCTCTGTCGCTTCCTGGTCCCAGAGATGGCGGAGCCGGTCGTAGACCTCGGTGACGCGGAGGGCCAGGGGAGAGTCGACAATGATTTCAAGGTCGTCCCAGGGGAGGTTCGTGGCCGCCTCGTCATTCCTGTGTTCGGCGATGAGAGATTCAATCTCGCAGAGGAGTTCCTGGGTTCTGCCGATGCTGAAGGCAGGGACGAGGAGGGCTCCCCGGTTTTCCAGCGCCCGGACGATGACCTGTCGCAGTTTTTCCCGCCGCTGTTCCCGCCCTTCATGGAGGCGGTCGCCGTAGGTTGACTCCAGCACCAGGATGTCGGCCCGCTCCGGTGGTGCCGGGTCGGGGAGGAGCGGCGTAAAGGGGGCTCCAAGGTCGCCGGAGAAAACCACGACCGTTTCGTTGTCGCGTCGCGATGCGGTTGTTTCCTGTACCGATGGGCGGGCGACGCGGAGTTCCGCATAGGCCGAGCCGAGGATGTGCCCCGCCTGCTGAAGGCGGAGCGACACATCCATGCCGTCCCAGGTACCGACCTTGTGCCACGTTCCGTAGGGGAGGGGGGCAAGGCGCTTTTTCATGGCCCCGATGAACCGCTCGATGAGTCCCTCGTCCCTGGTGATCCCCACCTTGACGGCGTCCTCGAGGACCAGGGGAAGGAGAAGGGCAGAGGCCTCGCTGCACCATATTGGCCCCTGGAAGCCGGCCCCCAAGAGGTGGGGTATGCGGCCGCAGTGGTCGATATGGACGTGGGTCAGGACCAGACCCTGGACCCGGTCGAGGGGGAAATCGATGAAAGGGGTGTGCTTCTTCCCCTTTCCGGCGTCCGCATCACGTCCCTGGAGCAGACCGCAATCAATGAGAATGCTTGCATTTTCGGAGATGACGAGTTCGTGGCACGACCCGGTTACGCCGTATTGCCCGCCGTGGTGAATGATTTCCATGGGCTCCCCTGTCAGTCTGATCGTAACGAATGAGAAGCTAATAATAAACTCGCCAGGGAAAGTCAAGGGAGATCAGGACGCACCGGGGATTGGGGCTCCGGCGGGAAGAGTGTTTTCGAGTTGACTGGCGGGGTGGGAACGGGGTACTTATCCATGTTCGTTACGCCGCGTTGAGCATCTGAATTTATCGGCACATGAGGGACCAATGAAGCGATCCATACAATCTGCATTTCTGTTTTTCCTGGGAGGGGTGCTTGCCATTGCCGCAGTCGCTTGGGCGGTCGAGCCCAACGGCGCCGGCAGGGATTACACCGGCAGCCAGTGGGATGTTTCCGGACCGGGGGGGGGATACGGCGTTCAGACCGCTCCGCAGGCAGGCGGGTACATGATGCAGGGAGCCCCTCTGTCGGGGAGCGGGTATGCCGTTCAGGGAACCCAGCAGCCCGGCGGGTATGGGGTGGCAGCTCCGGGTGGATATGGCGCTCCTCAGGTTCCAGGCGCGATCCAGTACCAGCAGGATACCGAACAGGAGCAGGGGCTTCGCCTCATGGACGAAGGCAAAGAGGTTGAGCAGGGGCCGAAACTGCTGCTCAAAGCGGAGCCGGGCGACGGCATGGTGTCGCTCTCCTGGACCGTGACCGGCGTGCGCCGCAAGGCCGAGGATATCCCTCCCCGGTTTGTGGTGCTGTACGGGAGCGAACCGGAGAAGTATCTGAAGGCCGTACCGGTGGGCGACGCCACCAGCTTCCGGGTGCGGGAGCTGAAGAACAACCAGATCTATTATTTCAGGATACAGGGGCTCCCCGGTCCTGGCCAGCGCCAACTGAAGGCTCTCGTCTCGGAAGAAATGAAGGCGATGCCCGTGCCGGTGGAAGAGTTGGGCTCGCCCCTGGAGCGGGCCTTTGCCCGCAAGAGCCCCACCCTTCTCGACAAGATCGAGCCCACGCCGGTGGACCGGACCCTCAAGCAGTTCGGCTACGACTTTTTCAGGAACAGCATCGCCAACCTGCCGGCGGTGGATAATCTGCCGGTCGGTTCCGATTACGTGATCGGCCCGGGTGATAAACTGCGGATCGACGTCTGGGGGAGCCTCCAGGCCCGCTACGACGCACCGGTGGATCGCAACGGCGAGGTAACCATCCCGCGGGTCGGCGCCGTCAAGGTGTGGGGGCTTACCTATGGCCAGGCCAAGGACGCCATCAACAAAGCCTTCTCCCGGTACTACAAGGGGTACGAACTCAACGTCACTCTCGGCAGTCTCAGGACCATTCAGGTCTACGTGGTTGGTGAGGTTGAGGTGCCCGGCACCTATAATGTCAGTTCCCTTGCCACCGTCATCAATGCCCTTGCCGCGGCAGGCGGGCCATCCAAAAACGGCAGCCTCCGCTCGATCCGGATTTCCCGGGGGGGGAAGGCGGTCCAGGAGATCGACCTCTACGACATGTTCCTGAGCGGGGACCGGAGCCGTGATATCCGCCTGGAGAACGGCGACACGGTCTTCGTGCCGGTCATCGGGCCGGTGGTTGCCGTGGCGGGGGAGGTCAAGCGGCCCGGCATTTATGAGGTCAAGGGGAAAACGGCCCTGCCGGCGCTTCTTGCCATGGCAGGGGGGATAACCGCTGCCGGCGACACGGGGCGGATTCAGGTGGAGCGGATCGAGGGGAACAGTACCCGGGTGGTCGCCGATTACGTGACCGACGGGAAGTCGCCGGACATGGAACTGGCCAAGGTCGAGGTGCGGGATCACGACATGGTGAACGTCTTCCCGGTCCGCGAGGCAATGCGCGAGGTGGTGACCCTGGCGGGGAATGTGGCACGCCCCGGCCCCTATCAGTTCCGGAAGGGGATGCGGGTGAAGGATCTCATTCCTGACGCGTCGGTTCTTCTTCCCGAGTCATACCTGGAGAGTGCGGAGATTACCCGCCTCTCGCCCACCGACTACCGCCGCGAGGTCATGACCGTCAATCTCCGTGAGGCCTTGAAGGGGAATCCGGCCGACAACGTGGAACTGCAGGAGCAGGATACGATCAAGATTTTCTCCCGGGACGAGATGGTTGAGCGTCCCCGGGTTTCCATCAACGGACAGGTGGTAAATCCCGGCATCTATGACTACTTTCCCCGCATGACGGTCCGCGACCTGGTCACCGCTGCCGGCAGCCCCAAGCGCAACGCCTACCTGGAGAGTGCCGAACTGACGAGGGTGGCTGTTGGCGGCAACAGTGCCAAGGCGTCCCGCCTGGAAATCAATCTGGGCAAGGCCCTTGCCGGAGACCCGGCCCACAATCTGGTGCTGGAGCCCGAAGATGCCCTGATCGTACGGGGAATCGAGAACTGGCTTGAGGCCACCGATCGCTTCGTGACCCTGAGGGGAGAGGTGAAATTCCCCGGAACCTACTCCATTGCCAAGGGGGAGCGCCTGAGCTCGGTCATTGCCCGGGCCGGCGGCTTCACCGACAAGGCCTATCTGAAGGGGGCCAAGTTCAAGCGGAAGTCGGTTCGCGACGAGCAGCAGAAGAGGATGGACGAGGTGATCACCCGGACCGAGCAGGAAATCCTCCGCAAGCAGGGGGAACTGGCGGCGGTTGCGGCCTCCAAGGAGGAACTCGAAGCGACCCGCACGGCCCTGGAAGGGCTCCAGAAGAGCCTGGCCAAGCTGCGGGAGTCAAAGGCCGAAGGGCGTGTGGTGATCCGCCTTGCCCAACTGGACACGTTCAGGAAGTCTCCCTATGATCTGGAGCTCATGGGGGGAGACATCCTCGAAGTGCCCCAGGTTTCCAGTGTCGTGAGCGTCATGGGGCAGGTCTACAATCCCACCTCCTTTGTCCATCTCCCGGGTGAGGATGTGGCCCACTACCTGAAGGATGCCGGCGGGGCCACGCGGGACGGCGAAGAAGACGACATGTACATCATCAGCGCCGACGGGTCGGTCATCAGCCGCCATCAGACCTCGTTCGGCATCAGCTGGAGTGATTCCCAGCGTCGCTGGACCTTTGGCGGGTTCCTGGCAACGCCCCTCGATCCGGGGGACACCCTGGTGGTGCCCCAGAAGCTTGAGCGGATCGCCTGGATGCGGGAAATCAAGGACATGACCACTATCCTGTCGCAGGTTGCCCTGACCGCCGGGGTGGTTGTGGCGGCCGGGCTGTAGGGGCGAGACGACATGACTGATCCCATGAAAAATGAACAGATCGTCGGAGAGGACGAGATCAACCTTCTGGAACTGCTCCAGGTGCTGGTGCGGCGTAAACGGCTCATTGTCGTGATGTGTGTTGCCGCGGCGCTCCTGTCGGCGGCGTACAGTCTCACCCTGCCCAATATCTATACCGGCACGGCACGGGTGCTCCCTCCCCAGAAAGACGGGGGAGGAGGTCTGTCGGCTCTGATGGGGCAGGCGGGGGCGCTAGCGGGACTGGCTGGCGTTGGGGGACTGGGCGGTGGTGCAGATCTCTATGTGGGAATTCTGAAGAGCCGCTCGGTGGCCGATGCAGTGATCAAAAAACTCGACCTACAGAAGGAGCTGAAGGCCAAGACTCCTGATGAATCCCGAGCTGCTTTACAGGGCCTGGTAAAGATTCAGGCCGGCAAAGACGGAATCATTACGGTTGCCGCCGACAGCAGGAACCCCCAACTGGCGGCCCGGTTGGCCAACACCTTTGTCGATGAACTGGGGAAGAAAAGTGTCGAGCTGAATCTGACCAAAGCCGGAACGGAACGGATTTTTCTGGAGAAGCGGCTCGACGTGGTGAAAGCCGACCTCAAGAATGCGGAGGATGCGCTTCGGCGGTTCCAGGAGAAGAACCGCGCCTTCAAGGTTGACGACCAGGCCACCGCCACGATCGAAGGCGCTGCGAAACTCAAGGCCGAGATCGTCTCGAAGGAGGTGCAGCTTGCCTCGTTGCGCAGCTACCAGACCAACGAAAACCCCGAAGTGAAGGCCGTTGAGGCTGCCCTTACCAAGCTCAGGGGGCAGTTGGGCGTCCTTACCGGAGGGGGAAGAAGCAATGACCTGATGCTATCGGCAGGCGCCATGCCGAGTCTGGGGCTTGAGTACGTGAGACTCATGCGCGAGGTGAAGACCCAGGAGGCCATATTCGAGCAACTCACCAAGCAGTTTGAGGTGGCCAAGCTGGGAGAGGCCAAGGATTCTTCTTCGATTCAGGTGCTCGATGAGGCAGTCGCTCCCCAGAACAAGAGCAAGCCCAAGCGGTCTCTGATCGTCATATTGTCGACGGTCACGGCGTTGTTTCTGGGTATTTTCATTGCGTTCATCCAGGAATATGCCCAGAAGATGAGCGACGAGGACCGCACCCGGTGGAACGAGATCAGGGAATCCCTTTCGCTAACCCGGGCTCGGCGCGGTTGACCGGCGAGATACTGTTTGAATGGAGACCACATGAACGACAATGCCAAAAAATTCCCTTCCCTTCGTTTCCTTTTCCTCGCGGGGTGGGTGGGAACCATCATCTGGCTTTCGCTTGACCCGTCTCCGCCTCATCCTTCCATCGGGCTCATTGGGTGGGACAAGTTCCAGCACGCCTCGGCCTACGGGCTCCTTGCCCTGCTGTGGGGGAATTTTCTGGTGACGTACCGCCGGTGCCAACGGAACTGCTGGCTCATGGCCTTCGCGGGTGCCGTCGTTTTCGGCGCCCTCATGGAGGTGGCCCAGGGAGTCCTGACGACGGCCAGGACAGCCGAGTTCGGAGACCTCGTTGCCGATGCGGTTGGAGCAGGTGCCGTGAGCCTTGCTGCCTGCGCTTGGAGTGCGAGAAGACTGTCCTTGGCCTTTGTCGTGGCCGTGACGCTTCTTGCGGGTGCGCGACCTGCCCGAGCCGATGACAACGGAGTGGGGGCCTTTGTGCGTGACGAGGCCGTAACCCTTCGCGACGAGACCGGGGAATTTCTCGCTGCTCCCTTCCGGACCGACAACAACGCCATTTGGAAGACCCTGGCTGTTGCCGGTGCTGTCGGGCTTACCTACATATACGACACTGACATCCGGGACAAGGTGCAGGAAACAAGGGGAAAGACCCTTGACCGGGCAGCCGATGCGGGGAACGTGATCGGCAATCCCTTTGTTCACCTGGGGGTTGCCGGTGCCGTCTGGGGCGGGGGGCTCCTTGCCGATTCACCCCGATGGCGGGACACGGGGCTCATGATGGGGGAGGCGGCGGTCATCGCCGATGCCGCCACCTTGGTCCTGAAGCAAGCCGTCGGCCGGGCGCGCCCCCTCACGGGGAGCGGCAAGGGGAGCTTCCGTCCCTTTCAGTTCACCTCCGATTACGATTCATTCCCTTCCATGCACACGGCCAGCTCCTTTGCCATGGCCTCGGTCATCACCCGGACCTCGGGGAGCGTTCCGGTGGGGGTTCTCTCCTATGCCACCGCCGCCTTTGTGGGGTTTTCACGCATGTACGAGGACAAACACTGGGCAAGCGACGTGCTCCTGGGCGCTGTCATCGGCGAGTTGGCAGGGCGGGTCGTCACAGACCATTACGCGCGGAAGGGGAGTGTGACCCTGGTCCCTTCCGTCAGCGGATCGTCGGCTAGTTTAATGCTGGTAAAGAAGTTCTAGATTAAGGGGTAATGGTTTTTCAGGCCTCACCCGGTCCCTGATCACCGGTCCCCGATTCCGGAGGTTTTTTAATGCTTTCCGCAGTCATCTTCGATTTCGACGGCATCATCGTCGATACCGAGCCGCTCCATTACCGGGCCTTCCAGGCTATTCTCGAGCCTCTGGGGCTCGGCTATGCCTGGGAGGAGTATGTGAACCTCTATATGGGGTTTGACGACCGCGATGCCTTCCGCGAGTCGTTCCGGATGCATGGCAGGATTCTGAACGATCATGAACTGGAACTGCTTATCGACCGCAAGGCCGCGGCGTTCCAGGAGATCATCTCCAGCGGCGTTGCTCCCTATCCGGGAGTTGTCGAACTCATCCGATCCATCAACGGTACCTTCCCGTTGGCGCTTTGCAGCGGCGCCCTCCGGTGCGACATCCTCCCCATACTGGCGGGCCTCGGCCTGTCCAACTCCTTCGACGTGATGGTCACCGCCGAAGAGGTGACTGCCAGCAAGCCCGATCCCGCCAGCTACGCCCTTGCCGTGGAGCGGCTCGCTGCTGCCTTCGCCGACCGGGGGATTCTCCCCGGCCGCTGCATCGCCATCGAAGACACCCCTGCCGGCATCGCCTCCGCCACCGGCGCCGGCATTCCCGTCATCGCCGTCACCAACAGCTATCCCGCCGCGATACTCAGCGGCGCCGTCAGGGTGGTTGACTCCCTTTTGGGCATTGGCTTGGAAGACCTGAAAGATGTGACCTGTAGCCAGTGAACCTTCCCATAGAATGGTTTTTCCGGTCCCTGGTCCCTGGTTCCCATGACCCTTCCCATTGAAGACATCCTGCCTCAGCTGACATCCTCCCTTCAGACCCACAATTCCGTGGTCATTCAGGCTCCGCCCGGAGCCGGCAAGACGACGCGTGTTCCCCTTGCACTCCTGGATGCCCCATGGCTCCGGGGGAAGGGAATTGTCATGCTCGAACCGCGACGGCTCGCAGCAACCAATGCCGCCCGCTGGATGGCGTCCACCCTTGGCGAGGAAGCGGGAGGGACGGTGGGCTACACGATCCGCTTCGACCGGAAGGTGTCGCGCCAAACCCGGGTGGAGGTGGTTACCGAGGGAGTGCTTACTCGCCGGCTCCAGACAGACCCGCTCCTCGAGGGGGTTGGCGCGGTGATCTTCGACGAGTTCCACGAGCGGAGCATCCATGCGGACCTGGCCATGGCCCTCTGTCGCGACGTGCAGCAGGGATTGCGGGAGGAGCTGCGGATCATCGCCATGTCGGCGACCCTCGAAGCGGCGCCGGTGGCAGGGCTTCTGGGGGACGCGCCGATCATTACGAGCGAGGGGCGGAGTTTTCCCGTGGATATTCGCTATCTGCCCGAGGATTCCCGCGACCCCCTCCCTATTTCCGTCTCCCGCGCCATTCGCACGGCCCTTGCTGTCACAGAGGGGGACATCCTCGCCTTTCTGCCGGGAGTAGGGGAAATCCGGCGTTGTCACCAATTCCTGCAGGAAGGGGATGCACTCCCTTCGTCACCCTTGATCGCACCTCTCTATGGCGACCTCCCCTTTAACGAACAGGAACGGGCCATTCTTCCCGCCGAGCGGCGCAAGGTGGTGCTCGCCACCAACATCGCGGAAACGAGTCTCACCATCGAAGGGGTGCGGGTGGTCATCGACGGCGGTTTCTGCCGCCGGCTGCGGTTCGATCCCGGGTCGGGGCTTGACCGGCTCGTTACGGAGCGGATTTCGGTCGCCTCCGCCACCCAGCGGGCAGGGCGGGCCGGCCGGGTCGGTCCGGGCATCTGCTTCCGACTCTGGTCCGAACACACCCAGCGGACCCTCATTCCCGCCGACCCTCCCGAGATCGCCACCTCCGACCTGACACCGGTGGCCCTTGACCTGGCTGCCTGGGGGGTGACCGATGCCTCCACCCTTTCGTGGCTCACGCCCCCTCCGAAATCCTCTTTGGAGGAGGGGCGACAGCTCCTTGTTCAGCTTGAAGCCCTCGACCACCACGGCCTGATCACCGAGGTCGGCCGACGGATGGCAGAGCTGCCGGTCCATCCCCGCCTCGCCCACATGCTCACCAGGGCCGTCGGGAGGGGCGTTGGCCCCCTCGCCTGCGACGTGGCGGCGATCATGTCGGAGCGTGACCTCGTGAAGGCTTCCGGAGGGGCGGCGTTGGAGCGGAGCGAAAGCGACATGCTCGTTCGGGTTGAGGTGCTGAATGGGTGGCGGAAGGGGCGGCGCTTTGCAGGGGGGGATGCCGCGGCCTGCCGCACCGTCGACCGCTCTGCCCAGCATCTGCGCAGGTTGCTCGACCTCGGGAAGGAAAATGCGGTTGCCGGCGCGGACGCCGACATGGTGGGCCTTCTGCTCGCCTGGGCCTACCCGGATCGAATCGCGCTGCGCCGCGGTGACGGCGGGCGCCGGTATCTCCTTGCCGGAGGACGCGGGGCGCTTCTCTCTGAACGAAGCTCGGTCCATGACGAGCCGCTTCTGGTGGCCCATGTGGTGGAGCGGGGGGAGAGGGGAGACGACCTGATCCGCCAGGCAAGTGCTCTGACGCTGGAAACCTTCAGAAGGGAGTTCTCCGACGGCATCGTCACCGGGAGGAACGTGTTCTGGGATGAGCGGGAAGGGAGGGTGGTAAGCTGCGAAGAGGAGCGGTTCGGTGCCCTCGTCCTCGGAAGCAGGCCATCCGCTGCCACGGCTGACGAGGTGCGAAGCGCACTGGTGGAGGGAATCGTGAGGGGGCCCGGCCTGTCAGCCCTTAGCTGGTCCACGGCCGCACGCCGGTTCAGGGCGCGGGTGCGGCTCATGGCCCGCATTTTTCCCGACGAGGGATGGCCCAATCTCTCCGATGAGGCCCTCCTGGCAACCCTTGGCGAGTGGCTGGGACCTCACCTGGACGGGGTACGGCGGCTTGCCGACGCGGCTGCGCTGGACCTGCTCCCTCCCCTGCAGGGGCTCCTCCCCTGGAATCTGCTCCGCCGCCTCGATGAAGGGGCGCCGACCCATCTGGTGGTTCCGAGCGGTTCGCGGGTCCCTATCGATTACGGAGATGACGGGACACCGACCTTGGCGGTGAAGCTCCAGGAGATGTTCGGCCTTGCCGAGACCCCCACCGTGGCGTGGGGGAGGGTGCCGGTGGTTGTCCATCTCTTGTCGCCGGCTGGCCGGCCCCTTCAGGTGACCGCAGACCTGCGGGGGTTCTGGAACGGGGCCTACCAGGAGGTGAAAAAGGAAATGCGGGGACGCTACCCAAAGCACCCGTGGCCCGATGACCCGTGGACTGCCATACCCACGCGCAGGACAAAGGGGCATGAGAGAAAATAGTAAGATGTTTGATATAGTTGTGGAGTCAGTGGATATTGCTTAAATAGAGGGTTCCGTCCGCCTGGACGATGCGACGGATGGCATCGACTTTGCGCCGGTTGGCGGCACTCCCCATGGACGGTCCCCCAGCCAGGAAGGTGGAGGTGATGTTGGTTTCGCCCCGCCATGCCTCGAAGTGGAGGTGGGGGCCCGTTGAGCGCCCCGTGGAGCCCGAGAGGGCGATGGGGGAGGTGCCGTCCACTGAGTCATTTTCAGCAACAAGATTGACGGAATTGTGGGCATAGAGGGTAATGGTTCCGTCGCCGTGGTCCACGATGACCATGTTGCCATAGCCGCCGCGCAATCCGGCAAAGACCACCCTTCCCGGAGCCACCGGACGGACGGCGGTTCCTTCGGCAACGGCAATGTCGATTCCGTGGTGTTCGCGAAGGTTGCCGTTGATGGGGTCGTGGCGGAGTCCCACCAGGGAGGAGATTCTCCCGTGGACGGGAAGGGTAGGGGAAAACGTGGGAGATGATGCCTGTGACGGCTTTTCGCCGATGCCGGTGGCGGCCAGATGGCCGGGTATGCTCCGTTTGCCGCGGCGAGGGACAGGCCGCTCCTTCATGACCAGCGTCGCACCGCTCTTCCCGGGGGCATCGGTGAAGCAGACCACTCCCTCTTCATCCACATAGCGGTAGATGTCGGCGACTCCTTCCCGGGGGAGGACAATAACGAGTGCAGCGATTATGAGGGTGCTCTTTCTCATGGTTTGGACTCCGGTACTATACCTATCGGCATCAGTGCCTGCAAGCTTGAGATGAGAGTATATTTTTCGTGCGATGCTTCTGATTTGTGCATGGTGATTCTGTTTGTGCCTTATTTTTAAGCTGATTCGTTTCCGTTCCTCGCATTAGAGTGTGCTTTTGTTGTGAAAAGTATTGTAATCGTTAGTGAAAACAAAGTCTGCCGTTTTGGGCAAAGTATTTGCTTTGCCCATGAATAGTATCGACGGACAAGGTTTCCTGGAATCTTGCTTTTGAACCCTGACGCACCTATAATCAGCCAGTTTTTAACCATTTCCAAGAGGGGGTGCTGTGTCTTGAAAAAAGTCGAAGCGATCATAAAGCCGTTCAAGCTGGACGAGGTCAAGGAAGCCCTGAACGAGATCGGCATCCAGGGGATTACGGTCGCCGAGGTGAAGGGTTTCGGCAGACAGAAGGGGCATACGGAGCTCTACCGGGGCGCCGAGTATGTGGTTGATTTTATTCCCAAGATCAAGATGGAGATCATTGTCGGCGACGATATTGTCGGAAAGGTTGTCGAGACCATCGAGCAGGCCGCCAAGACCGGCCGCATCGGTGATGGCAAGATATTCGTGACACCGGTGGAGGAAGTGATCCGCATCCGCACCGGTGAGCGGGGCGAGGACGCCCTGTAGAATCACTACTATACGCCAGGTAGTTTTACCATTGAAAGGAGACGTTTTGATGACACCACAAGAAGTAGTAAGCTTCGCCAAGGAAAACGGCGCGCTGATGGTTGATTTCAAGTTCATGGATTTCGTGGGGACATGGCAGCACATTTCCGTACCCATCACGGAGTTCAGCGAGGATACCTTCGAAGAGGGGCAGGGGTTCGACGGCTCTTCCATCCGTGGCTGGCAGCCGATCCACGCCTCCGACATGATCCTTCTCCCCGATCCCGACACGGCCAAGATGGACCCCTTCGTGGCGGTGCCGACCCTGTCGCTGATCTGCAACGTCTTCGATCCGATCACCAAGGAAGACTACACCCGCGATCCCCGGAACATCGCCCGCAAGGCCGAGGCCTACCTCAAGTCCACCGGCATCGGCGAAATCGCCTTCTTCGGTCCGGAAGCCGAGTTCTTCATCTTCGACGAGGTCCGTTACGATTCCAGCTCCAATCAGTCCTTCTACATGGTCGATTCCGTGGAAGGTGCCTGGAACTCCGGCCGTGAAGAGTTCCCGAACCTGGGCTACAAGCCGCGCCACAAGGAAGGGTACTTCCCCCTCTCCCCCACCGACTCCCAGAACGATCTTCGCAACGAGATGGTGATGGAGCTCCAGAAGGTTGGCATCCGGGTCGAGTGCCAGCACCACGAGGTTGCCACTGGCGGCCAGGCCGAGATCGACATGCGTTTCTCTTCCCTGGTGGACATGGCTGACCAGCTCCAGTGGTTCAAGTACGTCATCAAGAACGTTGCCTACAGAAACAGCAAGACCGTAACCTTCATGCCGAAGCCCCTGTACGGCGACAACGGTTCCGGCATGCACTGCCACCAGTCCATCTGGAAGAACGGCCAGAACCTCTTCGCCGGCGACAAGTACGGCGGGCTCTCCCAGATGGCCCTCTGGTACATCGGCGGCATCATCAAGCACGCCAAGGCCCTCTGCGCCATCACCAACCCGACCACCAACTCCTACAAGCGCCTGGTGCCGGGCTTCGAGGCTCCGGTGAACATGGCATATTCCAGCCGTAACCGCTCGGCATCCATCCGGATTCCGATGCTCTCCACCAACCCGAAGGCCAAGCGGATCGAGTACCGGACCCCCGACCCCTCCTGCAACGGCTACCTCGCCTTCGCCGCCATGCTCATGGCCGGCCTCGACGGCATCGAGAACAAGATTGATCCGGGGCAGCCTCTCGATAAGGACATCTACGGTCTTTCCCCCGAAGAGCTCAAGGATATCCCGTCTGCTCCCGGGACCCTTGAGGACGCCCTCAACGCCCTCAGGGATGACCACGAGTTCCTCCTCAAGGGGGACGTCTTCACCCCCGACGTCATCGAGAAGTGGATCGAGTACAAGATGGAGGCCGAAGTCAACCCGGTCCGGATGCGTCCGGTTCCCCTCGAGTTCGCCCTGTACTACGACATCTAGGCCGATAGGCGGTACTGCATCATCACGAAAGGCGGGAGCGATCCCGCCTTTCTTTTTGTCCTGTCGCCCCGTGCTATGAAGCCAAACCGTTCTTGACTTTCCGCGGCCGTTCCGGCTAGTATGCTCCGCTATGACACGCGAAACCAGGCAGATTCACGTAGGAAATGTCGCCATCGGCGGGGGAGCCCCCTGCTCGGTGCAGTCCATGTGCAACACCGACACCCGCGACGTGGCAGCCACCCTTTCCCAGGTTCTCTCCCTTTCATCGGCGGGTTGTGAGATCGTCCGCTGCGCTGTGCCCGACATGGCGGCGGCCGAGGCGCTGGGTGAGATCAAGCGGCAGAGCCCGATCCCGGTCATCGCCGACATCCACTTCGATTATCGCCTCGCATTGCGGGTGCTCGAAGGGGGGATTGACGGCCTGCGCCTCAACCCCGGCAATATCGGCGAGCGGTGGAAGGTGGAGGAGGTGGTGAAGGCCGCCCGGGAGCGCCTCGTGCCGATCCGGATCGGCGTCAATGCCGGTTCCCTGGAGAAGGAGCTCCTCGGAAAGTACGGTCATCCCACCGCCGAGGCCATGGTCGAGTCGGCCCTGGGCCATGTCCGCATCCTCGAGGATATCGGCTACGACCAGATCAAGATCTCCCTCAAGGCCTCCGACGTTATGAAGACCGTGGAAGCCTACCGGCTCCTGGCCCAACGGGTCGATTACCCACTCCATATCGGCATCACCGAAGCCGGCACCATCTTCTCCGGCACCATCAAGTCCTCCGTGGGGCTCGGCATCCTCCTGGCCGACGGCATCGGCGACACCATGCGCGTCTCGCTCACCGGCGATCCCGTGGACGAAGTGCGGGTCGGCTTCGAGATTCTCAAGGCCCTGGGGCTGCGGCAGCGGGGAATCAATTTCGTTTCCTGCCCCACCTGCGGCCGCTGCCAGATCAATCTGATCGGCGTTGCCCAGGAGGTGGAGAATCGCCTCGCCGCCATCGATACTCCTCTGACCGTGGCTGTCATGGGGTGTGTGGTGAACGGTCCGGGCGAGGCGCGGGAGGCCGATGTGGGGATCGCCGGAGGGAAGGGTGAAGGACTCCTTTTCCGGCATGGCGAGATCGTCCGCAAGGTCCCCGAAGCCGAGATGGCCGATGCCTTGATCGCCGAGGTGGAGCAGATGGCCAAGGAAAAAACACACTCATAGAGGTTCATTTAATGCGCTATTCCCAGTATTTCATCCCCACGGTCAAGGAGACCCCTTCCGACGCCGAGGTCGTTTCCCACAAACTCATGCTCCGTGCCGGCATGATCCGCAAACTGGCTGCCGGTATCTACAACTATCTTCCCCTGGGGCTTCGCTCCATTCGCAAGGTGGAGCAGATCGTCCGCGAAGAAATGAACCGGGCCGGCGCCATCGAGCTTCTCATGCCGAGCGTCCAGCCGGCCGAGCTCTGGCAGGAATCGACGCGGTGGGAGCAGTATGGCAAGGAGCTTCTCCGCTTCAAGGATCGTAAGGATGCCGAGTTCTGTCTCGGGCCGACCCACGAGGAGGTCATTACCGACCTCGTGCGCCGCGAGGTGAAGAGTTACCGGCAGATGCCCCTGAACCTCTACCAGGTCCAGTCCAAGTTCCGGGACGAGATCCGTCCCCGGTTCGGCCTCATGCGTGGCCGCGAGTTCATCATGAAGGATGCCTATTCCTTTGACGTGAGCTCCGAGGCTGCCGATACTTCCTACGACAAGATGTACCAGGCCTACCGCCGCATCTTCCAGCGCTGCGGCCTCAAGTTCCGGGCAGTGGAGGCGGATACCGGCTCCATCGGCGGCTCCTCGTCCCACGAGTTCATGGTGCTTGCCGATTCGGGTGAGGATGCCATCGTCTCCTGCACCGCCTGTGAGTATGCCGCCAACGTGGAGAAGGCCGAGGCCCGGCTCTTCCCGTCCGAGCATGCCGAGCCCCGGGAACTGGAAAAAGTGGAGACCCCCCAGAAGCGGAGCGTCGAAGAGGTGACCACCTTCCTCGGCATTCCCGCCTCGTCACTGGTGAAGACCCTCCTCTGCGTTGCTGACGGAGAGCCGGTGGCGGCGTTGGTGCGTGGCGACCACGACCTTAACGAGATCAAGCTCAAGCACCTTCTCGGCTGCGAAGAGTTGGAGATGGCCAGTGAGGAGATCGTGGAGCGGGTTACTGGCGCTCCCGTCGGCTTTGCCGGCCCCGTAGGGTTGAAGATCAAGATCATTGCCGACTTGACGATCCAGGGAATGAAAAACTTTGTCACCGGCGGCAATGCCCGTGATCTCCATTTCAAGAACGTGAACATCGGTAGGGATTTTACCCCTGCGCTCATTGCCGACATCCGCAACGTGGTCCACGGCGACCCCTGCCCCCGCTGTGAGGCCGGGCACCTGGAGATGTGGCGCGGCATCGAGGTCGGGCACGTCTTCAAGCTGGGAACCAAGTACTCCGAGTCTCTCCGGGCGACCTTTCTGGACGCTGACGGCAAGGAGCAGGTCATCTTCATGGGATGCTACGGCATCGGCATCAGCCGGACCGTGGCCGCATGCATCGAGCAGAACCACGACGCCGACGGCATCATCTTCCCGATCCCCATCGCGCCGTTCCACTGCATCATCTCGGCCGTCAGCACGAAGGATGCGGAGGTCGTGGCCGCGTGCGATGAACTCTATCGTGCCCTCACTGCTGTCGGCGTCGAGGTTCTCTTTGACGACCGCGACGAGCGCCCCGGTTCCAAGTTCAAGGACGCCGACCTTATCGGCATCCCGCTCAGGATAGTCGTGGGGAGCAAGAACCTGGCGGAAGGTAAGGTTGAACTCAAATCCCGCAAGGGCGGTGAGGTTTCTCTCCTCCCCCTGGCCGAGGCAGTGGAGACGGTCAAGGGGCTCGTCGTTGCAGCTCTCAATCAGTAATATCCATTCAAGGAGACGATACGCACAATGACGAGAGACCAGGCCCGCGAAAAGGTCATTTTTGCCCTTGATACCGGTGAATTCGCCCATGTGCAGTACTGGGCCGAAACGCTGTCCGACAAGGTCGGGATGTATAAAATCGGCAAGCAACTCTTCACCGCCTGCGGCCCAGCCGCGGTGCGAATGATCCAGAAGTTCGGCGGCGAGGTCTTTCTCGACCTCAAGTTCCACGACATCCCCAATACCGTTGCCATGGCCTCGGTGGAGGCGGCCCGCATGGGAGTTAAACTTTTCAATCTCCATGCACTGGGTGGCTACGAGATGATGGCGAAAACAGTGGAGGCCCTCGACAAGGAATTCAAGGGAGGGGATAGGGCAAAGGTCCTGGCGGTCACTATTCTCACCTCTTCCACCGAGGAGACCCTCAAGGATGTGGGGATTGAACACACCGTCCCCGACATGGTGGTGCGGCTCGCGACCCTTGCCAGGAAAGCCGGCATCGATGGCGTCGTGGCTTCGCCCCGGGAGATTCCCCTCATCCGCGAAGCATGTGGGAGCGACTTCCTCATTGTCACTCCTGGCGTCCGCCCGTCCTTCGCCGCCCTCAATGATCAGAAGCGGGTCATGACGCCGGCGGAGGCGGTGAAGGCGGGGAGTGATTATCTCGTCATCGGCCGCCCCATTGGTGATGCGCCGGACCCGGCCGCTGCCGCCGAGCTGATTCTCGGCGAGATTGTTGCCGGCTGAGCCGGATGAAAGGCTACGAGTGAAAGAAGAGATACTTTACGGGATCAACAGTGCCATGGAGGCCCTGCGCGGCAAGCGGAGGGCCTTCGAGCTTTTCGTCTCCCGCGATGCCAGCGATCGCCGCATGGAGAAGCTCCTGAAGCTTGCCGCAGAGAAGGGAGTCCCGGTTCGCAACCGTGACAAGCGCGATATCAGTCGTCTCTGTGGCACCGATCACCATCAGGGGGTGGCACTCAAGCTGGAGGGGTTTCCCTATACCGGGTTGAGCGATATTATCGACGCCTGGCGCGAATCCGGGGAGAGGGGACTTATCCTCGCCCTCGACGGTGTGCAGGACCCCCACAATCTGGGTGCCCTCATCCGGAGCGCCGCCTGTGCTGGTGCACACGGGGTCATCATCCCCAAGGATAGGGCCGCCAGGGTGACGGCCACGGTGGAGAAGAGCGCCGCAGGTGCCGCTGAAACCATACCCGTTGCCCAGGTCACCAATCTGGCCCAAGCCCTCGACGAGTTGAAGGAGGCTGGCTTCTGGATTTACGGCGCTGCCGACAGTGCCGCCTCGTCCCTCTATGATCAGGATCTGTCTGGAAATGTAGTTATTGTGATTGGCAGTGAAGGGGAGGGGGTGAGGCCCTTGGTGGGGAAGAAGTGTGATTTCCTCGTTGCCATTCCGCTCAGAGGAGGCGTAAGTTCCCTCAACGCATCGGTTGCTGGGGGGGTAATTCTCTTCGAGGTCCTTCGCCAGAGGCTGGCTTTTTCACCTCAGAACTGAAAAAGGGTCTTCAGCAATGATGCTGAAGACCCTCTGATTTTGAATGGTGCCGGAGGTCGGAATCGAACCGACACGGGATTGCTCCCGGCGGATTTTGAGTCCGCTGCGTCTACCAGTTTCACCACTCCGGCAAAAGTGGCCGGATTAAACCACATGTGCTGGAGAGCGTCAAGGGTAAATCCCCCGCTAATTTTTTTGGGAAAAATGTATTGACACTCTTGATGCCATTTTGGTATAAACCAAATCTCTTTTGAACGGGGCTGTAGCTCAGCTGGGAGAGCGCTTGAATGGCATTCAAGAGGTCGTCAGTTCGATCCTGATCAGCTCCACCAAAACATTAAGGGGTTGGCCGAAAGGCCAGCCCCTTTTTGCGTTCAATCTGGTGACCTTTGGTGGTACGTCACCAATGCATCAACTTCCCGCTCCCTTACAGTTATGTTTTTCTTGAAGAGTTCTTTCATATTCAGTATGCTTACCCGATTTTAGCGACCTACGAGGAGGTTTTTCCGATGGAAGATATTCTGGGTGAATGGAAGAGAAGTCATTACTGCGGCAATCTGACGAAGGCCGATGTGGGGCGCGAGGTTATCCTCATGGGATGGATTTTGCGCCGCCGTGATCATGGGGGCCTTATTTTCGCCGATCTCCGTGACCGGGAGGGACTCGCCCAGATCGTCTTTGACCCAGCGAAAAACACCGATGCCCATCATAAGGCCGAAGCGATCCGGAATGAATACGTCGTCGCCGTAAAAGGGGAGGTGATTCCTCGTCCTGATGGGACTGTCAACTCCGCCATGAAGACCGGCGAGGTCGAAGTTCTCGTTACGGAGTGCAAGATTCTCAATCGCTCAAAGGCTCTACCTTTTACCCTTGACGACTATGTCGACGTCGCTGAGAACATCCGTCTCAAGTACCGTTATCTGGACCTTCGGCGCCCGGTGCTCCAGCAGAACCTCATTCTCCGCTCGATGGTTGCCCAGATAACCCGTCAATATCTCTCAGAAAACGGATTCCTTGAGATCGAAACTCCTTTCCTCACCAAATCAACTCCGGAAGGTGCCCGTGACTTTCTCGTCCCGTCGCGGATAAATCAAGGGAACTTCTATGCGCTTCCCCAATCTCCCCAGATATTCAAACAGATTCTGATGATCTCCGGTTTTGACCGCTACTTCCAGATTGTTCGCTGCTTCCGTGACGAGGACCTGCGAGCTGACCGTCAGCCTGAGTTCACCCAGATCGACTGCGAGATGTCGTTTATCGATCGCGAGGACATCATTTCGGTCATGGAGGGGCTCATTGCGAAGATTTTCACGGTTGCCAAGGGGGTGGATGTTCCCCTCCCCATGCCACGCATGACCTATGCTGAGGCCATTCGCCGCTTCGGCGTCGATAACCCCGACGTACGCTTTGGCCTGGAGCTTGTTGAGCTGACAGATATCGTCAAGGGTGCAGGTTTCAAGGTCTTTGCCGATGTCGCAGCCTCCGGTGGAATCATCAAGGGACTGAACGCTAAAGGCTGCGCACGGTTTTCCCGCAAAGAGATCGACGATCTCACCGAGTTCGCCAAGATTTACGGTGCTAAAGGGCTTGCCTACGTCAAGATTGAAGAGGGCCAATGGCATTCCCCCATTGCCAAGTTTTTCTCTGCCGAAGAAATCGCTACAATGAACCAGGCATTCGGCGCCGAAGATGGTGATCTTCTTCTCTTTGTGGCGGACAAACCGAAGGTGGTCAACGATTCTCTCGGTAAGCTCCGCAATCATCTTGCCGGAATTCTTGGGCTTGCGGACAAGAATACGTTCAGATTCGTCTGGATCACCGATTTCCCTCTCCTTGAGTGGGATGAGGATGAAAAGCGGTGGGCCGCGGTCCATCACCCTTTCACCGCGCCCATGGATGAGGATCTGGAGAAAGTCGAATCGGATCCGGGAAGCTGCCGCGCGAAAGCATATGATCTGGTCCTCAATGGCAACGAAATCGGCGGGGGAAGTATCAGGATTCACCAGCAACATGTCCAATCCCTCATGTTCAGCATGCTTGGACTTTCTGATGATGAGACGCGCGCAAAGTTCGGCTTCCTGCTGGATGCTCTCGAATGCGGTACCCCTCCCCATGGCGGTATTGCCTTCGGCATGGATCGCCTCATCATGCTTCTTACGGGCAGCGATTCGATCCGTGACGTCATTGCCTTCCCCAAAACTCAGAAGGGAGCTTGTCTCATGTCAGAAGCTCCTTCCCCTGTTGATGCAAAACAACTCAGGGAACTTGCTCTCAAGGTGACCGTCAAGCAATGAGAGCGGAAATGTGAATGAAGACGAGAAACCTGGCAATGGTTTCGGTGCTGGCTCTTTGCCTTGCTGGTTGTGCTCAGGGGCTGCCACGTTACCGTACCGAGGCCCTGACAAAATTCTCTTCTGTGAGGATGCAGGGGGGAGAACGCGCTAGGGCAGAAGAATTTACGAGTATTACCGATGCACTTGAAGCCGGAGATCGGCTCCTTGAGCGCAACCGGGTTTCGGATGCCGAGCAGTTCTATCTCCTTGCCCTTAGGAAGTCAGAGTTGGCAGAACAACAACTCGCTGCCGAGAAAGTACGTCAGGAAGCACAAAGGCTCAAGGCTGAAGAGGATCGCCGTGCAGCCGAGCGGCAGAGGATCCTTGAGGAGCAGAAGCGCCGCATGATTGAAGAGCGTGAAAGGGAGGCGCGAGAGACTCGAAAGAAAGTCGATAAACCTGTAGCTGTCAAGGAGAAGGAGCGGGAGGTTCGTCATCTCCCCTCTGTTCACACGGTAAAGCGAGGGGAGACGCTGCCCCAGATTGCAGCTCAATCCGAGGTATATGGCGATGCCTTACTGTGGCCGCTCATTTATCGTGCGAACAGGGATCAGATACGCGACCCGAAGAGAATCTGGCCGGGGCAGGTGCTCAGGATACCGAGAAATGCGGGGCGGGATGATATTGCGGAAGCTCGCCGCATTGCTCAAGAACGTCGTCTGCAATAGTCGTGAATATGAACGGAAGCCGGGTTAAACCCGGCTTTTTTGCGTGTAACTTCAAGGTATTTTTGTCGTAAACGGAAAATAGTTTTTCCTTGACAGTACATATAATTTTGCATACTGTATACACACTTTATGGTAAAAGGTTAATTCGATTTCATGTAAGCTGATTCACACCAATTGCCTATAGTTGGTGACGTATCTTCTGGCCATTTTACAAGCCTCTGGCGGATTGCCGTAAAAAATAAAGGAGGGAACATGGCGACACACAAGATTATTTGGACAGACATTGACGAAGCACCCGCATTGGCAACATATTCCTTGCTGCCGATCATTCAGAAGTTTACCGCGGGGACAGGTGTTGAGGTTGAGACACGGGACATTTCTCTTGCTGGCCGGATTCTTGCCACTTTCCCGGAAAACCTGACTGAAGCTCAAAAGGTTCCTGATTATCTGACTCAGTTGGGGGATCTTACCCATAACCCCGAAGCAAATATCATTAAGCTCCCAAACATCAGTGCTTCCGTTCCTCAGCTCAAAGAGGCGATCAAAGAGTTGCAGTCCCAAGGGTACAATGTACCGGATTACCCTGAAGACCCGAAGAATGACGCTGAGAAAGAGATAAAGGAGCGCTATGCTAAAGTGCTCGGAAGCGCCGTTAACCCAGTTCTTCGTGAAGGGAACTCGGACCGTCGCGCACCGGTTTCCGTCAAAAACTTCTCCAAGAAGCATCCCCATAAACTGGGTGCATGGACCTCGGATTCCAAGGCTGAAGTTGCCCACATGACCACTGGTGACTTTTATGGCAATGAAAAATCCGTTGTTATGGAGAATGGCGGTGGCTTCAGGATTGAGTTGGTGGGTGCAGATGGCAAAACTACCGTTCTGAAAGACAAACTTGTTGCCGAAAAAGGCGAAATTCTCGACGGCACCTTCATGAACGTGAAGGCGTTGAGGAAGTTTTATGCAGAGCAGATTGAGGATGCGAAGAAGAACGGTCAACTCCTCTCTTTACACCTCAAGGCAACCATGATGAAGGTCTCTGACCCGATCATGTTCGGGCATGCCGTTTCCGTTTTCTATTCCGACGTTTTCGAAAAGCATGCTGCTACTTTTAAAGAACTGGGTGTCAATCCCAACATGGGACTTGGCGACCTCTACAACAAGATGCAGTCCCTGCCCGAAGCCAAGAGGGCAGAGATTGAGGCAGATATCCAGGCTGAGTATGCCAAACGTCCTGCTATTGCAATGGTGGACTCCGACAAAGGGATCACTAACCTGCATGTGCCCAACGACATCATCGTTGATGCCTCCATGCCGGTTGTCGTTCGCGAGTCGGGCAAGATGTGGAATGCTGAAGGCAAGCTTCAGGACACCAAGGCGATGATTCCCGATCGTTGCTATGCTACCATCTACAAGGCGATCATCCAGGATTGCCAGAAGAACGGTGCCCTTGATCCTGCAACCATGGGTTCCGTTCCGAACGTAGGTCTCATGGCCCAAAAGGCTGAAGAGTATGGGTCGCACCCCACAACGTTCGAAATTCCTGCAAACGGTACTGTCCGTGTAGTTGCCGAGGACGGCAAGGTGCTGATGGAGCAGGCTGTTGAAGCCGGCGATATCTGGAGAATGTCCAGAGCAAAAGATATCCCGATCCAGGATTGGGTGAAACTTGCTGTAAGAAGAGCACGGGCAACGGGTGCGCACGCTGTGTTCTGGCTGGATAAGAACAGGGCCCATGATGCAAACGTTATTGCAAAAGTGGAGAAGTACCTTAAGGATCATGACACTACTGGTCTTGAGATCAAGATTCTTGACCCGGTAGCAGCAATTAACTACTCGTTGGAAAGAATCCGCAAGGGTCTGGATACTATCTCCGTAACCGGTAACGTGCTTCGTGACTACCTCACCGACCTCTTTCCGATTCTCGAAGTCGGCACCAGCGCTAAGATGCTCTCCATCGTTCCGCTTCTCGCCGGTGGCGGACTGTTTGAGACAGGTGCGGGTGGATCTGCTCCCAAGCATGTCCAGCAATTTGTGAAGGAGGGGTACCTGCGCTGGGATTCACTCGGTGAGTTCTCTGCATTTGCCGCTTCTCTGGAGCATCTTGGCACTACCTTTAAGAATGATAAGGCGCTTGTTCTGGCCGAGACCCTCGATCAGGCCATCGCCAAGTTCCTCGACAATAACAAGTCGCCGGCCCGCAAGGTTGGCCAGATCGACAACCGTGGCAGCCATTACTATCTTGCCATGTACTGGGCAGAAGCACTGGCGGCCCAGTCAAAGGATGCCGAGCTCCAGGCGAAATTTGCTCCCGTTGCAAAGAAGCTTCAGGAAAACGAAGCCAAGATCAACGAGGAACTGATTGCGGCCCAGGGCAAGCCCGTTGATATGGGTGGTTATTACCACGCCGACAAGAAGAAGGTGGAAAAGGCGATGCGTCCTAGCCCGACCCTGAACGCAATTATTGATGCTATCTAAAGGTAGTTGTATCACGCAGATAACCCCAATTCAAAACGGAGGAAGAAAACATGGCACGTAAGAAAATCTCTCTCATCGGTGGTGGTCAGATTGGTGGCGTTCTTGCTCAACTTTGCGCCCTGCGCGAACTTGGCGATGTAGTGATGTTTGATATCGTCGAAGGTCTTCCACAGGGGAAGATGCTTGATATCGCAGAGGTTGGTCCGGTTGACGGTTTTGATGTATGCCTCAAGGGCACCAACAGCTACGCGGATATAGCTGGCTCCGATGTTGTCATCGTTACCGCTGGTCTTCCCCGCAAGCCGGGCATGAGCCGTGACGATCTCATCGAAGTCAACTCCAAGATCATGACCCAGGTTGCTGAGGGTATTAAGCAGTATGCCCCCAATTCTTTCATAATCGTTATCTCCAACCCGCTGGACGCCATGGTTACCCTTTGCCAGAAAATCACCGGCTTCCCCTACAACAGGGTTATCGGCCAGGCAGGCGTTCTCGATTCCTCCCGCTTTGCCGCCTTCATCGCCTGGGAGCTGGGCGTTTCCGTGAAGGATGTCGTTGCCGTAACCCTCGGTGGCCATGGTGATGACATGGTGCCTCTGGTTCGTTATACCAGTGTTTGCGGCATCCCGGTTATGGAACTTCTTGAGCGTAAGTATAAGGATAAGGCTAAGGCCAAGGAAGTCATGGAGGCAATGGTCAAGCGTACTCGCGGTGCGGGTGGTGAGGTTGTCGCTCTCCTCAAGACCGGTTCTGCATTCTACTCTCCGGCCTCTGCCGCAATCGCCATGACCGAGTCTATCCTCAAGGACCAGAAGCGGGTTCTTCCGACCTGCTGCTTCCTCCAGGGCGAGTTCGGCGTGAATGGATACTACGTCGGTGTTCCTGCAGTGCTGGGCGAGAACGGTGTTGAGCAGATCATCCAGTTCAACCTCGACGCCGAGGAGCAGGCAATGATGGATAAGTCGGTTGCCGCGGTGAAGAGTCTCGTCGACAGCCTTAAGTAATTTTCCAGATTCCCACTGCAGCAAGGCAAAAGAAGGGCCCTGTGCCCTTCTTTTGTCATGTCGGGTCTTCCCTTTGAGAAAATAACAGTATTTTACGATCGTCGCGTTCTAAGCGTTGAAATTGTATACATGGGTGTGTTATATACCAGAGAAGTTTGCCGGAAACGGCCTCATTTTAGTAAAGGAGCGTATCTAGATGGAAAAAAAGCTTCCGACTATCGAGATTGTTGAGAAGTACTGCAAGGGCTGCCATATCTGTGTTGAGTTTTGCCCTACCAAGGTACTGGAGATGAAAGGTTTCGTTGTGGCGGTGAAAAACCTCGAAGCCTGCATCAAATGCATGCAGTGCGAACTGCGCTGCCCCGATTTTGCTATCAAAGTCACCCCGTAACCATTCCAAGAGGAGGTATTTGACGTGGCTAAGAAAGTTGCACTTCTCCAGGGTAACGAGGCCGGTGCTCACGGTGCTCTTTACGCTGGCTGCCGGTTTTTCGCCGGTTACCCTATTACTCCATCCACTGAGGTGGCCGAGGTAATGTCCGCTGAACTTCCCAAATTTGGTGGGAAGTTCATTCAGATGGAAGACGAGATTGGAGCCATGGCTGCCGTTATCGGAGCATCACTGACCGGTGCCAAGGTTCTTACTGCTACTTCCGGTCCTGGCCTCTCCCTTAAGCAGGAGAACATTGGTTATGCCTGCATTTCCGAAGTTCCTGCCGTAATTTTCAACGTTATGCGCGGTGGTCCTTCCACCGGTATGCCGACCGGACCTTCGCAGTCAGACGTTATGTGCGCCAAGTGGGGAACCCATGGTGACCATCCCGCTATCTGCCTTGTTCCTGCATCGGTTCAGGAAATTTTCGAAGAGACGGTTCGGGCCTTTAACCTGGCTGAGAAGTATCGCACGCCGGTTATGATTATGCCTGACGAAATTGTCGCCCACATGCGTGAGCGGATTGTCTTCCCGGAGCCGGGCGAACTGGAAGTGGTTGATCGTACTAAGCCTTCCGTCCCCCCCGAGCAGTACAAGCCTTATGACACTTCTTTCGGTGACGTACCGCCTCTTGCTGCATTCGGTTCCGGTTACAAGTTCCATGTTACCGGCCTCAACAAGATGCAGGACGGTTTCCCGACCACCAAGGCCGAGGTCGTTCAAGCGGAAGAAGAGCGCCAGGTTCGCAAGGTTGAAGCTAATAAAGCTGATATCATGAAATGGGAAGAGTACCTGTGCGATGATGCTGATGTTATCGTCGTAGCTTTCGGCTCCACTTCCCGTTCGGCTCGTTTTGCCGTTAACGAAGCACGCAAGAATGGCATCAAGGTCGGTCTCTTCCGGATCATCACCTTCTGGCCGTTTCCCGAGGAGCGCATTCTGGAACTCTCCAAGAAGGTCAAGGGTTTCATTACTCCGGAAATGAACCTCGGCATGTGTACTGGTTTGGTAAAAGGGTGCATTGAGGGAAATGCTCCGGTTCTCGGTATTTTCCGTGTTGACGGTGAGCCGATCAACCCGGGCCAGATCCTCGATAAGATGAAGGAGGTCAAGTAACCATGGCGTTTGATTACGATAAGTATATCCGTCCCGGGAAACTGCCGCACATCTGGTGCCCTGGCTGCGGCCACGGGATTATCATGAAAGGCCTTATCCGTGCAATGGACTCTCTGAACCTCAAAAAGGAAGAGACTGCTATTGTTTCGGGTATTGGCTGCGCTTCACGTCTGCCGGGATACATTGATTGCTGTACGCTGCACACGGCCCATGGCCGCGCTGCTGCATTTGCTACGGGCGTCAAGATGGCAAAGCCTGAGATGACGGTTATCCTCTGCGGCGGTGACGGCGATGGTACGGCGATCGGTGGCAACCACTTCATCCATGCCTGCCGTCGTAACATCGACATGACCTACATCATCATGAACAACTATATCTACGGGATGACCGGTGGCCAGTTCTCTCCCTGCACCCCGACTGGTGCAAAGGCATCCACGACTCCTTATGGCAACCCGGACCCCGGTTTTGACATTGCCAAGCTTGCCATCGGCGCTGGCGCATCCTTTGTCGCCCGCGGTACGGCATACCATGCTGCACAGCTCGACAAGCTCATTGCTGAAGCTATTCAGCACAAAGGTTTCTCCGTCGTCGAAATCCTCGATGACTGCCCGACTACCTACGGACGTCGCAACAAGTACAAGTCGGTTGTCGAGATGATGAACCGTCTCAAGGAAGTAGCCGTACCGGTTAAGGCTGCCGAGAAGATGACAGCTGAACAGCTTGAAGGCAAGATTCTTACGGGTGTTCTGCATAAAGTTGAAAAACCCGAGTACTGCGAGGAGTACGCGAAGGTTCTCCAGCGTGCCCAGGCTGCCAAATAATCACCCTGTTTGCAAAGGAGACTACACAGATGGCAGGAAGATATGAGATTCGTTTTTCCGGGGCTGGCGGTCAGGGCCTGATTCTGGCTGGTGTAATCATGGCCGAGGCAGCCTCTATTTATCAGGGAATTCAGGCAGTACAGTCCCAGAGCTATGGTCCTGAGGCCCGTGGTGGTGCATCGAAATCAGAGGTTATCATTTCTGATGAAGCTATCGACTATCCAAAGGCAACCCGTGTTGATGCGCTTCTCGCTCTTACGCAAGAGGCCTGCGACAAGTACTCCCACGACCTGAAAGAGGGTGGGGTTCTGCTCATCGACTCCGACCTCGTCAAGACCCAGCCGAAGGGGAGTTTCAAGGTTGTGTCGTTCCCCATCATCAATACGGCCAAGAATGAAGTAGGTCGGGAGATTGTTGCCAATATCGTTGCACTTGGCGCCATGGTTGCTCTGACCGAGGTGGTTGACAAGGAAAATGCCGAGAAAGCTGTTCTCGCGCGTGTACCTGAAGCTTTTATCGAACTGAACAGGAAAGCTTTCCAACTTGGCTACGATAAAGCAATGGCTGCGAAGGCTTAATTCCTTCACCCCCTGAATAAAACAGAAGGCTCGATGCCATTGGCTCGGGCCTTCTGTCGTTTTGGGGCTGGATCATTGCGGGAGGTTGTTTTATAGAGTATAACCAACAAAGTATGGCAGGCAGTTGAATCTCTCCAGTGAGATTTTCTTATGACCTTGGAGCTTTGCAACACATCGCTACAGCAGACACAGGAACTCTTGCGGTTGGTAAACGTCACTCTCCGGAACCTCTCGAACCGTAAGTTTACCGACAAAGAACTCTATGTTGAAGCCCTCGGCCGTGTTCTGGGCGGGAGCGGCAGGCGTGGCCCTCTTAGTATCTTTATTCTTTTTAATGGGAAGGCAGGAGCTAGCCACGGCAGAGTCTTCCATCTCAGTGCCGGGGAGATCGTGGAGGGTTCTGAAGAGATTCTTATTGATCCTGCATCGGTCTATGCTCCGGAACGCCTTACGGATGAAGTTATCATCTCCAATTGGTGTGATACCTGTGAAACGGTTGAGGAGTATCAAGCCTATTTTCATCCAACGGTAAAGGAGTACATCGGTAAGCTCCTAACAAATTTCATCTGCTGTCACATAGGAGGTGACGCAGGTGGAGCGCTCCTGGCCTTTAACTATCCCGGTGAGGCTACGGAGTATGATGCAATGGTTCTTCAGAGTCTTGCCGTGGTTATCGGGTCGTTGACCACGTTATCCAACAGTGTCAGGGAGACGGAGAAGGCTTTTATCTACACCATTGAATCCCTGGCACGGGCGTGCGAAGCTGCGGAGGAGGGTGCTGGCGAACATATTGTCCGTGTCAACCGCTATGCAGGGGCTTTGGCTGCCAATATGGGGCTGCCGGTTGATCTTGTGGAAGTGATTTCCTACTCGGCTCAGATGCATGATGTGGGCAAAATCCGGGTACCGAATGAAATACTTCTTAAGCCAGCCCCCCTTAACGAAGACGAATTGCGTATCATGCGTCTACACCCCGCCTATGGTGAGAAGATCCTTGGTGATTCACCCCGACTGCAGATTGCCCGTGAGATTGCCATATCACACCACGAGAACTGGGATGGCAGTGGATATCCCCATGGTTTGCGCGGGGAGGATATTCCACTCTCCGGGCGAATTGTGAAATTGGCTGATGTCTACGATGCCTTGCGCTCAAGGAGAAGCTACAAAGAGCCCTTAAGTCACGAGGAGGCGCTTTCCGTCTTTACGGTTGGAGACAGGCGCATCGATCCGGGGCGCCATTTCGATCCTGCAGTTCTGGCGACTTTCTTTGCCATTGAACATATTTTTGCCCGAATTTATAAGAGTATGAGTGCTTAATCGGCCTGGATTACCTCTACTTAGGCTTTGACTCCCGCACACAAATCGATTACTTTGTGAAAAACCTCTGACCAAGGAGACCGGGATGTTCCTCCTTCCCAAGGGAAACCCACTGTATGAGAACATAGCCGCTGCCAAGGTCAAGCTTCCTGATATGTTCGAGAAGCTCAAGGCAGGCGGGTTCACGGGCTACCTGAACTTTACGTTTCCCTCGGCAACGGCGATTCTCTTCTTTGAAGCCGGCAAGCTGATCAGTGCCGTGCATGAACAGGATGGGCGTAAGCTCACGGGGTTCGAAGCGATTGCTGGCGTCTGCACCCTTATTTTTGCTGGCGGTGGAAGTCTTAGTGTCTACAGGCTTTCCAAGGATCTGGCCATGTGTTTGCACGCGATGATCCATGGGGATGTCCTCTACGCGGGGCAGGAACTGAAGCTGATCGACATCAAGGGGCTCCTGGAGAAGATGAAAGCCCAGAGGCTCAATGGTTGTCTCAGGCTCTACACCGAGAGCCGCACAGCCCTTATTTTTTACAAGGAGGGGGCGCCTCTCGGTTTCTTTCATGACGGCTCCACTGATATAGAAACATCGGCAACCGAGTCCCAGAAGATTGCAGGGCTACCGGGGGCAAAGATAGATGTGCTCTCCACGAAAAGCGCCGATGAGTTGATGCACTATGACCTTCTTGAGATGGTCAACGTGTCGAAGCTTTGGGAATCGACCAGCAGCAGATTCGCCTCTGAGCGCGACAAGACCCGCAATGAAGCTGCTGTTGTCGACCGGTACCAGGAAGAGGAAAAGCTTCGGGAACTTGAGGATGATCTGAAAGAAGTTGCCATGGCGTACGTGGGGAGGATGGGGGCTGCCCTCGTGGAGAAGGAACTGAATGACCGGGGGGGACGGCGGGCACTCCAGGATAGTGCGCTTGTCGGCGCGTTTCTGGCCGGGGTGGAAAAGGGGGCAAAGCTGCTCACCAGCATGTCCAAGACTAAGGAGATGCTGGACACCATGAAGGAAGAGATTGCCCAGCGGATTTAGCTGTAGATGATTTTTTCCGAGTAGTTGGGGGGACAATGGCGGACATCACCACGGTTGACCTTGTACAGATAACATTCTGGTTCCTGGCGGGATGTATCAGTTTTTACTTCAGTATCGGTAATGCCCGGGTCTGGACCAGTATTTCGCTGGGATTCTTCCTCATTTTCCTGAGCCAGCTCTATGTGGTGGAGAAGGCCCTCGATATGCCGTGGACCGCCTATACCCAGCTTGAGGCCATCCACTACATTATCGGCACCATCTCTATCATGGTCATGACCCACGGGTTTCAAGAGTATTACATCTTCAGCCGTACCCTGGAGATCGGCGGGACCAAGACGGCGGTTTATCTGACGGTTCTCGGCGTTGTCGCCGCGTCGGTGGTCTTCGTATTCATCAACCCGGAGCCTCAGTACACGGTGCTTCGCAACATCAGCGTGATTGAGAATGCCACGTGGGTCTTCCTCTCCCTGGTCAATCTTGATATGGTCCGAAAGATCTATGCCCAGATCCGGGACTCGGTCATTGCCAAGGGATTCATCGGTTTTGGCATTGTCTTTATCGCCATCTTCCTCTGGAAGGGGGCTGAGCTCTATCTCCAGGTCTATAACTGGGATGCGGACTGGAAGCTCATCATGCAGAACCTTGGGGGCGTCGTGCCTGATCTGTATTCGGGGCGTCGCGACTTCTCGCTCTTGGTCCACGACTATGCCGGTCTCCTTTCCGGGGTCTCGGTGGGGGGGACATTCATCTACCTGTTGAAGTTGTTGCGTTAACGCAGCACGTGGATCTATTTTCTGAGAAAAGGGCTGCGAGGCCCTTTTCTTGTTTGCGGGACAGTGAGCACTGTTCCGTCGATGCTCGGGGGCTACGTGAACCACCTGCTTGGTGAGTATCTGCAACAACATGGTTACTGGGTTCTGTTTCTTTGGACCTTCCTGGAAGGGGAGGCGGGTCTCATCCTGGCCGGGTTCCTGGCCTTCCAGGGGTATCTGACTCTTCCCGCCGTTATCGTGACGGCCTTTGGCGGGGCGTTTCTCGGCGATCAGTTTTACTTTTATCTGGGGCGTTGGAAGGGTCCATGGCTTCTCAAGATGTTCACCCTTGTCGCCCGGAAGTTCCGCAAGGCCCTGCGGCTCATTGAGAAGTACGGTACGTTCGTTGCTTTCATCTCCCGATACACCTATGGTTTCCGGATTGTTTTGCCGATCATCCTCGGTATGTCCAGTTTTCCGGCGTCCCGCTTTCTTTCCCTCAATATGGTGAGTGCGCTCCTCTGGGCGACGCTGTTTTCGTTGGCCGGTTACTTCTTCGGCAAAAGCGCATCGCTGTTCGTGGAGGACGTGAGCCGTTACGAGATGCACCTTCTCGCAGCGCTCGTCGGCCTTATTTTCTGTATGTGGCTGTCCCATTTCGTCCATGCCTGGTCCCGGCGCAAGCCGGCCCGAACGAGGTTGAAGAGGATAAGGGATAGCCGAAAAACCGCTGATCAGTAACAAGAGAGCTTTCGCTGGAGACCTCGATGACCGTTTCGATGAAGAATAATATTTCAGTTATCCTCGTTGAACCCCAGAGTCCGGGTAACGTGGGGATGGTCTGCCGGGCCATGAAGAACATGGGTCTGGCTGAACTCCGCATCGTCAAGGGATGTCCCCTCGACCATCCCGAAGCATACAAGTTTGCCGTTTCCGCCAAGGACCTCCTGGAGGGGGCGCGGGTCTTTCCATCCCTCGAAGAGGCCCTGGCTGACACGGAGCTCTCCGTTGCCACCACCCGCCGTCACGGCAAGTACCGGCAGGAGATCTACTCTCCGGGAGAAATCGTTCAGAAGATTGCCGCGAACCTGGCCGGCAACCGTGCGGCCCTCGTTTTTGGCCGGGAAGACAGCGGTCTGACCACCGACGAGCTTTCCCTCTGCCGGTGGCACGCCACCATCCCCACCTCCGCAGAATATGGATCATTGAACCTGGCCCAGGCGGTGTTGATCTTCTGCTACGAACTTTTTGCGGGATTGGGTGAGGGAACCGTTGCGGGGGAGGCCCGGACCCTGGCAGGCAGCGCCGCCCAGGAGGCCCTCTTCGGCCAGATGGAGCGGACGCTCTTGCGGATCGGTTTCCTCAATCCCCAGAACCCTGACCACATCATGCGGACAGTGCGGCGCATCTTTTCTCGGGCCGAGCTGGATGACCGCGAGGTGGCCATCCTGCGCGGCATGATGACCCAGATCGACTGGGCCGCCGACCAGTTCAAGGGGAAGAAGGGGCAATGAACGGCGAGATAATGCTGGGGCTGGTGGCCGGGGCGGTGACGAGCATCGCGGTGGTGCCGCAGGTGGCTCGGGCCTACCGTACCAAGCGTGTGCGGGACATCTCGGTCTGGCAGCCGGTGATCCTGGTCGCCGGAATGATCCTCTGGCTCGCCTACGGCGTCATGATCGGGGACATACCGCTCATCGTGGCCAACATCTTCTCCATCGCCTGCAACGGCATCCTGATCGGGATGAAATTCTGCTACCGTGGGGATGACAACGGGGCCGATGGTGGTTATTCTTTAGGGCAAACCAATCAAACGGAGGACCTATGAAACGGATACTACTGCTCGTGCTTGCCGCACTTACCCTCTCGGGATTGACCGGGTGCGGCTACAACGTCATGCAGGCCAAGGAGGAGGCGGTCCTTGCCGCCTGGGGCGACGTGGAGGCATCGTACCAGCGTCGGGCCGACCTGATTCCGAACCTCGTGGAGGTGGTGAAGGGGTACGCGAAGCACGAGGCGGATACCCTGACGGCGGTGACCGAGGCCAGGGCCAAGGTGGGCTCCATGCAGGTGTCGAAGGAAATGCTCAACAACCCCGAGACGTTCGCCAAATTCCAGCAGGCCCAGGGTGAACTTTCCAGCGCTCTCTCCCGTCTCATGGTGGTGGTCGAACGGTACCCCGACCTCAAGGCGAACCAGAACTTCCTTGATCTCCAGAACCAGCTGGAGGGGACCGAGAACCGGATCAACGTGGCCCGCACCAGGTACAACAAGGCGGTTCAGGATTTCAATACCAGTATCCGCACCTTCCCCAACAGTCTCACCAACAAGCTTCTGCTGCATCTGGAGCGGAAAGAGCCCTTCAAGGCGGAAGAGGGGGCGAAGACAGCACCCAAGGTGAAGTTCTGATAGTGATCTGAATGAAACGTCTCTTCCTTGCCATACTCATCGTCCTCCTCCCCGCGTTTGCCTCGGCCCTGGACGTGCCGCAGCTGCGCGGGTATGTGAACGATTATGCCGGAGTCCTCTCCGCCGGAACGGTACGGCAACTGGAGGAAACCCTTGCCGGGTTCGAGCGGAGCGACTCGACCCAGATCGTTGTCCTCACGGTGCCGTCCCTGGAAGGGGACGATCTGGAATCGTTCTCCATCCGGGTCGCCGAGGCGTGGCAGATCGGCCAGAAGGAGAAGGATAACGGCGCCATCCTTCTGGTTGCCAAGGCTGAGCGGAAGGTGAGGATAGAGGTGGGGCGAGGTCTTGAAGGAACCCTCACCGACCTTGTCTCGGGGCGGATCATCCGGGGTGAGATCACCCCCCGCTTCAGGCAGGGGGACTTCGATGGGGGCGTTACTGCCGGCGTCACCGCCATCATGGCTGTGGTCAAGGGGGAGTATGCCGCTACGCCGCGTGATCTCCGACAGGGGAAAAGGAGTGCTCCACCGGTGGCGGCTCTTCTTTTCTTTCTTGGGGTTGCCTGCATCTTTCTCGGGGCACTCTCACGGGTTTTCGGCGGCATAGCCGGAGCTGCAGGGCTCCCCCTGGTGGCATCGCTCACCTTTCCGGGGCTCGGAATTCTTATTCTAGCAGGGCTGGCGGTGGCAGGGTTTTTCCTCGGCATCTTCCTGACGTTCCTCTTTGGCAGCGGTGGGGGACGGGGAGGAGGGGGTACTTGGGGTGGTCCCTTCTACGGGGGTGGCTTCGGTGGAGGATTCGGCGGTGGGTCATCGGGCGGGGGAGGATTTTCCGGTGGCGGCGGTGGCTTCGGCGGCGGCGGAGCGTCCGGTGACTGGTGATCAGGGCATGAGGGGGAAGGCGTGAAAAGGGCGGAGGAGTTTTTCACCCCGGAGGAGCGGGAGCGGGTAAGGGCTGCGGTGGCGAAAGCCGAGGGAAGCACTTCGGGGGAGATTGCCACCATGGTCGTGGACGCCAGCGACAGCTACCGGGAGGCGGAAATTCTCGGCGCGGTGCTCCTTTCCGGGCTCCTGTCGGTCATTCTGGCAGTGGCTATCCACCATGTGACCATCTGGTCGTACATCCCCCTGGTTGTATTGCTTTACTTTCCTTGCTGGTATCTCTTCCGTCTTGTGCCGCGTCTGAAACTCCCTTTCGCGGGGGGCCGCCGGGTTGTCGAGGCGGTGCGGGAGCGGGCGGTTCGGGCCTTCTACGAAAAGGGGCTCTACCTGACCCGTGAGGAAACCGGCATCCTCATCTTTATTTCTCTCCTGGAACGCAAAGTATGGATCCTTGGGGATCGGGGCATCAACGAGAGGATCGATCCCCATTTCTGGCGGGAACTGGCCGCTCAACTGGCGCGGGGGCTCCGGGAGGGGCGTGCCTGTGATGCCCTCTGCTCGGTCGTTGCCGGGTGCGGCGCCGAGCTGGCCAGGCATTTCCCCCACAGGGCCGACGATGTGAACGAACTGCAGGACGAGATTCTCACCGAGCGTTCTTCTTCGTAGTCTCTTACTGTCAGTGCACCCCTTCGGTTTCAGCGCCGATTTTCTGCTTTCTGAGCAGGAGCAGAAACGGCATCACGCCGAGAAACGTCAATCCCACGATCCAGAAAATACGGTTGTAGGCCAGCATTCCAGCCTGCCGCTGGACCATGCCGTAGACGGCGGCAAGGGACGCCTTGTGGGCGGTGGCGGCATTGAGGCCCCGAAGCATGAACCCCTGCGTCAGCAGCTCAAGTTTCTGCTGCGCCACTGGACTGTAAGGGGTGACTCCGCCCACCAGGACATTCTGGTAGAACTGGGTCTGGCGGGAAAGCATCGTTGCCGCCACGGCGATCCCCACACTGCCGCCCATGTTGCGCAGCAGATTGTAGAGGCCGGCGGCGTTTCCCATCTCCACCTTCGGAATCGAGCCAAGGGTCAGGGTGGAGAGCGGCACGAAGAGCATGGCAAGCCCTACGCCGAGGATGACCCGGGGCCAGACAAAATCCCAATACGAAGCCTCCAGCGTGAACCCCCGCATCAGGAACATGGACCAGGCGCTGATGATGAGTCCCACCAGGATCACCTTCCTCCCGTCGTATTTCGAGAGAGCCACACCAACGAAGGGCATGGTGATCAGGGTAGCCAACCCGCCGGGGGCGAGGACCATGCCGGCCAGGGTGGCGTCGTACCCCATGAGGGTTTGGAGGAAGAGTGGGATCAGCACGATGGAGCTGTAGAGCCCGAAACCGAGCATGAACATGACGAAGTTGCCCGCCGAGAAGGAGACATCCTTGAAAAGGCGCAGGTTGATGATGGGATGCTCGTGCTTCAGCTCGACATAGACGAGGGCAATGAGGGCTAGGGCCGAGAGGATCGAGCAGGACAGGATGAAGGATGAGTTGAACCAGTCGTCCTGCTGCCCCTTGTCGAGAACGATCTGGAGCGCCCCGAGGCCGACGGTGAGCAGCCCCAGACCCCACCAGTCAATGGCCACCCTGGTCCGGCGCAGGTACGGCGGATCGAAGATGAAGGAGACGGCCATGATAACGGCAATGATGCCGAGGGGGATGTTGATGTAGAAGATCCACCGCCAGTTGAGGTTGTCGGTGATCCACCCCCCGAAGGCCGGGCCGATGATCGGCCCGAACATGGCGCCGACGCCGAAGATGGCGTTGGCCATTCCCCGTTCGTGGGGAGGAAACGTTTCCAGGAGGATCGCCTGACTGCTGGGAATGAGGGCGCCTCCAGCCGCTCCCTGGAGCACCCGGAAGAAGATGAGGCTTGCCAGGTTGGGGGCCGCGCCGCAGAGGAGCGAGGCCATGGTGAAGAGGGTGATGCAGGAGATAAGGAAACGTTTGCGGCCGAAAAGCCGGGAGAGCCAGCCGGTCATGGGAAGGACCACGGCGTTGCTCACCAGGTAGGAGGTGAGGACCCACGTGATTTCGTCGGTCCCCGCGTTGAGGCTCCCCTGCATGTGGGGGAGCGCCACGTTGGCTACCGACGTGTCCACGATCTCCATGATGGTGGGAAGCATCACCGTGATGGTGACGATCCATTTGTTGACGTCCTTGACCGGTGCGTCCATGAATCAGCACCCCTAAAAAGGCCTGAAGTCCCTAAGGATTTCCCCAATCTTGCGTCCCGTGTTCACGGTGGGGACCACGCTCATTCCCACCCGGAGGAGATGCTGGGGGTCGCTTCCCGGATCCACCACGATTTTTACCGGCACCCGCTGCACCACCTTCACGTAGTTGCCGGTGGCGTTCTCAGGGGGGAGGAGGGAGAAGGCGGCGCCGGTGCCGGCCATGATGCTCTCCACCCGCCCGGTGAAAGTGCGGGCGGGGTAGGCGTCCACGGTGAACTCCACCTTCTGGCCCGGCTTCATGTGGGTGAGCTGGCTCTCCTTGTAGTTGGCCGTGACCCAGGTGTCGTCAAGGGCCACCACGGCCATGAGGGGCTGTCCTGCCTGGACCGTGGATCCCGTCTCTACGGACTTGCGGGTCACATAGCCGTCAACGGGGGCTACGATGCGCGTGTAGGAGAGGCTGAGGGATACCTCCCGAAGCTTTGCCTCCCGTTGGGCAACGCGGGCCTCCTTGCCGCCGGTGCCGGCAAGGCCAAGCTCGGCCTGGGCCTTACGTACCCCTTCCTCTGCCTCCCGGAGCTGGGCAGCAGCCACCCGTCGTGCCGTTTCGAGGCGATCCAGCTGCTCACGCGGTATTACCTCCTTGGTAAAGAGGGCACTTCCCCGCCTGAGGTCCAGCTCCGCCTGGTCCAGCCGCGCCCGGGCATGGGAAACCGTGGCCCTGGCCGCTTCCACCTGGGCGTAGTCACCCGAGGTTTCATTGCGCGCCATGTCAAGGTCGGCAGCAGCCACCCGGACACGAACCTCATAGTCCGTGGGGTCCAGCTCCACCAGAGTCTCCCCCTTTTTCACGAACTGGTTATCCTGTACGGGGACAGCGGTCACGGTGCCCGAAACCCGCGGGGATACTGCGTGGATGTGGGCCTCCACGAAGGCATTGTCGGTCGCGATGTGGGTCTTGCTCCGGACGACCCAGCGTAGCCCCATGAAGAGGCCGATAAGGATCACCAGGAGGATGATGATTCCCGCGCGCTTCCGCCGCCCCCCTCGTTGCTTGACCGGAGCGCCCGCCGTATCGGTTGCGGTTTTGGCGGTTTCTTCCGCCTCTTGATGTCCCCTTGACTCATCCACTGCCATGACTACAGTTCTCCCATCGCTTTTCTGACCCGCGCCGCCGCCACCTGGTAGTCGAAGACGGCGCGGAAATAGTCGGTCCTGATCTGGGTAAGGAGCGTCTGGGCGTCAATGACGTCGGTTGCGGTCCCCACCTGGGCCTGATAGCGGTCGCGGTTGATGCGCAGATTCTCTTCCCCCTGCCTGATTGCCGTTTCCACGGTCCGGATCCGCTCGGCCGCAACTCGCGCATCACTTTGAGATGTTGCCAACTCAAGGCGGATCTGTTCCCGGACCAGCCGGAGGTTGTCCCGTTGCTTTCCCAGATTTTCCACTGTCTGACGGTACCGCGACGTGGTGGCAAAGCCATCGAAAAGGTTGACGCGCAGCCCCACGGTGGCGGCGTAGATGGCCTGCTCCCGCGCCTTGCTGTTCTCCATGTAGTCGATTGTTCCCTGGGCGAAGATCTCCGGGAAATAACCGGTACGGGCCTCAGATACCTCTGCTTCGCCTGCCTCCACCGTCCTGGTGAGAGAGACGAGCTCGGGGCGGTTCGCCAGAGCCTTCTCTTCGGCTGCTTCAAGTGGCGGAAGGGACGCCGGGGTATCCTTCTCCTCTAGGTCTGCCCGGAAGGGGAGAGGACGCCCCGTCAGAAAGTTGAGGAAGAGCCAGCGGTTTTCCACGAGGTTTGCCGCCGCGAGGCGTCTCTGCCGGCTGTCGGCCAGCTTCACCTCGGCCTGCAACAGGTCGTTGCGGGTCACAACTCCCTGCTCGTACAGATTCTGGGCCACCCGCAGGTGGTCAGTGCGCTGAACGATCTCTTCGTCAGAGGCGCCGAGGACTTTTTTCGCTTCGAGTATTCCGTAGTAGGCCTCCACCACCTGAAGGAAGACATCTCGTTCCTGGGCGTCATAGCTGTGCGCCACCGCCTCCTGGAGGAGCGATGCCCGCCTGGTGCGGGAGGAGGTGCGGCCGAAGTCGTAGATGGTCTGGGTGGCGGTGATGTTGAAAAAGCCGTAGGTGGTGTCCTGGGTTTCGGTCTCGCGTCCCGCAAAGGAAAAGGCCTGTGGTTTGGCCTGAGCCGTGTATCCCCCCTGAAAATCGAGGCGGGGGAGGAAGCCGCTTTTGGCCTGGGATATGTTCTCGGCGGCGATTCTCCTGTCATGGGCCGTCACCGTCAGGCCGTAGTTGCCGGCGGTTGCCCGGCGGAGGCACTCAGTGAGAGAAAGGGTTTCGGCGTGTGCTGTTCCCGTAAGGGAGAGGACAGCCACTAAACCCGCAAGAAATCTCGGAACTGCCGAGTAAGGAGTGGGTGCCTTCTGGTTTTTGTTCTGCATGGAATCCTCCCGTTACTGGCGCAATTTCTTGAGGGTGGCGCGCAGGGCGGTGCGTTCCTCGGCGGTGAGGGGGGAAAGGAATTTTTCCGTCACCTGGACGGCAATGGCGCAGAGTTCCGTTTCAAGATTCCTCCCTTTCTCGGTGAGGCAGATGCGGTAGGCCCTTCGGTCATCCGGAGTGGGGAGGCGTTTCACGAGGCCGAGTTTTTCGAGCCGGTCGATGAGCCCGCCGATGGTGGTCCGGTCCACCTGGGTTTTATGGGAAAGGCTGGTCTGGGAGAGGTTGTCCTCGATCCAGAGAAAGGCGAGGAGGCTGAACTGCTTTGGGGTCAGGCCGTAGCTGTCGAGCTGTTCCTTGAATAACCCGAATCCCCGTTGATAGACCTTGGCGAGGAGGAAACCGATGCTGTTTTCGATATCGTACATGGATCACCTCTGTGCGCCGAAAATCGGAGGCATTATACCGATAATCAGTATACTGTCAATTCTCTGATTCGCAAAGAGTTACGATCCCGTGGTTAAGATGAATAAGGAGGGGAAGTCATTCAGAATTCCGGCTGCTTAATTCTGACTCCTTTGCGGGTTGCTTCCGGTAGAGGGTGCGGTACATCTGTGCATTGGCGAGGACCTTCTTCACGTACTCCCGGGTTTCGTAGTAGGGGATGTTTTCGATGAACTCGTCATCGCGTTGGAAGGGGAGGGTGCGGCGCCAGCGGTCAACGGGTGTGGAGCCTGCGTTGTAGGCAGCCACGGCCGCCACGGTGTTGCCGTTGTACTGCTGGAGTAATCCTTTCAAGTGGCGTACCCCGAGGCTGATGTTGAAGCCGGGGTCGGTCAGGCGCGCTGAAATGCTGGTGCCGTTGCCCTTCACCATTGCCTTGGCGGTGGCCGGCATCAGCTGCATGAGCCCCACGGCGCCGACGGGGGAGACGACGGTTGGCGAGTAGGTGCTCTCCGCCCTGATGATGCCGTAGACAAGCTCTTCCGCAACCCCCTGGTCGGTTGCCTGAAGCATTACGGCTTCGCGGAAGGCCTTGGGATAGAGGAGTCCCCACTGGGGGAGGGAGTCTCTGTCAATCCGGCGGGGGAGGTTGTCCCGGTACATGGCCGCTGACGCGTTGTAGTCATCCATCTCCAGATAGAGGCGGGCCAGTCCCAGGAGCAACTTCTGCTTCGAACCGTTTTTCTTACGGACGGCAGCAAGCTCCTTCCGGGCCTCGTCGTGGAGTCCGACGGTGATAAGGAGCTTTATCCGCTCGTATCCGGCGGGCATCGGCAGTGACAGCGCAGCCGGTTCAGCCGCCAGGGAGGGAGTTTCCTCGCTGGTATTCAGCGCTGCACGGGCCTGGTGGCCGTAGAAAGAGAGGGGGTACTCCTCCATGACCCGGGCAAGGGAGGCTGCAGCCCCCTCCTTGTCTCCTGCACCTTCGAGGGCGCGGCCCTGCCAGTAGAGGGCCCGCTCGCGGTAGTCCTGGATGGTCTGGAGCGACTTGAATGCTTCGGCGGCCCTCCTGAAGTCTTTCGTCCCGTAGAGGGCCCAGGCATTTTCCCAGGTGGCACGTTGCCGCAGCTTTGCATCGGTGGTGACAGACAGGAGTCGGTCGAGGAGGAAATGCTCGTCCTGGTAGCGGCCCTGGAATTTGCGGATAAACGCTGCTTCCAGGAGTGCCTCGTCGGCCAGTTCTCCCCGCGGAGAGGCTTCTGTTATCTTGAGATAGGCATTGATGGCGTCTTCGCTCTTTCCGATCCCCTCAAGGGACTTTGCATGCCAGAACCGAGCCTCCTCGGACAGGGACGGTTTCAGCTCCTTTTCCAAAAGCCGGGCAAAGGTCCGTTCGGCATCCTTACGTTGACGGGCCTTGTAAAGGGCCTGGCCGCTCTTGAACGTGACCCGGGCAATGAAGTCGGCTGTTTGGTTTGCCAGCGGGATTGCGTCAAAGGCCTTGACGGCCTGCTGGTACCGGCCGACGCTGTAAAGGGTGCTTGCCCTCCGGAACAGCTCGTCGGCGGTGGATGGCGAAGCCGGGAATCCTTGACGTTCCAGTTGGCGCATGGATTCTTCGGCGTCTTCGGCCACCGGCGAGGCAGGGTACGTGAGCCAGAGGTTCCGCAACTCCTGAACCGCTTTTGCCTTCTCGCCGAGTCCCTCGCGGCAGCGGGCTGACTGGTACATGGCGGTGACGGAATCCCTCCCCGAAGGATAACTTTCCACGAATCGGATGTAGATTGCCTGGGCCTCCTTCAGATCACCGCGGGCAAAGAGGATATCGGCCTGGAGCATTCGTGACCGGCGTACAAGGGGGCTTTCGGGCCTTTCATGGAGTAACCGCTTCACGGTTTCAAGGGCTTCGTCGTAGCGTGCGATACGATAAAGGGCATCGGCCTGCCAGAAGAGGGAATAGTCGGCCACAAGGGGGAGTTCGCTTGCCGCTTTGCCGAGCAGTTCAGCGGCTTTGACCCATTCTTCGAGGCGGTATGCGGCAACGCCGGCAATGAGGTTCTTTTCCGGAGAGTCGACTGCGTTCATGGCATTGTCCAGTGCTCCCCGGTTGTCTTTGAGCTTGAGCCGCACGGCGGCCTTGGCGAGTTTCTCGTCGAGTGATGGGCTAAGGTTCTGGGAGGAGGCGGAAACAGCCAGACAGAGGAGCAAGGCCGTGGCAAGGAGCAAGCGGTTAAGCATGGGCATCGAACCTTCGTGGATTGGATTTGAACGGGGGCAGTCAATTCGGTGAGCAGAAAGCCGGCCTTGATGCGTTGTGTCGGCGTTTGACCCATACTACCCGTACCCCCCGGCAAAAATCAACCACGAACAGGTGATTATTGCAGGGGGGCGTTTCCTGAAATCCGTATATCTATAAGGCTCTTGCCTTGTTTATTGCACCAGTGAATCAGACAGTAGCATCCATGTTCATGCGGTATGTTCCGTACTTGAGCCGGGTCAGCACGTTCTTTTCAAGCATGATCTGAAACGTCGCGACGACGGTCGGCTTGCTGGCGCTGAGTGCCTCAGCCACCTCGTCATAGGTGCCATGGAACAGATTGTCCTCATCAAGGTGGTTGATGACGTATTCCATAATCTCCGCGCGTCTTCCCCCGAGGGTATCCAGAATTTTGAGGACGAACTCTATCTTTTCCGGACCATTGCTGGATTCTTTGATGGTGGCCACCTTCTTTGTCGCTATATCGGAAAGTAGTTCGAGCAGGTCGTGGAAGTTGAACGGTTTCAGAAGGTAGCCGTCCGCCTTGTAGCGAAATGCATCCAGCAGGTATTCCGGCTCAGAATGGGCCGACACCATGACGACGGCGACCGCCGTGTCCTTCTGCTTTATGGCATTGAGGAGGTCTATGCCTGACAAGCCGGGCATGCGGATGTCGGTGAGTACTATGTCCGGGTTATGCTCCTGTAGCGCGGCCAGGGCCTGGTCAGCGCTACCCACACAGATCGTGTTTTTGCAGAAACTGTTCAGGACCATCTTCATCTGCTCCCGTGCAGTCTCTTCGTCGTCCACAAAGAGCACCGTCATCTGTTGCAAGGCGGTGACGTTCATATCTATTTACCCCCGTCGGTTGTTCTGGCGAATTGTAGGCATATGCAGGCGCCATACTGCGTTTCCCCATGCAGTTCAAAGGATCTGTTCTCCGCCCAGACCTTCCCCTGGTCGAGATTTTCGACGATCTGGTGGCACAGATACAGTCCCAGTCCTGTGCCGTCGGCCTTGTCCTTGGTGGTGACATACGGTTCGAAAATGCGTTTGAGCAGATGGTCGGGGATCCCGCCACCGTTGTCCTGGAAAGTGACCGTCACCACCCCTCCCGACTCCTCGCTGCAGGAGAGCAGGATGAAACGGTCACCTTGCACCTGGGAAAGCTGATCGCGCGCATTCAACAGCACGTTTATGGTCAACTGCACCAGGTCGTTCACGAAACCCATGGTGTGCACCGGCGTCGTGATCCGGTTCTCGATAGTGACCCGGCTCTGCTCCATGACCGGCGAAACCATAGCGATGGCACGCTCGACGGAACTCAGAAGCTCGATCACGGTTCTGCTGCTGCCCGACATGAGCAGTGAACGCCAGTCATCTATGATGTTCGACATGTATTCAATATTCTGGTTCGCCTGGGTGATCTGCTTGCTGAGCAGGGCGTCGTCCAGTTTGCCGAACTGGTTCTGCAGCCCGATGTTCTGAACGATCAGAGACAGGTTGTAGAGAGGTTGCCGCCATTGGTGTCCGATGTGTCCCAGCATTTCCCCGAGGGCGCACTGCTTTGACCGCTGGGCCAGCATATTGCCCTGTTCCGTGATGATACGCTCATACTTTCTGAATCCGACCATGTTGATACAGAGCATGACGCAGGCGGTGATGGCGAAGAACAGCAGCCATGCGTAGAAATACCCCCAGTGTCGGCTCCGCAGCTCAGTCATGTCGTAGGCAACAAGATATTTGCCGACCTCGCGACCTCCGTTGTCTCTAAGTACCTGGGACGTGCTCACCAGGTAGTACTTGTCTCCGATTTTGATGTCGTTTTTCGCCCATCTGAAATCAATCCTGTCTTTGAACTGGTTGAAGAACGCGGCATCGTTGGCTTTCAGCCTTTTGTAATAGTCATAGACATATTCCTCGGAATCCGTTTTGTCCCCGGTGTCGAATTCAAGGAGTTTCCCATTGGAGAAGATGGCTGTCTTTACGTCGTGTAAAAACCATTTCAGATTGTAGTGGAAAAACGACAGGTCGACACCTATCTCGATCGTTCCGACCACATCCGACCGAGCGTCCCGCACAGGAAGAACGGTGCAGAAGTAGAGGGGAACGATGTTGGTTTCATACCCGTAGGTGTAGTTTTTCGTGGCAAAGACCTCTTTGCTAACGTTCGGTCTTAATTCCTCGGGGTCATGGGTGATCGACGGCGGTGTCATATGATATCTGAGTTTTCCATCGCCGTCATAGATGAGGACCGAGATCACCGGCACATAGCGTTTCCCGAAGTCGTAGAAAGCGTGATTGGCCACCTTCTCCAGGGCTTCTGCGTCGCCTGCTTTCAGCAGTTCGGCGAAGTGCTTTTGTTTTGCGATGTCGCTTACGTAGTTGACCAGGCGCGAACAGAGATACTCCGATTCGCTGTCGTGGGCATGCTTGATGAATGAGTTGATTTTGTTGGCGAAATAGGCGTAGTCGGAAGTCCTCTTGTACAGATCCATCAGGGAAAAGAAGCAGAACATGCAGAAGAGCAGGATATAGGTAACGATGACGATGCGTTTTTTATTGGCTTCGATAAATTTCAACATGGGGCGCGTCCCTCTTGGGGGGTACTCGTGATTGTCGAGCCGGTGCTCCTGGCGGCGCAAGGGTACTCCAGTCGGCGGTGAGCACCAGCATGTAAAACTAATTTAGTTTACTTCACCATAACAATAAAAGTAAACTAAAAATGAAAAGGTTCCCCGGAATACCCTGAAATCCCTCCTGTCTCCCTCTCGTAAAACCTCTCACCTTTAAAGTGCTTAACCAAATAATAGCAATAAATCTAGCTGGTTGCGACGATTTATTCATGCCATGCTCCCGCAGGATAAATGCACTGACACAGCTGCTGGTGGGCGCATGCAAATTTACTAAAAAAATGCTTGACACATCGTTTTTGGTTTTGTTAAATAAACTAAAAACGATTTGGATAATAATTTAAAACCAGAAAGATAGTTGATGCCGCCTGGTATATGTATTGTGGCTTGCGTGGTTCAATTAAGTTGTCTAACTAAGGGTGACGCTATCACCAGGCCAGCAATCGGAGAAAGGAGGAGAACATCACACACCACACGTCATACGAGGCCAGGATTTGCAGAGCCAACTACACACTATCAAGGAGAAAGATCATGTCATTCAAATTTGTCAAAACAATCGCCAAAAGTCTCGCACTGGTAGCTCTGTTCGCCGGCAGCTGCTTCGCCTTCACCGAGGGGACCGATTACGTGAAGCTTGCGAAACCGATCCCGAACGCCCAGGGGACGCTGATCAAGGTGTTCAGCTACGACTGCCCCTTCTGCTACAAGTACGACAAGAAGATCACGCCGAACCTGGTTCCCAAGCTGCCGAGCGATCTCAAGTTCCGCCCCTTCCATCTGAAGACCAAGGGTAAATACGGCGTCCAGGGAAGCGAGCTCTTCGCCGTGCTGCTGCTCAAGGATCAGAAGGCCGGCCTCTCCGACCGCGATCTGTATGGCCCCAAGTCACTCCTGAAGAAGGCCAAGATGGCCTACTACACCGCCTACCACGACAAGAAAGAGCGCTGGGATGCGGGCCCCGACGCCTACCTGAAGACCGGTCTCGACGCAGTCGGCATGAGCAAAGCAGAATTCGACAAGGCGAAGGCAGATCCCAAGGTCAAGGCGCTGCTGAAGGAGTGGGATGCCTCCTATGACGTGGCAAAGGTCCAGGGCGTTCCCGGCTTCGTCGTCAACGGCAAGTACCTCATCATGACCAAGAGCATCACCTCCATAGACGGCATGCTGAAGCTTATCAACGAGCTGAAGACCAAATAAGGAGACGCGTCGTGAAACTATCAGAAATGTTCGGCAACTTCAGGTCGGACCCGGCAGGAACCATCAGCCAGTGGCAGGACAAGCGGTTTCTCTGGATCTTCATGGCGGTGCTCAGTCTGTTCATGGTTATCCTGGCCCACTCCGTGTTCCAGATCTGGCTCTACATGAGACCCTGCGAACAGTGCGTCTACATAAGGCTTGCCTTCTTCGCCATGGCCTTCGGCGGCGTCGTCGCGGCCATCAAGCCCTCAAACCCCGGCTTGAAGATCGTCGGCTACCTGTTCGCCATCTGGGGAAGCTTCAAAGGTGTCCTCTACAGCATAAAGCTCAATAAGATTCACCACGCCGCCCACAGCGACGACATCTTCGGCGTGCAGGGGTGCTCACCGGAGCCCACCTTCCCGTTCCACCTGCCGCTGGATAAGTGGTCTCCGGAATGGTTCAAGCCGACGGGCGACTGCGGCTACGACAACCCGATCATTCCCGACGGAGTCCAACTGAGCGCCATGCAGAAGGCCATCACCGACTTCTATTCCGAAGGGTGGTACCTCTGGCCTCCCTCCCACTTCATGAACATGGCGCAGTGCACCCTCATCACCTTCGGCGTAATCCTCCTGTTCCTGGTGGTGGCAGCAGCCTGCTGGATCGTCACACTGGTGCGACGCAAGCGCCAATCCGCGACACACGAAGAAACTTCCAGCTGCTCTGGCAAGTTGGCATAACGACAATCCCGGCGTGAGGGGCGGCATGTCCGCCGCAGACAAAAAAAGGAGAACAGTATGAACTGTCGAAAAACAGCATTGTTGAAAACCGGGAGAGTGGCGCGGCTGGTGTTGTGCTCAGCCATGCTCGGAGCAGCGATCCCGACCATGGCACTCGCCATCGGCGGTGCGAGTGGCGCGCATGTGGACTATCAAGTGCAGGGAAAACTCGGCGAGGTCATCATGAACCCCTATGACATCGCCCCCCTGACCGCCATCATCAAAAACGGCGGCTACGTCCTTAAGGACGTCACGGTGCGGATCGTTCCCAAGAAAGATGGGCAGGAAATCAAGTACCAGGTCGCCAACAAGCATCTCCTGACCCACGGCGGCATCCCGGTCTTCGGCATGTACCCGGACTACGTGAATACGGTCGAGGTCGAATATTCCAGGCTGTACAACGGCAAGTGGGAGCAGGCCAAGGAAAGCTACACGCTCTATACCCCCCCTGTCTATACAGAGCCGAATGCCACGAAAACACAAAAGGCGGCTCTCTTTTCCGGGGCTGACGTCAAGAAGGTCGACAAGAAGTTCAGCGACCGGCTCTATTTCGTCAACAACTTCCTGCACAAGGCAGGCAAGGGGACCCGGGCGGTCTGGAACAACCCGACAGGCGGCGCCCTGGAGTGGAACTACTATCCGCAGAATTTCATCGTCGACACCAAGGGCGAAGTCCGCTGGTACATGAACGCCAACCCCATCTATGACCTGAAGTCGATCTATAACGCCGGTGTCATGATGGGCTTCAAGCAGAACAACGACGGCGCCATGAGCTGGGGTTTCGGCCAGCGCTACGTCAAGTACGACATCATGGGGAAAGAAGTTTTCAATCGTGAGCTTCCTGCCGGCTACAACGACTTCTCCCACTCCATGGACAATTCCCCCAACGGTAACTACTTCCTGCGGGTGGGCAGCTCCAACCTCAAGCGCGCTGACGGCAAGAATGTCCGCACCGTCCGCGACGTGATTATCGAAGTCGACCCCAGCAGCGGCCTCGTTCAGGATGAGTGGCGCCTCTTCGACATCCTTGACCCCTATCGTGACGTCAATTTTAAGGTGCTGGACCAGGGGGCCGTATGCCTGAACATCGACGCCAGCAAGGCCGGTCATACCATGAGCGCCGAAGACCTGGCCAAGCAGGACGCAAATGATAAATTCGGCGACATCGTCGGTGTCGGCCCCGGCCGGAACTGGGCCCACGTGAACAGCGTCGATCATGACGCCGAAGACGATTCCATCATCATCAGCTCCCGCCACCAGTCGGCAGTTATCAAGATCGGCCGGGACAAGCAGATCAAGTGGATCATGGGCAGCCCCGAAGGGTGGAAGAAGGAATACCAGGGCAAACTCCTGACCCCGGTCGACTCCAAGGGGAACAAGATCGAATGCGAGGCCGGAGGCTCCAAGTGTCCCGGTTACGAGAATGACGAGGGTGGTTTTGACTGGACCTGGACGCAGCATACCGCGTTTAAGATCGATAGCAAATCCAAAGGCGACATCATTTATGTGAGCGTCTTTGACAACGGCGACAGCCGCGGCATGGAGCAGCCGGCCCTGCCGAGCATGAAGTACTCCCGTGCCGTCATCTACAAGATCGACCAGAAGAAGATGACCGTCGAACAGATCTGGGAGTTCGGCAAAGAGCGCGGCAACGGCTGGTACAGCCCGGTGACCTCCCTGACCGAATACCAGCCAGACAAGGACTCCGTGTTTGTCTATTCAGCAACGGCCGGCGCTGATTTCGATATCAATACGGGCGCATTCAAGACCGACCCCAATCCCTACATCATGGAGTTCAATTACGGCTCGACCGAGCCGGCGGTTGAAATCCAGCTCAAGGATACGACCGGCTATCAGGCCATGCCGTTCAGCGTGGAAAAGGCTTTTGTCAAGTAACAAGTAACCATCCTGCACAAAACCTCAGGCTGGAGGATCTCCTTCAGCCTGAGGCGCCGTACGATTCCACCGCACCGGAAACCGCATCAGAGAGGTTGTCTCCATGAAACGATTGGTCCGCTACATCTGCGCCTGCCTTTTGACCCTGACTGTACTTGCCGTGTCGACGCCGGGCAAAGCCGAGGATGGTGTCGCTCTCGTCCGGATCGGAGCACCAGCCCCGAACTTCAGGCTGCCCACGCTCTCGGGCGAAAACAAAAGTCTCTCACAGTACCGTGGCAAGATCGTCCTCGTGAACTTCTGGGCTTCCTGGTGCCCCTACTGCCGCGACGAGATGCCTTCCATGGACCGGCTGGTCAAATCCTTCCCCAAGGGGGACCTGGTGGTACTGGCGGTCAACGTCGAAAAAAGATTTCCCGAAAAGTACCGCCGGGCCCCCGTATCGTTCAACTTTCTGAGCGACGCCACCGGCCAGGTGCAGCAGCACTATGGCGCCAACCGCCTCCCGGACACGTTCATTGTCGACCGCAAGGGGATTATCCGGCAGCGGGTGACCGGCGGCATCGAGTGGGACTCCCCCAAGGTCGTCAGCTACCTGAAATCACTGTAGCGGAGATACCATCATGGACTTTGGTTCCGATATCACCGTCTGGATCGCATTCTCCGCAGGATTCCTTTCCTTTTTCTCACCCTGCGTTCTGCCGCTTATCCCTTCCTATATGACCTATATCACCGGGCTCTCCTTCGGCCAGTTGCAGGAGGCACATCCGGGCACGAAGGTGCGTCTGGTCGTCCTGGCCCACTCTGTGGCCTTCGTCCTCGGATTCTCCGTGGTCTTCGTCGCGATGGGAGCCCTTGCCGGAGCAGCCTCCTCCACCTTCCAGACCGTCATGAAGGACGGCCTGGTCTGGCTGCAGCGTGCTGGCGGCTTGCTCATCTTCATGTTCGGCGTCCACATGTCAGGGCTGTTTCACTTCAGCCTCCTGCTCGGGGACAAACGGGTCCAGATCCAGAATAAGCCGGGCGGACTGGCAGGGACGTTCCTCGTGGGGATCGCCTTTGCCGCCGGTTGGACCCCCTGCATCGGTCCCATACTCGGGGCGATCCTTGCCATGGCGGCCGGCACGTCCGGATCAACCGCAACCAGCATGCTGCTGCTCGGAAGCTATGCTGCGGGGCTGGGAATACCGTTCGTCATCTCGGGTTTGCTGTTCCACGGTTTTCTCGATTTTTTCAAGCGCTTCAAGTCGCACATCCGGAAGATGGAGTTCTTTACAGGGTTATTGCTGATGTCAGTAGGCATCCTTCTCTTCTTCGGTCTCTTCAACAACTTGACCACCTTGCTTTACCAGTGGCTCCCGATGGGGGCCTGAATCAACCGGCAGTGGAGTGTATCAATGCCTTTCTGGCCAGGTTGAAGCAACACCCAACAGCAAACGACAGGATCGCCATCCTCTGCACGCACCCCAGATCAAAGGAGTACGTCATGAAATTCAGCAAGCGTATCATCCCGCTTTCCCTCGCGGCACTTTGCACCTGCGCCGGCCTTTCCTGGGGTGCCGATGCCACCGCCGTCCCCCGTCCCTTCGGGCCGGCCATCTCGGCCTTCGGCCCCGCCGGCACCGGGTTCCCGGTGGGGAAGCTAGGGGTCCTTCTCAATTACCAGTACAGTGAGACCGACGGTATCCGCAAGGGAAGCAATGAAGTGAACGAAAACGTGAAACTGACCAAGAATGTCGGGGTGGTGAAATTCCGCTACGGCATCACGGAAGGTCTTGACGTCCGCACGGCCACCCCCCTCTACGACTGCTACAAGAAGAACAAGGTGACCGGCGCAGGGGAGCATCTGGGGTGGATCGGTGATACCGCCATTGCCCTGCACAAGGTGCTCATGAACCAGTCAAAGGGTTCGATGTTTGATCTGGCGGTAGACGTCGGCCTGGTCGTGCCGACAACTGATGTCAGCAGCAAAAGCATAGACTTCGTCGGCAACGGTGCCTGGGGCACCGGCGGCGCCGTCGGCCTTACCTACTCGACAGGTTCACACCGTCTCGACCAGGAGATTCATGTGTACACCTTTACCGAAGGGGCTCACGATTACAGGAAGCCTATGTACGTCCGGAGCACTACCGCCTGGGGCTACGCCGTGAACAACTATTTCGACATGGGAGCCGAGTCACAGTTTGACTGGAATGACGCTAGCGAGAAGAACGGCAAGAGCCAGAACGATGCCAAGAACGAGTGGTACGCCGGGCCGAAGGTGGCGTTCAAGTACAAGCCTGCTGGATTCGCGGCGGGCTTGGCGGCCATGTTCCCCATGGTTCGCTGGTACGAGGCCAACACTCCCTCTGAGGGGTTCCGGATTGAGTTGAAACTGAGCAAGACGTTTGACTTGATGTGAGATGGTGGGGGCATCCGCTGAAAGGATTTGCTGTCAACCTGCAGTCACCCCCGGCTGCGACCATAGGCTGCCATGAAAACATCTATGGCACGATCTGTAACCTGTTTGATTTCCGCGTCGCTGACTTTGTCCAAGACCTGAAACAGGAAACGCTCCATCAACTCCGATTCCAGCAGGCTGAGCAGATGCCGTGACGCGACGACCGGATCAGCCTGCCGGAGCCTGCCAAGGCCCATTGCTGTTCTTAGGAGGTCTGCAGCAAGATCCTGACCGCGCAGTACTCCGCGCTCGAACATAAGCCGCCCCAGATCGCTTCGTCCGGACACTGAGATAGCCAGATGTCGATTTGCCTTAACGGTTGGCGAGTAGAGAAACGTCAGCCAGCGTCTGCCGAAATCACGCAGCGATGCGGCAATATCTTCCGCGGCAGGGTCTATTGATCGGAAGACGGCCTCGAATTCAGTATTATTGGAGCGGGTCATCACCTCAAAAAACAATTCATCCTTGGACGGAAAGTAATTGTAGAGCGTTGCCTTCGAACCACCCACCCGGGCACAGATTTCCGACATCGAGGTCCGCTCGAACCCATGCTCCTGGAAGGCTTGTGCCGCCACCGAGAGGATATGCTGCCGTTTTGCGTCGGATTTTTTTGCCATATGGTTTCCCCGTATGTTTTCGGATGGGCGAAACCGTTTTCCCCATCCTGCATCCAATGATCATTTCCTGCGGGGCAGAAAACAAATCACCGCTACTATGGCCCAGCAGACCATGGTCCCGAATACGATAATCTTCAATAAGATCGTTGATACCATATGATCAGTCAATGCCGGAATAGCAGATGGATGATATTTGCCGGCCAATCTTGCGATGGCTCGGCGACAAGGATGAAGTAGCAGAGGAGCAGGACGACAACAACTATCACGCTGTAGAGCACCAACCTGGAAGTTTCCATATCACAATACCTCCGCAGTTCATACGGTATACGCCACATCGAATCTTAATAGGGGGCTTCACGGCAATCGGAGCGATGAACCAGCACCGGAATTGTCGAGTGCGTAAGGACCTTCTGGGTCTCGCTGCCGAGCAAGAGCCCGCTGACTCCGCGTCGCCCATGGGATGCCATGAAAATCAGGTCGCATTCGTTTCGAGTGGCCGCTTCGATGATGGCCTCATAGGGTTCTTCACTGACAAGGGCCACCTTGCGGCATTCAATCCCGGCTTCCCCGGCAATGCTTTCCGCTGCATCGAGAATGTCATTGGCGCTGTCGAGCATCTTTTCCCGAAACCTTGCGAATGTGTGAGAGTCAAAGATAGCCTCACCGTAATACATCTTGGGAGCCGGTTGTACGGCACAGAAAAAGGTTATGCGGGCGCCGGCCTCCTTGGCGAACGAGATGGCGCGGGTAACGGCCTCCTGGGAAAGCGGAGAACCGTCGGTTGGAACAAGTATGTGCTTGAACATGGAAATCCTCCTTCAACAGGCTGTTAATGGCCGCCGGCGGACGGGTCCACCACCCGGGTTGGCCTGGGCGCGATCCAGATGACCGAGGCTGCGATGAAAAACGCAATGCCAATGGCCCACATCAGCTGGTTGGTGGCCAGCATGACGCTCTGGCCGGTGATCATATAGTCGATCACCTGATTCGCCACATCTCCGGGGGCGCCCGAGTTTTCAAGCATTGTCCTGACACTCTGGTCGCCATCGGCGAGACCGACCAGTTCGGCATGGTTGCGGGTAATCTGGTTGGCCCAGGTGGTGGTGACAATGGAGGTGGCAAAGGCGCCGGAGAGGGTCCGCAGGAAGTTCATCAGACCTGCGGCGGAGTCCATCTCGCGCTCATCAACGCTCGCCAGCGCCAATCCCGTTGTCGGGATGAAGAAGAACGGGAGGCCGAATCCCAGAAACACCAGGGGGACGGCGATGTTCCAGAAGGGCATGTCCGTAGTGGCCACGGTGCGCCACAAAGTATCGATTCCGAGCCAGATAACGCCGCCGAACACCAGTTTTCGGGCGTCAACCTTGGTCGTCAGTTGGGCCACCAGCGGTGCGACAAAAAACGCGGCCAGCCCGGTCCCGGCGGTGGCCAGGCCGGCCTGCGTCGCGGTGTATCCCATGAAATTCTGCAGCCAGAGCGGGGTCAGCACGCTGACCCCGAAGAAGGCCGCGAACGCCAGGCTGATGGTCAGCACGCAGGCGCTGAAGCCGCGATGGCGGAAAACCTTGAGGTCGACCACGGGATGCTCCTCATGGAGTTCCCAGATTATGAAGGCGGCAAAGGCGATGGCCGCAATAATTGCCAGGGTGACGATTTTACCTGAGGCGAACCAGTCCAGGTCCTTCCCTTCATCCAGCATGAGTTGGAGTGACGCCACCCAGATGATGAGCAGGACCAGGCCGACCCGGTCAATGGGGTTGCGCACCAGGGGTTCGCTGTAGCGCTTCAATAGTTGCCAGGCGAAGAATCCTCCGGTGAAGGCAACCGGCAGATTGATGAAAAAAATCCATGACCAGCTGTATTCATCGCAGAAGTAACCGCCGAGGATGGGGCCGAGGACCGGCGCGACGAGGGTCGTCATCGACCATAACCCAAGGGCGGCGGCTGCTTTTTCCTTGGGGAAAATCCGCATCAGCAGGGTCTGGGACAACGGCATCAGTGGTCCGCCGGAAAAGCCCTGGAAGATGCGGGCGACCACCAGCAACCCCAATGAAGGCGCCAGGCCGGAGATGAGGGAAAAGACCCCGAAAAACACCATCGCCCAGACGAAGACCCGCACTGCCCCGTAACGGGCCGACAGCCACCCGGTCAGCGGCACGGTAATGGCTTCGCCGACGGCATAGGAGGTGATGACCCAGGTTCCCTGGCTGACGGTCGCCCCCAGGCTTCCGGCGATGTTCGGTACTGCGACGTTGGCAATGGTCATGTTGAGAACAGCGATGAAGTTGGCTGCCGCAAGGATGATTGCCGCCAGCCAGAGCTTGCCGCCGGCAAGGGGGGCATCGCTGTCGGCAATAGTAGTATCTAGAGATTCGTGGTTCATTAGAGATCTCACCTGGATGGCTGTTTTTCAACAACCCTCTACTTGCCGCGGGTGTCGATTTCGGCAGTCATGGAGAGACCGACCTTGAGCGGGCTCTTCTGCAATTCAGCCGGGTCGAGCTTGATGCGTACCGGCAGGCGTTGCACTACCTTGATCCAGTTGCCGGTGGCGTTCTGGGCCGGTATGGCTGAGAAGGCCGACCCTGACCCTCCCGAAAAGCCTTCGACGGTGCCGCGGTAGGTCACCGACTTTCCGTAGATATCCGCGTGGAGCGTGACCGGTTGACCGACACGGACCTTTTTGAGCTGCACTTCCTTGAAGTTGGCGTCGACGTGCATTTCCTGCACCGGCACCACCGAGAGCAGGGGCGTACCGGCTTGGACGCGCTGGCCGACCTGTACCTGGCGTTTGGCGACGATGCCATCCACCGGCGCCCGGATCACGGTCCGCTCCAGATCCACTGCGGCCTGGTCGCGACGGGCACGGGCCAGCGCAACTTCGGGATTGGTGTCCACGCTCGTGCCGGCAATGAGCACGGCGTTGGCTTCGCGAGAGCTGATTGCGGTGCTGCGGTTTGCCTCTGCTTGCGCAATGGCGGCCCGAATGGCGTCCAGATTGGCCTTGGCGGCGGCAAAGGCGTTTTGGGAGCGGGTGAGTTCATCACCGGATACCGAGCCGGATTTAGATAACGTTTCGCGGCGCTTCAGGTCAATCTGCGCCCGTTCGAAATCCGCTTCGGCAGAACGGAGTTGGGCAGCCGCACGTTTCTCATCGGCTTCACGGGCCGTAATCTGGGCATTCAGGCTACCGTCATTGGCCACAAAACCCTTGACGCGCCGGATCGCCCGCCCCAGGTCGGCTTCCGCTTGGGCAAGGGCCAGCCTGGCGTCGGTCTGGTCGACCCTGACGAGAACGTCCCCTTTCTTGACCGTCTGGGTGTCGGTCACCAGCACATCGCTGATGGTCCCGCTCACCGAGGGGGTAACCTGGGCCACCTCGACCGCCGTATAAGCATTGTCGGTAGAGACAAAGTTCGAGCCGTACAAGAGCCCGTAAGCCGTGGCGCTTACTGCTGAGATGACGACAATTGCGGCAAGTGCGATGAGCAGTTTCTTGCGGCGATTTGTTTTAGATACGTTGGTGGGAATCGGTTTGGCATTTTCAGACATGTCGGCATCCTTCACGTGTTAGATTTTATTGGACTGGTATCCGCCGCCAAGGGCACGCTGCAAGGCGATATCCAGGGTTAAAGCCCTGGATTTGAGGCCGGCGAGGATCCGCTGGTTGTTCAGCAGGATATCTTCCGCGTACAGAACTTCGATAAAGTTGGCGAGTCCGCCTTCGTAGCGGTTACGAGCCACCCGATGGGCCTCGGACGCTTCTGTGACGGCTTCCTCGCCTTTCTCCAGTTGTCTTGACAGCGCCTTGATGCTGAGGGCGGCATTGGCAACGTCTTCCAGGGCATGGTTCACCGTGGTGTTGTAAGTGGCAACCATCTCGTCGTAGATGGCCGACCGTTCGCGAAGCTCACCCTGCAGGCGACCGGCAGTGAAAATCGGCAGCGATACGGCCGGTCCGATCCCGCCGATATCCGATCCGGCCCTGGTCAGCATGTTGAGGCCCAGGGACTGCACGCCGATGAAGGCGGTCAGGTTGACGTTGGGATAGAACTCGGCTTTCTTCTGATCGATACGGTGCAACTGCGCTTCGGCCATAAGGCGCGCCATGGTCACGTCGGGACGTCGTCCCAGGAGGTTTGCCGCCAGTTCCGCCGGCAGCCCGAAAACGCTGTTGAGATTAACCGTCGGCCGTTGTATGGAATGTGCCCGGTCCGGACCGGCGCCTGCCAGGGCAGCCAGGCGGTTACAAGTCAGACCGATCTGCTCATCAATGGACAGCAGTTCCCCCTGGGCTCCGGCCAGTCGGGCCTTGGCCTCACTGACGCTCCCCTGGGTCTCCATGCCGTTGGCAAAGCGCTCCGCGAAAAGTTCAACCGTCTTGCCGCGGATTTCCACCGTGCGGATGGCGGTATCCCGGAGCGCGTGGAGCTTGGCCAATTCCGCGTAGTCCATGGCAATGGCCGCCGCGAGATTCAGTTCCACCAACGCTGCCTCGGCGCGACTCGCCTCCCGTTGTGAGGTGGCTGCCGCCAGTCCCGTACGGTTTTTGCCCCAGAAATCTATCTCCCAATTCAGGTTGATCGTGCCCAGTCCATAATCCTGCCAGCCATCGGAGGCTGGGGATCGGGGAATCAGGTGGTTGTAGCTGAGCTTCTGCTCCATCACCGAAGCATTGGCACTGACTTGCGGAAGCAGCGCTGATCTGGATACTTTGACGTATGCTTCGGCACGGCGCATTCGTGCCGAAGCCGCAGCCATGTCCGGCGAATCGCGCAGGGCTTCATCAACCAGCGTGACGAGCTGCGGATCACCATAGGACTGCCACCAGCGTTCCGTGGGCCAACTGCCTGCCGGGGCTGAAAATGATGCCGCGGTCTGGTAGTTGGAAACTGATTTCATGCGGTCACGTTGGCCGACATCGGGAAGCATGGCGCAACCATTAAGTCCAGCCGCCAGGAGTAAAGCGACTGTGATGATCAGCAGTTTTGGGGGCGATGGGAACGACAGGGTTTCAAGGATCATCTATAAAGCTCTCCCGCACGCTTAATCGTAAACTGTACGGTACGGTACATAATTGAGAAGCTGAAGTCAAGCGACAAAACGTGCAGTAAAATTCCACAATAACGAGGCGCTTGCAAAACGTGCCAGGGAGGTCGTGATGCTAGACGGCAACACCGCAGACCGGCTCCGCGGTAGTTTTGCAGGAGTCTCAGCTGTTAACAAGCCAGCAGAGAATAGGTATGCGCATTGACACCTGTGGCGCCTCTGTGCATAGTAGCCCGGAACAACGGGCAACGGGGAAAGGACTGACTATGAAACGGAATCGGGAAACGGTGCTGGCGGAGATCCGCGAGCGGGGAGGGTCGGCCCCATTTCGGGATTTGATGCAGGCCTTCGGGGTTACCAAGGCGGAGCGAAAGTCTTTTAAGGACTTTGTTGACAAACTCGTCACCGATGGCCACCTCGTGCGGCTCAAGGGAAACCGCTATGCCCTGGCCGACGGGGAGAATCTTGTGACCGGCCGCCTCTCGTGCCATTCGGACGGCTACGGCTTCGTCATTCCCGAGGGGGGAGGGGATGACGTCTACATCCCGGCCCGGGCCCTTGCCGGGAGCATGCACGGCGACACGGTGGAGGTGCGGGTCGAGACCTTCAAGGCCGGCGGCAAGAAGGAGGGGCGGATCGTGCGGACCGTGGCGCGGGGACAGACCAGGGTCGTAGGCCGGTTCGAGCAACTCAAGGGATTCGGGGTCGTGGTCCCCGATGAAACCCGCATCAGCCAGCAGATTGTCATCTCTCAGCAGGGAATCGGTCGGGCCAAGGGGGGACAGACGGTGGTGGCCGAGATCACCGCCTACCCCACGGAGAAGCGCAGACCCGAAGGGCTGATCGTGGAGATCCTGGGATGGCCCGACGACCCGGAAGTGGAAGTCCGGACCATCATCGCCAAGCACGGGCTCCCCTTCGAGTTCCCCACCGATGTGCTGGACGAGGCCCGGGCCGTGCCCCAGGCCATCGGGGAGAAGGATCTGCAGGGACGAACAGATCTGCGGGAGATCGTGACCGTCACCATCGACGGCGAGACGGCCCGGGACTTCGACGACGCCGTGGCGGTCCGGAAGGAGCGCGGGGGAAATATCCGCCTCTGGGTCTCCATCGCCGATGTCTCCCACTACGTGAAGCCCGAGGCGCCCCTGGACCGGGAGGCATACCTGCGGGGAACCTCGGTCTACTTTCCCGACCGCTGCATCCCCATGCTCCCCGAGGAGCTCTCCAACGGCATCTGCTCCCTCAATCCGCGGGTGGAGCGGCTCACCATGACGGCGGAGATGCTCTTCACCCGCAGCGGCACCATGAAGGAAGCCACTTTCTACCCGAGCGTGATCCGAAGCGACGCGCGGCTCACGTACACCATTGTCAAGAAGATCCTCGTGGACGGCGATACCGAGGCGATAACGGCCCACAAGGAGCTGGTCCCCCATCTGGAAGTTATGCGGGAGCTGGCCCAATCCCTCACGGAGAAGCGGCGCAAGCGGGGGAGCATCGACTTCGACCTCCCCGAGCCCCAGATCATCCTCGATCTCCAGGGGGAGACCGTCGACATCATCCAGGCCGAGCGGAACCTGGCCCACCGGATCATCGAGGAGTTCATGCTGGCCGCCAACGAGGCGGTGGCATCCCACATCGAGACAAAGGGAATCCCCTCCCTCTACCGGGTCCACGAGCCCCCTGACCCGGCAAAGCTCATCGATTTCCAGGAGTTCATCTTCAATTTCGGCTTCCACTTCCGGATGGAGGGGGACCGGGTGGAGCCGGCGGAGATCCAGCGGCTCCTGGTGGAGACTGAGGGGACGCCGGAGGAGCGAATGATCAACCAGGTGCTCCTGCGGTGCATGAAGCAGGCCCGCTACAGCCATGAGAACCTGGGGCATTTCGGGCTTGCGGCCCGCTGTTACACCCACTTCACGTCCCCCATCCGCCGCTACCCTGACTTGGTCGTCCACCGCATCCTCAAGGCGCTCCTGGCCGGGAAGATCACCGACAAGGAGATCGCACGGCTGGAGACAACCCTCCCCGAAACGGCGGAGCAGACGAGCCGGCGGGAGCGGGTCGCCATGGAGGCGGAGCGGGAGATCGTTGCCCTCAAGAAGGCCCAGTTCATGCTGCAGAAAATCGGGGAGGACTTCGACGGCTACATCACCGGGGTTACATCCTTCGGGCTCTTTGTGGAGTTGATGGATATTTTCGTGGAAGGGATGGTCCACATCTCCACCATGGGTGACGATTACTACCGCTACATGGAGAAACAGCATTCCCTGGTGGGTGAGCGGACGAAGGAGACCTACCGGATCGGCGACAAGGTGCGGGTGACCGTGGCGGCGGTGAGCATCGAGAAAAAGCAGGTGGAGTTCGTGCTGGCCGGGCTCCACGAGCGGCGGCCCGGTGCCTCGTCGCCGCCGGGGTCGGAGGAGTATCCGCGGATTGCCGTCACCGGGAAGCGCCCTCGGGTTCTGGAGGAGCGGCGGCGCCAGTCGAAGGGAGATAAGAAGGGAAGCGGCAAGGGGAGGGGGCCACGCGGGAGGCGCCGGTAAACCCGGATATTCCATCAGGCGGTGCGAAGCGCCTGCACGAGCCCTGCCGGACGCTTTCCGGCATCTTGCCGCCCGTTATCCTCACCAATAGCCCTGCTATTGCCTCGTCAAACGGACGCCAATCCGCTCGGAAATCGCCTCGGCAGCATCTCGTGCCCTGATGAAAAATCCGGGTTAAAGAGTGTTGCGCCCTTTCGCAGTGCTGTGCTAGTCTTGACCGGATTTACTTTCGTTTCAAAGGGATAGAACTTTAATGAGCGAAGAGAACGGGAAAGTCCTGCCCTTTCTGGAGCATCTGGCCGAGCTCCGCAAGCGGCTCATCATCATAATCGTCACGGTCGTCATCGGCATGGGCCTCGCCTGGAACCTATCCGGCGACGTCCTCCACTTCGTCACCAAGCCGATCACCGGCAAGACGTACCTGACCGACATCAAGAAGCAGGTCTACCAGGAGGTGGGGAAGCGGTGGCCCGCCGCCTACCAGCAGTTCGATCTGGGCAAAGAGGTGGCTGCCGTCCCCAAGGAACGCAAGCTCAACTACAGCGCTCCCCTGGAGCCTTTTTTCGTCCAGTGCAAAATCTCGATCATCGCCGGTTTCATCCTGGCGCTTCCCATCGTCTTCTACCAGCTCTGGCTCTTCATCGCGCCGGGGCTCACCCGCAAGGAAAAGCGGCTGGTGGTTCCCTTCGTGACGGTGAGCTCCATCAGCTTCTGTGTCGGGGCGCTCTTTTTCCTGGTGATCATCTGGCCGGTCATCATCAACTTCTCCCTCTCCTACGAGGCTGAGGGGCTCAACAGCCTTTTCAACATGAGCGCCTATGTCAACTTCTGTCTCCGGTTGATTTTGCTGTTCGGCCTCATTTTCGACCTCCCTGTCCTGTTGCTCCTACTGTCCCGCTTCGGGGTCGTGACCTATTCCTTCCTGGCCCGCAACCGGCGCTACGCGCTCCTGGCCAGTTCCATCGTCGCCGCATTCCATGCGGACCTCATCACCATGTTTGTCATCATGGTCCCTCTCTACGGGATGTACGAGATCGGCGTCTGGCTCGTGTTCCTTTTCGGCAAGAGAAAGCCCGCCCCGGCAGAAGCCGAGGCCGGCGGGGAGGGGGAGTAACGCGCCATGCACATATTCAGGAGCATTGAAGAGATAGCGGAGAAGCTTCCTAATGCCGTGGTAACCATTGGCAACTTCGACGGGGTTCACCTGGGGCACCGGGAGATCTTCCGGCGGGTGAAGCGGGAGGCGGCGGCCATTGGCGGCGTGTCCCTGGTCATCACCTTCATTCCCCACCCCATCAAGATGCTGGGAGTGAAGAAAGGGTTCCGCCTGATCAGTACCTATGCCGAGAAGGAGACCCTCCTGGAGGCATCGGGGATCGACTATCTCCTGATCATTCCCTTCACCGGGGAGTTCGCCTCCATCAGTGCCGAGCGGTTCGTGCGGGATATCCTCGTGGGGACCATCGGGGTCCGCAAGCTCATCATCGGGTATGACTATGCCTTCGGCAAGAACCGCCAAGGGGATGTGACGATGCTCCGCCGCATAGGGGAAGAGTTGGGGTTCACGGTGGACATGCTCGAACCGATAACCTCCGGCGACCTCGTCTACAGCAGCACCGCTGTGCGGCAGATGGTCGCCGAGGGTGATGTGCGGGGGGTGGTCCGGCTCCTGGGGCGCAATTTCTCCGTGGGGGGAACGGTGGTCCACGGCCGTCAGCGGGGGAAGGGGCTTGGGTTCCCCACCGCAAATCTCCAGACCGACAAGGAGCTGATTCCCAAACCCGGCGTCTACGCCGTAAAGGTGAAGGTCGAAGAGACCACCTATGACGGGGCGTGCAATATCGGCGACAACCCCACTTTCGGCAACGGGAGCCTCTCCATTGAGGTGTTCATCTTCGATTTCGACGGAGACATCTACGGGCGCGAGGTGCGGCTCTACTTCGTGGACCGGATCAGGGACGAGGTGACGTTTCCCAATCCCCAGGCCCTTCAGGAGGCCATCGCCCGCGACGTGGCGCGGTGCCGGGAGCTTTTGCACGACGTTACCATCATCGAGTACCAGGAGTACCTGGCAGAGGAAGCCCCGTGACCGCTCTCCCCGCCGACAAACGCCTCTGGCTCGGGATCGGGGTCAGTGTTGCCCTGCTGGCGCTCCTCTTCCGCTCCGTCGACCCGGCGGAACTCATCCGGGCCTTCCGGGGGATTCAGGGAATCTGGCTCGTCCCCGCCGTTGTCTTTACCTTCCTCAGCTACCTCATGAGGGCGGTCCGCTGGAAGTACCTCCTCTCTCCCCTCAAGCAGACCTCCTTTCCGAATCTCCTCTCTGCGACCCTTATCGGGTACATGGCCAATAACCTCCTGCCGGCCCGGCTCGGGGAGCTGGTGCGGGCCTACGTCCTCGGAGAGCGGGAGGGGATCGGCACGGGGGCGGTGGTGGCGACCCTGGTCATCGACCGGCTAGCCGACGGTTTTACGGTGCTGCTTCTGCTGGTGACGGCCGTCTTCACTCTGCGTCTTCCGCCGGGGAGCGAAGCGGCCCAGCAGGGGCTCGTGGCGGGGGGGTACATCACCCTCGGGCTCTACCTGGCGGTCGTGGTCTTCCTGGTCCTCCTGAGGCGGAACACCATGGGGACCATCCGGCTCCTGGAGCGGCTTCTGAGGCCTTTTCCCGGTAAAATTGCCGAGAAAGTCATCCCCTTTCTCGGGGCGTTCATCGACGGGGCGCGGATTACCCCCCACTGGAGGGAGCGGCTGGCCCTTGTGGCCTCGTCACTCGTCATCTGGGGGTTCGCGGTTTTCCCCATCCATTGTGTGCTCAAGGCCTTCGGGCTGAATTTTCCCATCCCTGTTTCGCTCTTTATCATGGTTCTCCTCGTTTTCGCCGTCATGGTCCCGGCCTCTCCCGGTTTCGTGGGGACCTACCACGCCGCGTGCGTGTACGGATTACTCGCCCTGGGGGTGCCGAGAGGGATGGCCTTGAGTGTGGCCATTGTCATTCATGGAATAAATTTTTTCCCCGTCATCGTTGTGGGACTTGCCTGCCTCTGGCGGGAGAACCTGTCGCTCTCGGCCCTTAGCAAGAAGGCGGTGCGGTGATGGAGCACAGGCTCGCGTGGTATCCCACCCCCAGCTACCTGGTGAAGCGGAAGGCTATCGTTGAGTTTCTGGAGAAGGTGCCGGTGCGGCGGGTCCTTGAAGTGGGGTGCGGCGCCGGCGACCTTCTCCGGTTTCTTGCAGGGCGTGGTTACTCTGGTGTTGGGATCGACCTTTCAGCCGAAGCGGTGGCAGCAGCCCGGGCGATTGCGGACCTGTCCCGCTTTCGCGTGGAGCAGGCCGAGGTTGACGATGTGTCGGGAATCTTCGAGGTTGTGATTGCCTCGGAAGTCCTTGAGCACTGCCTCGATGACGTGGCTTTCCTCCGGAAGCTCCGCCGGAAGACGGCGGAAGGCGGGCGCCTGATTCTGACGGTGCCGGCCCGCATGGCCAAGTGGGGTGCCAATGACGAGTTGTGCGGCCATGTACGCCGCTACGAGCGGGAGGAACTTCGAGCACGGCTTGTGGAAGCAGGATTTGAACCCCTCACCGTCGTTTCCTACGGGGTGCCGATTTACAATTTGATGAAGCCATTTTACGATCGGGCCGTTGTGGGGAAGGTGACAGAGGTGGAGCTGCTGGAGAGACGGACTGAAAAGAGTGGCGGGATGCGGTTGCTGCCGAGGCTCGGCGGACTCTTCGCACTTCTCTTTAACGACGTGACCATGTACCCGCTTTACCTTATTCAAAGGCTCTTTTACCGAACCGATCTCGGTAACGGTTATGTGGCGGTTGCTCTGAATCCGCGTGGAGAGGGGTAGACGGCGATGTTTTCATCTTTTTTTAGGCGGGTTGATCCCTTTGCGGTGCTGGCAGTGACAGTACCGCTCGCCATCTATCTCCTGACCCTCGCCCCGTCGGTCACCTTTTTCGACAGCGGCGAATTCATCACCGCTATCCATTCCCTCGGCACAGCCCATTCGCCGGGCTATCCCTTCTTCGTCAACTACGCCAAACCGTTCACCTGGCTCCCCTTCGGGAACATCGCCTTCCGCGTCAATATCGCCACGGCGGTCTCGGCGGCTGCAGCCTGCTATGGAGCGTACCTTCTGGTGCTGGTCATGCTTCCCGGCGGGGATGCCTACGGCGCTGCGATGCCGCGCTACGTTGCCCGGGGATGCGCCCTCGCCGCGGCCCTGGCCTTTGCCTTCTCGGCCCGCCTCTGGCTCCAGTCGAACCATGACAAGCCCTATCCCCTGGTCTCGTTCATCGTCGCCGTGGTTTTCTGGGCGCTGCTCCGCTTCCGTACGCGCTACGACGAAGGGGAGGAATGTCCCCACTACGTCTATCTCGGGGCATTCCTCTGCGGACTTGCCACCGGCGCCCACCAGACAATCATCCTCATGCTGCCGTCCTTTGCCTGGCTCATTATCTCCAAGGGTTGGCGACTCCTGGGGCGGGTAAAGGAATTCCTCATCGCCGTCGCCTTTGGCCTGCTCGGGTTTGCCATCCAGCTTCACATGCCGATTCGTGCCTTGAAGAACCCCCTCCTCAACTGGGGCGATCCCCGGACACTGGACCAGTTTCTCTGGAATCTGCTCCGCAAGGGATACCCCAGCGAGCCCCCTGTGCGGGATCTGACGCTTCTGTGGCAGCAACTATCTGCCTTCAACGTGCCGTCGGAGTTTACCTGGGTGGGAATCGGCCTCCTGGTGCTGGGGCTTGTGGTCAGTTGCCGGAGGCGGCGGGATGAGGTGATTGCCTACTTCCTCGGTATCGGCACCTCGCTTGTTGTCATCGTGGGCCACTTTAATGCGCAGGCTGACCTGATCTTCCTTACCGAAGAGTTTTTTACCCCCCTCTATCTTCTCTCCGCCGTTTTCATCGGGGTGGGACTGTTCTGGCTTCTGCGGCGGGCCGTCGACAGTATTCAAGTCGAAAAATTGACGTCGGTGCCGATAAAGGTACTCGTCCTGGTTTTTACCCTGATGCTCCCCGGGACCATCTGCGCCCTCAACTACTACGAGAACGACCAGCATGACAATTATGTGGCCTTCGACTACGCCACGAATACCTTCAGGTCGCTCCCCCAAAATACCGCTCTATTCACCTGGGGGGACAGCGGCGCCTTCCCTCTCTGGTACCTCCAGGGGGTGGAGCGGATGCGGGAGGACCTGGATCTGCTCCACACGCCACATCTGGTCTTCCGGTGGTATCTGGATGCCTTTCCCCACCTCTTCGGCCAGAGCATGCTGCGGGCCGTGCCCGAAGACGCCCAGTCGGCCGAGTCGGCCCTGAAGATGGCGGTGGCCGAACAGATTGGTCGCAGGCCGGTCTTTATCGATTTCTCCACCCGCTACTCGCTCCCCTTTGCCGAGTACGGCATGCAGCAGCGGGGGATTGCCTACCGCCTGATCCAGGGAGGGAAGGATACGGTCTACCCCCCTGACCTCTCTGTCTGGGGCCTCTACAGCAGCCGGGGCTACACGAGCCAGATGGGGTTCCGGGATCTCGACACGGGGAAGGCAATCCTGATCTATGCCATGGCAAGGCTTGAGGGGGGAGAGATTTTGCTGCGGACGGGATACCGTTCCCCGGGGGCGGAAGAACTGCGCCTGGCCGCCGCCATTGCGCCCGAACTGAGGGGGCAGGTGGAGCAGATGCTCGGCGCGTACGGGGTGAGGTGACCCATGGATATCACGGGAAAGACGCGGGTGCTTGGCATTATCGGCTGGCCGGTGGCCCATTCCCTGTCGCCGCTCATGCAGAACGCCGCCCTGGAGGCCATGGGGCTCGACTGGATCTACGTTCCCTTCGCCGTGCGCCCGGAAGACCTCGCCAGTGCCGTGGCGGGACTCAGAACCCTTGGCGTTGCCGGATTCAACGTGACCATCCCCCACAAGACCGCCATCATCCCCCTTCTTGACCGTATTACCCCTGAGGCGCGCCTCATGGGGGCGGTCAACACGGTGAAACGGGAAGGGGATGAGCTTGTGGGTTACAATACCGACGGTGAGGGCTTCATCCGGTCCCTGGCGGAAGACCTCGGGTTTGTCCCGGCCGGAAGGCGCATCCTTGTCCTGGGGGCCGGGGGGGCGGCCCGGGCTGCTGTGGCATCACTGGCCCGGGGAGGGGCCGCTACCGTCATGATTGCCAACCGGAGCGTGGCCAGGGGGGAGGAGCTGGTGGAAGCATTTCAAGGTGTGTTTGGCGGCACGCAATTTGCTGCAATGCCTCTCGATATCCCCCTGATCAATGCAGAAGTCCAAAATTTTGACTTGCTCGTTAATACCACGTCCGTGGGGATGGGGGAAACCGCATTCGAAGGGCTTGATGTCTCGCGCATGAACCCCGCTGCTTCCGTGTACGACATGGTCTATTCCCCCTGGGAAACACCGCTTCTTGCCGAGGCATCCCGGGGGGGGAGGCGGTGCGCCAACGGGTTCGGCATGCTTGTGGCACAGGGTGAGTGCGCCCTTGCCATCTGGACCGGCATGGAGCCGCCACCGGGCGTCATGAGAAGACGTGTTCTGGCAGCCCTGAAGCGCTAACCACTTCTTGACATTGGGGTTTTGCCACCCTACCATTACGGCGACTTTTTCCGCGGAGAAACTATGCAGGCCAGCAGACTGGGAGAACTCCTGGTTCGAAATAACGTCATCACCAAAGAGCAACTCGCCAAGGCCCTCGAGGAGCAGAAGAGCGCGGACGGGCAGCAGCGTCTCGGCTCCATTCTCATCAAGAACGGTCTCATCTCCGAACCTGATCTTACCTCGTTCCTTTCCAAGCAGTACGGTGTCCCCTCCATCAACCTGAGCGAATTCGAGGCCGAGCAGGCGGTCGTTAAGATCATCCCCGCTGACGTGGCCCAGAAGTACCAGATCGTCCCGGTGAACAGGGCCGGTTCCACCCTGATCATCGCCATGGCCGACCCCTCCAATATCTTCGCCATCGATGACATCAAGTTCATGACCGGCTACAACGTGGAGGTGGTGGTGGCCTCCGAGTCGGCCATCAAGGCGGCCATCGACAAGTACTACGACCAGTCTGCGTCCCTGGCCGATGTCATGGGCGACCTGGAGATGGACGATCTCGAGGTGATCGACACCGACGACGAGGTGGATGTATCGTCCCTGGAGCGGGCCACTGAAGACGCGCCGGTCGTGAAGCTCGTGAACCTGATCCTGACCGACGCCATCAAGCGGAAGGCCAGCGATATCCATATCGAGCCCTACGAGCGGTCGTTCCGGGTCCGGTACCGGATTGACGGGGTCCTCTACGAGGTGATGAAACCCCCTCTGAAGCTCAAGAACGCCATCACCTCCCGAATCAAGATCATGGCCGAGCTGGACATCGCCGAACGGCGCCTCCCCCAGGACGGCCGGATCAAGATCAAGCTTGGCGGCGGCCAGGACATGGACTACCGGGTCTCGGTCCTTCCGACCCTCTTCGGCGAGAAGGTGGTCCTGCGGCTCCTGGACAAATCGAACCTGCAGCTGGACATGACCAAGCTCGGCTACGAGCCCGACGCCCTCCACTACTTCAAGGAGGAGATCCACAAGCCATTCGGCATGGTGCTCGTCACCGGCCCCACGGGGAGCGGCAAGACCGTCTCCCTCTACTCGGCCCTGGGAGAACTCAACAAAACCACCGAGAACATCTCCACGGCCGAGGATCCGGTGGAGTTCAATTTTGCCGGCATCAACCAGGTGCAGATGCACGAGGATATCGGCCTCAACTTCGCCGCGGCGCTGCGCTCCTTCCTGCGCCAGGACCCTGACATTATCATGATCGGCGAGATCCGGGACTTCGAGACCGCCGAGATCGCCATCAAGGCGGCCCTCACGGGGCACCTGGTCCTCTCCACCCTCCACACCAACGATGCCCCGGCCACCATCAACCGCCTCCTCAACATGGGGGTCGAGCCGTTCCTGGTTGCGTCGGCCGTGAACCTGATAACCGCCCAGCGTCTTGCCCGCCGGGTCTGCTCCGAGTGCAAACAGCCGGAAGAGATCCCGATCCAGGCCCTCATCGATGCCGGCGTTTCCCCCGACGAGGCGCCGAGCTACGTCTGCTACAAGGGGACCGGCTGCGCCAAGTGCAACAACACCGGCTACAAGGGACGGGTCGGCTTCTACCAGGTCATGCCGATGCTGGAGGAAATCCGGGAGTTGATCCTGAACGGCGCCAATACCGCGGAGATCAAGCGGGAGTCCATGAGGCTCGGGATCAAGACCATGCGCCAATCGGGGCTTACCAAGCTGAAAGAGGGGGTTACGTCCTTTGAGGAGGTGCTGCGGGTCACCGTGGCCGACGATTAAACACAATGTCATATTTGAGCGATCACGGCGTTGGCTCGGTCTCGGCTTCCTCAGCGTACTCTTAGTACGCCTCCGGAGCCTCAACCTCGCCGCCTTGTGCTCATCTCACATCTGACATTGTGGAATGGAGAACACCATAATGGCCAACATGCACCAACTGCTCACGGAGCTCGTCAATCGTGGAGGGTCGGACCTCCATCTCACCACCAACTCTCCTCCCCAGATCCGGATCGACGGGAAACTGCTGCCCCTCGACATGCCGCCCCTGAATGCGGTCGATACGAAGCAGCTCTGCTACAGCATCCTTACCGAGCAGCAGAAGCACAAGTTCGAGGAGAACAACGAGCTGGACCTCTCCTTCGGCATCAAGGGACTGTCACGTTTCAGGGGTAACGTCTTTGTCCAGCGGGGGGCCGTGGCTGGGGTGTTCCGGGTTATTCCCTACAAGATCCTTTCCTTCGAGGAACTGGGGCTCCCGCCGGTGGTGAGGGAGTTGGCCGAGAAACCCCGGGGCCTTGTCCTCGTCACCGGTCCCACCGGCAGCGGCAAGTCCACGACCCTGGCCGCCATTATCGACAAGATCAACACCGACCGCCACGAGCACATCGTTACCGTCGAGGACCCCATCGAGTACCTCCACCCCCACAAGAGCTGCGTGGTGAACCAGCGGGAGGTGGGGGCCGACACCAAGAGCTTCAAGAACGCCCTCAAGTACATCCTCCGCCAGGACCCGGATGTGGTTCTCGTGGGGGAACTCCGGGACCTGGAGACCATCGAGGCGGCCCTGACCCTGGCCGAAACCGGTCACCTCTGCTTTGCCACGCTCCATACGAACTCTGCGGTCCAGACCATCAACCGGATCGTGGATGTGTTCCCCTCCTACCAGCAGCCCCAGGTCCGCGCCCAGCTTTCCTTTGTCCTCGAAGGGGTTCTCTCCCAAACCCTTCTTCCCAAAGCCAGCGGCAAGGGGCGGGTGCTCGCCCTTGAGGTCATGGTACCGAACCCGGCCATCCGCAACCTGATCCGCGAGGACAAGATCCATCAGATCTACTCCCAGATGCAGGTGGGGCAGGAGAAGTTCGGCATGATGACCATGAACCAGTGTCTGTACGGCCTGTTGCAGAAGCGGCACATCACCATGGACGTTGGCATGGGGCGCTCGCCTGACCCCGACGAGCTCAAGCAGATGCTTACCAGCGGCGTGCGGCCCCAGGCGCCGCGCCCCCCCATGAGATAAACAGGATTCGGAAGGAAGCAGGAGGATAACAATGCCGAAATTCAGTTGGGAAGCGCGGAGCAGGACCGGAGCGGCTCAGAAGGGGGTCATGGAGGCCGCGAGCGCCGCTGCCGTTGAGGCACAGCTCAAGAAGTTCGGGTTTGGCTCCATCTCCGTGAAGGAGGAGGGAAAAGGGCTCAGCATGGAGCTGAAGCTCCCCGGTTTCGGGAAGAAGGTGGAGACGAAGGATCTCGTCATTTTCACCCGGCAGTTTGCCACCATGATCGACTCGGGCCTGCCGCTGGTCCAGTGCCTCGATATCCTCTCCAGCCAGCAGGAGAACGCGACCTTCAAGGAAGTTCTCATTAAGGTGAAAGAGACGGTGGAAGGGGGCTCAACCTTTGCCGATGCCCTGTCGAAGCACCCCAAGGTCTTCGACCAGCTCTTCGTGAACCTGGTTGCCGCCGGCGAGGTGGGGGGTATCCTCGATACCATTCTCAACCGCCTTGCCGCCTACATCGAAAAGGCCATGAAGCTCAAGAAGCAGATCAAGGGGGCCATGGTCTATCCGGCCACCATCATGACCATTGCCATCGGCGTCGTGGCGGTCATCCTGATCTTCGTCATCCCCACCTTTGCCAAGATGTTCGCCGATTTTGGGGGAGAGTTGCCGGGAGCCACCAAATTCGTCATTGCCCTCAGCAACTTTGTGGTGAAGTACATCCTCCTCATCATCGGACTCATCTTCGCCGTGGTTGTGGCCATCAAGAAGTACTACGCCACAGCAAATGGGAAGAAAACCCTGGATACCCTCGCCCTCAAGGCCCCCATTGCCGGCCCCCTCATCCGGAAGGTTTCGGTGGCCCGTTTTACCCGTACCCTCGGTACCCTCATCTCCAGCGGCGTGCCGATCATGGACGGGCTTGAGATCGTTGCCAAAACCGCCGGCAACAAGGTGGTGGAGGAGGCAGTCTACAAGGTGAGGAGTTCCATCGCCGAAGGGAAGACCATGGCCGAACCACTCCAGGAGTGTGGCGTCTTCCCGCCGATGGTGGTCCAGATGATCTCCGTCGGTGAGGCCACCGGCGCCATGGACGCCATGCTGAGCAAGATCGCCGACTTCTACGACGACGAGGTGGACGATGCCGTGAGCGCCCTCACGGCCCTCATGGAGCCGATGCTCATGGTCTTTCTCGGTACCACCGTGGGGGGCCTTGTCATCGCCATGTACCTGCCGATCTTCAAGCTGGCCGGTGCCGTCGGCGGCTAGCCGGAGCCAATGTACAGGGAACGGCTCGTATGGTTCATCCTTGCCCGGGTGGTGGTGGTTTCCCTCTTTCTTTTCTCCACCATTGTCCTGCGCGCGCGGGGAACCGGCACCCTCGGCGAACAGGCCCTTGACGGCATAACCGCCATCCTGGTTGCCACCTACGGCTTCTCCATCCTGTTGCTCCTGATTCTCAAGCTGGCAAAGGGATACCGGCTACCCCTCACCTATGCGCAGATCATCTGGGACATCCTTTTCGTCACGGGGCTTATTCTCTATACGGGAGGAATTTCCAGCCCCTTTTCGTTTCTCTATCTTCTGGCGATCATCAGTGCCAGCGTCCTTCTGGCGCGCCGGGAGGCCTTTTATACGGCATCGCTCTGCGCCATCGTCTACGGCGGGATCATCGATCTGCAGTATTACGGGCAACTGGTATCCATTGGGCTGGGCCCCCTCGTGGCCCAGCGATATGGCACCAACTATATCTTCTATACGATCTTCATCAATATTGTAGCCTTCTTCCTGACCGCGCTCCTGACAGGGTATCTGGCCGAGCGGGCCAGGGAAAGCGAGACGGAACTTGAAAAACGGGCCATTGATTACGAGGAACTGGAACGCCTCAACAGCTCCATAGTCTCCAACCTCACCAGTGGCCTTCTGACTGTTACCGCCGAGGGGCGCATCCGGGTCTTCAACCACTACGCCGAGACCTTTACCGGCATCACTCAGGAGGATGCCTACGACCGGGACCTCTATGACATCTTTCCGGGATTCCGCCTCTACAAGGGGAACCTCTCCAATGTCAAGCGCGGAGTCTTCGAACTGCTGGCGAAAAACGGCCGCAAGCTTATTGTCGGATTCAATAGCGTTCCCCTCACCGGCAAGGAGGGGGAGAGCGCGGGGACGCTCATCAATTTCCAGAACCTGACCCAGATAAAACGGATGGAGGAGAATCTCAAGCGGGCCGACCGCCTTGCCGTCATCGGGGAACTCTCGGCCCGCATGGCCCATGAGATCCGAAATCCTTTGGCCGCCATCAGCGGATCGGCTCAACTCATCGCCCAGGGAGACGGGATTCCCGAGGCCGACCGTGAACTCTTTGCGATTGTCCTGCGGGAAGCTGACCGGCTCAATGGCCTCATAACCGATTTTCTCGCCTATGCCCGACCCAGTCAGCCGGAGAAGGGATCGGTCAACCTGACTGATCTTGTTGGGGAGATCGTATCCCTTGTGGCCCCGGACCGGCGTTTCGAACAAGTCGGGATTATCAACCGTGTGGAACCGGATTTTACCCTTCCGATTGATCCGGACCAGTTTCGGCAGGTCTTCTGGAACCTGTTCGTGAATGCGGCCGAGGCGATGGGCGAGGGGGGGACGATCACCGTCGATGCGGAACGGATCGACGAGATCCGCTCTGATGGCGAACCGCGGAGCGCTTACCGGATAACCGTTGCCGATGACGGTTCCGGCATGAACCAGGAAACCATTTCCAGGATTTTCGAGCCGTTTTACACCAGCAAGGCGAGCGGAACCGGCCTTGGCCTTGCCACCGTTTACCGCATCATCGAAGCCCACGGCGGCAGGATTACCGTGGAAAGCGCGGAAGGAACCGGAACCATATTCATCATATTTATTCCCGTCCAGAGAAATTACTGAACAGCAAAGACTCGTTCAATAGCCCATCTAACCGTCAGGGAGAGACGTCATGGAAATACGAATACTGGTTGTCGATGACGAGTTGAGCATGCGGGAATTCCTCGCCATTCTCCTCAAACGCGAGGGGTACGCGGTGGATCAGGCCGATTGCGCGGAAAAGGCCCTGGAGTTCCTTGACTCAATTACCTACGATCTGGTCATTTCCGATGTGAAGATGCCCGGTCTGGACGGCATTGCCCTGCTGGGGCGGATCAAGGAAAACTCTCCCGACACCGCTGTCCTCATGATGACCGCCTTCTCCACTGCCGAGCAGGCGGTGGAGGCCATGAAGTTGGGGGCCTACGACTACATCGCCAAGCCCTTCAAGGTGGAGGAGGTGAAGGTTCTTGTCCGTAACGCCCTTGAAAAGCGGGACTTGAAGCGGGAAAACCAGCGTCTGCGCCAGGAGGTCCAGGAGCGGTACGGCTTCAGCGGCCTCATCGGCAAAAGCAAAAAAATGCGGGAACTCTACTCCCTCATCGAGCGGGTGGCCCCCAGCATCGCCAACGTCCTGATCCTGGGCGAGAGCGGTACCGGCAAGGAACTGGTGGCACGGGCCATCCACTACAACAGCCCCCGCAAGGACAAGGCCTTCGTGGCGGTGAACTGCGGCGCCATTCCCGAAACACTCATGGAGAGTGAACTCTTCGGCCACAAGAAGGGCTCCTTCACCGGCGCCATCAACGACCGGGCCGGCCTCTTCGAGCAGGCCGGCGGCGGCACCCTCTTTCTCGACGAGATCGGCGAGGTGCCGCTCCAACTTCAGGCAAAGCTCCTGCGGGTCCTTCAGGAAAAGGAGTTCAGGCGGGTAGGAGGAGTAGCCGATCAGAAGGCCGACGTGCGGATCGTTGCCGCCTCCAACCGCAACCTGGAAGAGCAGGTGCGGGAAGGTTCCTTCCGGGAAGACCTCTTCTACCGGCTGAACGTGGTCCAGCTCCAGATGCCCCCCCTGCGGGAGCGGACCGAAGACATCCCCCTGTTGGTGGAGCATTTTTACCGCAAGTACGTTCAGTCCAACCGCAACGGAGAGATTATCACCCCTGGTGCCCTGAAGATTCTCATGTCATATCCGTTTCCGGGGAATGTGCGCGAGTTGGAGAACCTGGTGGAACGGTGCATGGTTCTTGGCGGGGGGACCATTTCCGAGGAGAGCCTTCCGCCCCAGGTCCGGGGGAGCCAGAAGTCCGCGACGGCCCCGGTCGGTGATTTCGAGATTCCTTCCGAAGGGATGGACCTGGAAGGGTACCTGGACGGCATCGAGAAGAGGATCCTCCTCCAGGCCCTGGAGCGGTGCGGCGGGGTGAAGAAAAAGGCAGCCGAGCTTCTGGGGCTCACGTTCCGGTCATTCCGCTACCGTCTCGCCAAGTTCGGGATGGATGAGGAATGATTTAGGAGGGTGACAAATTTTGTCATGGCTGAGTGACCAAAGATGTGAAGTTTTTTTTTGTGTGAGTAAGCAGGTTGAAATTATTGGTGTTTTGGTGTATGAATGATTGGCCTGGCTTTTGCTATTTGAGAAACAACGTTTAAGGACTAAGCGGATAATTGGCCAAGTATCCTGATTCCAAGACGCACCAGAAGCACACACAGGAAAGGAGATGCACATGCTACAGAAACTCAGAAACAAGAAAGGCTTCACCCTCATCGAGCTGCTGATCGTCGTGGCGATCATCGGTATCCTCGCAGCGATTGCGATTCCGCAGTTCGCTGCCTATCGTCAGAAGGCATTCAACTCTGCTGCCGAGTCTGACTTGAAAAACACCAAGACTAATCTTGAATCCTACTATTCTGAAAACCAATTTTATCCGTATTAATTCAAAAGGTTTTCGTAGGCTCTGACAATAGTTCAGACGAAAGGAGTTATTTATGAAGAAAAAGATATTTCTTACAGGTCTTTGTTTTCTCTCTATTAGTAGCGTAGCGTTTGCTGCAGGACAAAAAGTAACTGGTACTGGCGAGGTTGGTGCTACTAAAAAGTTGTCTGTCCAGACATCGAACCAAGTAACCCTTGAATACGACGGTGGCTCGGCTGGACATACTTATGGTATTGCCACTGTTCATGCAAAGGGCACTCGTAAATATGCATCTTCTTCCAATGATACAAAGATTTATTGGAACTCAAACACCGGTACTACTGCTCCCAGTGCACCTAATGGGACCTCAACAATCGGTGGCACCACTAACTGGACAAATGCACTTTAAGCGTACGCTGTTAATGCTTGATACACAAAACGAGGTGCTTATGCACCTCGTTTTGTGTTTGTTGTTGGGGATTTGTGTGGGGTGAAATGATGATGTTGCCGTCGCATTTTTTTGTTAGTTTTCTTGGCGTGGCATGGGTCGGTTTTTTCCGCGATAAAATTCTGTATGCCCTGTTCGGGGTGGCTCTGTTTCTATTATTGCTTGCACCAACCCTAAGTCTCTTTTCCATGAGACAAGTGCAGGAACTTAGCATCACGCTATCACTTTCTGCCATATCCATTTCCCTCCTACTGCTGGCGGTTTTTCTTGGCGCGACTTCTATTTGGCGTGACATCGAAAGGCGCTACACGAGTTCAGTGCTCGGTTTGCCTGTGGCGCGTTCCACGTATGTGCTTGGCAAGTTTGCCGGTATCGCCATGTTTTTGCTGGTGGGTTCTCTTGTCCTTGGTGCACTGGCATTGTTGGTTATTCCCATCGCTTCGCTTCAATATCCATCATCCGTCCCAATTCCCTGGTTTAATATTGTTGCGGCAATCCTTGCCGATGGTTTCAAGGCGGTGTTGATTGCGGCAGTGGCTCTGCTTTTTTCCTCGTTGAGCACGTCTTTTTTCCTCCCCATTTTCGGTACATTGTCGGTTTATCTTGCGGGTAGCGCTTCTCAAGAGGTTATTGAATTTGTCCGTGGCGACTATGGCAAACAATTGGCTCCAGTCTCTCGTATGGCCATTGAAGCAATATATGAGGTATCCTGATGACGATGGACACTCCCGCTTGGTAAACTACCGAGAGGGAGGTAAACATGAAACAGCAGCAGCG
>NZ_JAHDIW010000063.1:0-248 GCF_018531165.1 Geobacter grbiciae | reverse complement strand
GTGACACCGGGAGGGGAGACAAAGGAGCCGTCCGGCAGCTTCACGAAGGTGAGAACGTCGGTCTCCAGGTGGACGCCTGCCGCGTTGTTGGTGAGGTTGTCCATCCCCCACTTGCCGATCAAGGCGCCCGTCAGCCACGATTTCACGTCAGGGGTACCGTTCATGACATCAAGGGTGGCGACCGTGGCGACGATCAAGGCCGCGGCGTCCACGGGCTGGCGCTGGCCGAGGCCGAAGGGGGTGCTTGA
>NZ_JAHDIW010000062.1:0-284 GCF_018531165.1 Geobacter grbiciae | reverse complement strand
GTCACCGGGGTTGACCTCAGCACGATGACCATCTCGGTCATGCACCAGTATGCGGGCAACTTTGCCGACCAGTCGGTGAACTACACCCTGAAGCGCGGCTCCACCTACGCCATCGTCTACGACTTCGGCGGCAGCCGCCTCGGGAAGCTCCTGGAGAAACGGGAGCGGCAGATGCAGGCCTACCGCGAATCGGGGCTTGCCGATACCTCCCGCCAGGTGCTCACCGAATCCCTCAACGTCATCGGCCAGACCTGGATGCGGGACACCACCCTGGACGCCAACCT
>NZ_JAHDIW010000061.1:0-326 GCF_018531165.1 Geobacter grbiciae | reverse complement strand
TTGCTGTCCGGGCCGTAGGTCCAGACCTTTCCTTCAGGGTCGGTGTAGGTGGTGAGGTCGTTGCCGGTGTAGCCGAAAGCAACGCTGCGCCCCGCCGAATCGGAGACCGAGGTCAGCAGCGCTCCGGTGTAATGGAAAGTAAGCGTGTGGCCGAAGTTGTCGTAGACGCTCTGCAACAGTCCGCCGCTGTAGGTGAAGGTGACCCCGTTGCCGTCGGCGTCGGTCATGGAGCTTACGTTGTTACTGCTGTCGAAGGTGACGGTTCGGCCGAAGCGTTCATTTGCCTGGTAGAGGCTAGTGTTTTTCACGAGCGTTGAGGTGACACC
>NZ_JAHDIW010000060.1:0-386 GCF_018531165.1 Geobacter grbiciae | reverse complement strand
ACGGCATTCTGAAGGGTCGAGGAGGTGGTGGAGCCGCCGTAGCTGAGGTTGATGATCCTGACGCCATGATCGGCGGCGTAGGTGATGGCGCTGGCCATGCGCGAGTAGGTGGCGTAGCCGGTGGAGTCCGCGATCACCAGGGGCATGATCTGGTTGTTCCAGGCCACACCGGCAACCCCGGTGCCGTTATTGCCCATGGCCGCGGCCGAGCCTGCGACCTTTGTCCCGTGCCCGGTGACATCGTGGGTATCGGTGTTGTTGAAAACAAAGTTGAAACCGGGGAGAAGCTTGCCGGCCAGGTCCGGGTGGGAGGGATCGACGCCCGAGTCCAGGATAGCGATATCAACGGAACTGGAGCCGGTGGAGATGTCCCATCCCGCCGGAGC
>NZ_JAHDIW010000005.1:0-194485 GCF_018531165.1 Geobacter grbiciae | reverse complement strand
TGAACGGTGGCGTTGGTGCTCTGGTGGCAGGTGGCGCAGGTGGAGGTCCGGTTCGTGTGCTCGTAAACCACTCCCTGGGTGTGGCACCCTGCGCAGTCCGCAGGCGTTACCACCATGTTGTGCTGGGCAATGTGATTCACACTCACGTGGCAGTTGGAGCAGGTAACCACCGTGCCTGCCTTGCCGGTTGCGATGGTCTGCTGCACCGCCGGAACCGTGCTGGAATGGCAGGTGGCGCAGGTGGACGTGCGGGAAAGGTGCTCGTTCACCACGCCAAGATTGTGGCACTGGGCGCAGTCCACGTTAGCCGTGGCCTTGTCGTGCTGGGCAATGTGGTTCACCACCCCGTGGCAGGAAACGCAGTTGACCGTGATCCCGGCGCGGCCATCGGCGATCGCCTTCACCACCGCCGCGTTGGTACTCTGGTGGCAGGTGGCACAGGTGGAAGTACGGTTCAGGTGCTCGTAGACAACCCCCTGGGCGTGGCAGGAAACGCACTCGGCCGAGGGAACGGCCTTGTCATGCTGGGCGATGTGGTTGATGCTGATGTGGCAATTGAGACAGTTGACCGGCTGCCCGGCGGGTCCCATGCCGATCGTGATGGTATTCTGCACTTCGGGCTTCGTGCTGTTGTGGCAGGTGGAGCAAGTGGAAGTGCGCGTGAGGTGCTCGTTCACCATGCCAAGACTGTGGCACTGGGCGCAATCAGGGGCGGTGGACGCCTTGTCGTGGGCAGCAGCGTGGTCAACCAGGGCGTGGCATGATCCGCAGTTATAGACATCGAGCAGAACGAAGCCACCGGAACCGTTGGAAACAGTCTTGTGACAAAAGTCACACGCGTATCCATTAAGATTCGCCCGGCTATGGTGCATAGTGGCAATAGTGTCGGGCAGTGGGGGGGTATGACAGCCACGGCAGTCGTCCGTGGTCAGCGCCATGGCGTTGTTCGATGCGCCCGTTCCGAGGAGCATCGCAACCGCCATCGCTCCCGCCACCATCAGCGTCGGCAACAACTTTTTCAATTTAGTGTACATGTTCACTCCCTTTCTCCTCCTTTAATGGACTGTTTATCTGAAAACCAATACTGGTGGTTGACACTCCGAGGGGAAACGACGCCTAATAACGGGGTCGCGCCGTGCTTTGACGGCATACCTCTAAACATCCCATACTGATTTCAAACATTTTGCTGCAACTGAATACCTATTTAGCATTCCACATGCCAGAGTTCGGTTCGGTACAGTGAAACGGAAAGAACTCATGGAATGGGCGCTATCGTCTGGTGGGGGACATGCTTGTGCTGGCTGACCGTTTTCAGGAGCGCCTTGACCTCCGCGGGCATCTCCTTCCCCTCCTTGAGCATCGCCTTCATCTGGCCGGCCAGATAGGAGTGGTTAATGAGGAGATCGAGGACCGACAGCATGAACTCCTGCTTCCAGGGGGAGAGCTTGTCCAGGTTCTGGAACTTGTGCATGAAGAACTTCTGGGATGCTTTCCCCAACTGGCGCTCCAGTTCTTCCATGGTCATGTTTTTGGGCTTGATGACCGGCTCCACCAGGTTGTATTTGCGGTAATCCTTGGTGGCCACGTAGGGCTCGAGCTCGGGGTAGAGCTCGGCATAGGGCCAGGGGGCGATGGCAAGAAAGAACGCCATGTCAGGGTTGTAGTGCTTGGCGAGCTCGATGGTCTGCTCAATGGATTCAGGGGTGTCGTCGGGCATGCCGAGGACGAAAGAGGTTTCCGAAACGATGTCGGCCCCATTAATCAGGTCGATGGCCTGCTTGGACTGGGCAACTTCCGTATCCTTCTTGAAGAGGTCGAGGGTTTCCTGGCTTCCCGCCTCGACCCCCACATAGATGTGCTCAACGCCACCTTCCCGGTACTTGTCCATGATATCGGCGTCCCGCAGAATGTCGTCCACCCGGGTCTCCATGAGAAGCTTCACCGGCACTTCCCGTTCCACCATGAGATCCAGGATCCGGACCCACCGCTCCCGGTCGAAGGTGGGAAGCTCGTCGGAGAGCATGGCCACCTGGACACCGTGGACGTTGTGGAGCATCTCCAGCTCGGCCACGAAGTTCTCGGCGCTCCGGGCGCGCCATGACTGGGCCCAGAAGAGCTGCTGGGAACAGAAGGAACACTGGGATTTGCAGCCGCGGGAAGAGGAGACGATGGCCAGCCGGGCGTTCTTCTTGGCCCGGTAGGTATAGATGGGCCACTCCACCAGATCCCAGGCTGTGGGAAGATTGTCCAGGTCATGAATGTACGGGGCCTTGGGGGTAACCACCACCCCGCCGTCGCGCCAGTAGGCGATTCCGAGAACCTTCTTCGGGTCATCGCCGGCATTGAGGCAGTGGCAGAGCATGGGGAGCGTCTCCTCCCCCTCCCCCCTGACGATGTAGTCCACGGCGTCGTGGTCGTGGGTAAGAACCTCGTCGTAACAGAAGGCCGCGTGGACGTTGCCGAGCGCCGTCACGATGCGGGGGTTGATGGACTTGGCGAACCGGAGCAGTTTCACCGCTTCGACAATGGAGGCGGTATAGGCGGTCGTGGCAACCATATCGGGGCGGAACGCCTCGATCCGCTTCTGGATGTCGGGCCACTTGTGCCACAGAGACATGGCATCGTAGTAATCCACCTCGTACCCCGCCGCTCTGAGTGCCCCGGCGATGTAGACAAAACCGACATTGAGCCAGGTGCCGGCCGACTCCACAACGCCCGCGTGGTAGGGGGGGGTAATGAGGGCTATTCTCTTGATTTTCATTCACTTCTCCTCGACGAGGTTGGGAACTGAGCCAGACAAAAAGCAAAAATCGGGCCGCCCCCAAAGAGCATTAGCTTATGCACATTCTGCTTATAAAACGCAAGTTTTTTAACTTGAGTGGCACCGGAGGACACCGCGAGTTGGCGGAACGCTCCGGCTTATGACGGAACAGTGGGGATGGAGAAGAACCGGTGGGAGGTACAATGTCCGTCAGTGAAACACCAGCGGGTAAACGAACAGATAGCCGGCGCCGAAAGCCGAAAGGAGAACCACATGCTTGATAATGAGCATCCGGCGGCGAACCCGCTCAGCGTCGGCGCCGTACCAGTTGTCGACGTAGGTAAAGGTCCGTCCGGCGCCGGTGGCCATGATAAAAACCATGGAAACGACGCTCGTCCAGAAAAAAATATGCTCCAACCGGTTCAGTATGGCGACGACTTCCGGCGACCGGAGCTGATGCATCCGGTGGATGAGGGCTATGGAGGCAATGGCGGCAAGCCAGATCCCGGCGGCGAAGTCATGGACAAAACCGTTCAGGATGACGGCGATGCTACGGATGTTGTTTTTCATTCTACTCATTCCCCTCCCGCACGATCATCTCCTCGATGGCCTCGCCGCAGGGGCAGAGGGGATCATCCTTCTTGATCTTCGCCACGTACCGGCCGATGGAGAATTTCATGTAGAGATCGAGGAAGGAGAATATCTTTTTCTCCCCCATGGGTCCCACCGGCTTCTCCGAGGGCATCGGCGACACCTTGCCGTCCACCACCTGGGCCCGGCCAATGATCTCGAAGCCGTCTTCCGTTCGGAAGCCCAGGTTGTCGGTCTGCACGCCGAGGACCGTCGGCAGGTTCGCCAGATCGTAGTGGCGAAGGAGCCCCACCTCCCCCGGCGGCAGCACCCGCGAGCAGGTCTCGATATCCATGGCCACGACGCGGCACCAGGGAAGATCCGGCTTGATCCGCTCCCGGTCGAGGCCCGTGCGGAGGTCTTTCAGGCTGGAATCGGCGCTGTTCGTGGCGCTCTCGGCCATGCCGAGGACGTTGAGACAGTAGGCGGGGTCCACGCCGAAGGTGTCGCGGCACCGCTCGTAGTACTCATCGCGGCCGCAGTCCCCGAAACGACCCCGGTACCCGCCGCCGTCCACAATGCGGCTCCCGGCCGGGAGCGCGAAGCGGAGGCCGTTTTTCCGGCAGGCATTAAAGAAATAGATGAAGGCGGAGGTGGAGCCGATGAGCGCCACGGGCCTGTCCGCCACCACCAGTTCCCGGAGCCGGTCCATGAACTCCCGGATGAGGAACCCCCGCCGCGTGATGAAAAAGCCGCTCTGGTCGGTGCCGAAGGAACGTATTGTCTCGGCCATGCCGATGGCCATTCCCATGGACGGGGCCGTCTCCGGCGACGGAGCAAGGACCAGGATCGGCATCCGCTCCCCCTCGGGAAAGACGTAATCTCCCATCACCTTGCGGTTGGCCGCCAGCACCAGTTCGCGGCCATACTCGTCCCGAAAGATTATGCCGCGCAGGTCAGGGTCGGTGGTTCCCCCCGTGATGTTGGCCATGACGGTCTTCTCGTAGGGGAAGGAAATGACCAGGTTCTTCTTGAAGGCGTCCGACGGATAGGCGGGGATATCCTCCCAGCGGCCAATCCCGGCAGGGTTGATTCCCTTGCCGTCGCAGTAGGCACGGTACGCCTCGTTGGCCCCGTACTGGAAGCGGAACACCTCCAGCGCCAGCGACTCGAACCGGTCCTCCCCGCGGGAGTCGGTGATGTAGTCACGAATCGTCTCGAAAAGCTCCCGCCGGCGGTCATCACTCATTGGTTCTCTCCAGGTACAAGGCAAAGCGGCCATGGGCCGGGATCATTTAAAGTACTCAGAATGGACCGAGCCACCGATCAGCGGCGTAAAGAAGAGGGAGAGGACCGACAGCAGGAAGCAGAGGATGTAGAGGTAAGCCGCCGCTTCCCCCTTCAGCCCGAAGAAGCGCCGCAGGTGCAGGTAGATACCGAAGGCCACCCAGGTAATGAGCGACCAGGTCTCGATGGGGTCCCACCCCCAGAAGCGCCCCCACGATTCATAGGCCCAGATGCTCCCCGCCAGCATGGCGATGGCCCAAAAGGTGAAGCTGAAGCCGGCGAAGCGGAAGGCGAGAATATCCATGGTCTCCATGTCGGGGAGGCGGGTAAGCCACTGGATGCCGGTGCGCTTGCGCAGGATGAAGAAGATGGAAAAGGCCAGGGCCACCAGGAGCGTGCAGACCGAAATCTTGTAGAAGGTCACGTGGAGGATGAGCCAGACACTGCGCAGCGTCGGCGGCAGCATCTTCACCTGGGGCTCGAAGAAGATGCCGACGGCGATCATCAGGAAGGCGGCCGGAAACACCAGGATGCTCGCCGGCCTTATCTTCGGCAGGAAGTGGGCAAAGACCATGAAGAGGAAAAGCCCCATCCATGCCTGGGAAGAGAGGACCTCGAACCGGCCGATGTACGGGCCGTGCCCGACAATCTTCCACCACCAGAGGATGCCGATGCCGTGCACCAGAAGCCCCGCCCCCACCAGGAGATAGCTGATCCCCGTGGCGCGTTCCTTGCGGAAGATGAGACCTGCCACGTTGAAGATGGTGGCGAGCACGTAGATGACCACTGCCGCCCAATGGATGATGGTTATTGACGAAAAAGAGCTTTCCATGAAACGCATACCTCTCTGAAAAAATCGCCGGTTGATTCGTACCGCCCCCGGGTCAACCGGCGCCTACCGCACGGAAGCCTTCCCGGAAGCCGGCGCGGCCGGGGAAGCCTTCGTGTCGGCGCCTTTCCCCTTCTCGCCCTCCGCGGCAACATCCCTGACCCACCAGGCGCCGTTCTTCTTGGCGAGATGGTAGTTCGTCCGGTAGACAAACCCCTTCTCGTCCCGCTCCACTTTCCCGGTATCGATGTTCACATGCCGGAAATCCCAGACCTCCCGGGTCTTCACCGAGGCGGAGGTGGCGGCGGCGAAACGGATATCCTTGAAGGATATGTCCTTGAGCTCCGACATCATCCTGATCCGCCCCTCGCCCAGGGCCGCCATGTGGAAGTAGACCTTGGCAGTCTGGGGCTCCTCGGCCACCCGGGCCAGCCCACCCATGTTCATGGTCGCGTACCCCTGGGCCAATTGGGTGTTGTAGCGTTTCACCGTCTCCCGCACCTGCTCCGCTTCCCGCGTATCGACGCTGCTGCAGGAAGCCGTCGCAACGGCCAGCAAAAGCAAGGCAATACTCTTTTTGATCATGTCATGCAACTCCCCATGAAATAGATAGTCAAACATTCCGCTCATCCGTCGCAACGGGCAACCCCGCCAGCCGGCGGAGATAGTCAAACTCGTCGCGGTAGAGCCGTTCAAAGCGCGTTGCCCGCCAGGAGAGCCGGCACCCTTCCCCTGAGGGAGAAAGGGAGCACTCCCGGGGGGGGCAGAAATAGCTCAGCGACCCGCCCAGGCAGACGATGAAGAATCCGAGGAAAATTCCCGCCATGCCCGTGGTGTCGATAAAAATCAACCCCCCCCAGCGCTCCACCTTGACCAACTGGGCCGTGTAGCCGCCCAAGCGCCCCGTCTCCCCCACCTTCAGGGGAAGCTCCGCGACAGCCTTTCCGCCCTCCATGAGGCGCATCACGAAGAGGGGGTTGCTCCCGTCAAGGGAACGCCGGTCGGCATCCCCGTAATATTTGGTTTTGAGTGCGCTCGGCAGCCAGGGGAGGACAAAATCCTTGTATGAGGCAGTATTTCGGTCAGTTGGCTGGTCGAGGGAGAAAACCTCGCCGTGCTCCTGGCCGTCCTGTCCCGTGAACTTCACGAAAAATGCCCTGCCGTAGGACTTCCCCTGGAAAATCCGCACACCCTTGTACCGTATCGATTTATTGATGTGCATCGACAACGGCGTCGGCCGGCCGGCAGCGTCGACAAAACTGAAGTCGGTGGTAAGCTGCCGCATGTTGTCGTTGTCGTAGTATTCCGGCACAACCCGGTCGAGGCGCACCGCATCGGGGAGAACCAGCTTGCCGGCCAGCAGGCCCCGCTCCTCCTTGATCCAGTCCGCGCCGGGTTTGTGCACTTCCCCTTCGAGCAGATCGATCACCGCCCGTTTCTCATAGAGAAGGATCACCAGCGACGAGGCAATGGAGACGACGATCCCCAGGTGGAGGAGGAAGTTGCCCCAATAGCCCCACGGATGGCGGACAAACCGGGTGGCGCCGTCCCGCCCCCCCATCCTCAGATAGCCCAGGGAGCGAAGGCCCGCGGCAAGCTCGGCGGCGCCGGCGGCAGATTCAAAGGATTCTCCTCCCGCGCCCCCCTCCCGGCTCTTCCGGAGAGCAAGCCGGAACTGCTCCCAGGTGGAGAAGCAGAGCGAAACGAGGAACAGCACGAGCAGCACCGCGAACCAGGGTGATGTATAGACATGGTCGAGGGCCAGCACCCGCGACAGTTTTGCCAGGGCCGGATTGGCCAGCTGCCACTTGTCCAGCTCCGGAGGCGAGGTAAGGAAGCGTTGCGGGAACGAGTACCCCAGGAGAATCGCCCCGAGCATGAGAAGAATAAGGGATATAACGGTTTTTCGGGAAAGGAAGAAACGCTTGAGCATCAGAGCACTTTACTACAACTGGTGCCCTCGATGTAACTGCTTTTTGCCGGATCGCATCACTGCCTCACTCCGACGCCACTCGGAGGCCCGGGGAGAACGGGGGTCAGCAGCACCGCCCCCAGATCGGCATCGGTCTTTCTGTCGTATATCTTCGAATAAATTCTGTCCAGCGCCGCGGTTCCCCACCAGTTGTCCCGGGCCACCGTGTCGTACCGCTGCCGGTCGCCGAACCGGTAGTCGTGCGCCCGGTTCCCGCTTATGGCGTTGAACCTGATGACCGGCATCATGGCGTAGGCCGGGTCCGCCTCGTATTCGTCCGGCAGGAAATCCACCCGGTTCTGGCCGGAGGGGACGAAGAAAATCCCCACGTCGTTGTTGCGGATCAGGTTGTACTCCATGGTCACCGGCCCCTCCAGCCGGTGGTAGCGGATGCCGTAACGGTTGCGCTCGATGTCGTTGTGGACGATGACCAGTTCGGCCCTGCCGAACCGCAGCCCTTCGCTGTTCCCGGCAAAAACCGAATCGCTCACCACCGCCCGGGAGAAATGGGCCTGGAGCCCCGTGAAGGCGTGCTCCACCACGCAGTAGCGGAGCACGTTCTCCGCCCCCGAGGTAAAGAGGAGAATGTACGACCAATCCCCAGGCCGGGGCTTCTTCTCGGCGGACATGAACCGAATCCGCTGCCGCGGCGTCCCCGCCGCCACCAGCCTTCCGAGCACCCTCAGCTCGCCGTCGCCGATCCCGTCCTTGTCCCGGTCGATTTTCCGGAACCTCACCACCGTTCCCGGGAGGATGGTGAGGGTAGCTCTCCGGGACACCACCACCCTTCCGGCAATCTCCACCCGGCCGTTCCAGACCGTATCCCGGTCGATCACTGTGTCGCCCAGGCGCAGCGCAGCCTTGCGCCGCACGGATTTCTCCACCGTTGCCGCCGGCGCCGGGACTTCCCCGCTGGCGGTCATGACCCTGCCGACCGTTATTTTCACATCCTCAAGCTGCCCCGCCACGGTCACGGCGTGGTCCGCATTCCCTTCGTACAGTCCGAACAGCTCCCCCCGATGGGGCGACATGCCGGTAAACTCACGGGCAACGGGATAGTACGTGCCCGGCTCCTTCAACCCGATCGTGAAGGCGCCGGATGCGTCGGTTTTCGCCATGAATTCCGATTTCAGCCGGGGGATGTTCATGCGGAAGAGCTGGTTCGGCTCGCCCTTGAAGGCCATGACCACAAGCCCCGCCACGGGCTTGCCGTCCAGGCCGGTGACCCTGCCGGAAATGCCGTAGCGGCTCGGTTCCTCCGCGGCTCGCTCCCTGAAGCGGGCCAGTCCGCCCCGCTTCCCCCCCACCGACGCCCCGTCCGCCAGGAAACCCCGGACGTCGTCCCTGGGATAGCAGGGAATGACAACCGCCGTTTCCGTGCCGGGGGCCACGGTCACGGGATTGCCGGCAAAGTAACAGAAAAGATCCCCCCTGCGCAGCTGCATCACCCTGTCGGACGCCAACCGCTTCCGGGCCACCACCAGGTAGTCGCCCTCAACCGTGTCGATGGCGAATTTCCCCGCGGCGTCAGTGGTCTTCGTGACGACACCCAGCCCCTTGCACTGTTCCCCGGCGGCGGAATAGAGCGACACCTGGGCACCGGCCACCGGCTTTCCCTTGTAGGTGACGACCCCCGTGAGCCGGGAGATGTCGGACTTCCTCATTGCGGCCGGAGCCGTGGGGGTAGCGATAAAGGGGAGCCAGAGCTTCTCGCCGGCGACGGTCACGGGATTGGCGCCGTGGAACGAAAAATACTCCGACCCTTCCCGATTTCCCGTTGCAACCAGATGGTAGGCGCCCGGAGGGAGATTCAACCGGTAGAAGCCGGGCTTTTCCCCCGGCGAGGACCGGCAGAGGGGCGTTCCACCGCTGATATCCTTGAGGGAACCGTAGGCGGATACCACTGCCCCCTCCAGGGGCCCCTGCTCCGCAACCACCACCCCCTCCACCGGCGTTGCCCGACTGGGAGCCGGGAGGAGCAGGAGGACAGACAGCAACAGAAGCGATATTGCGGAATTCATTGCTGCTTGCGTTGCTGCGTACTGAATCTGGTGACCTGGATATCGATGCCCTGCCGGAGTTGCCCGCCATCAACGACAACGGGGCCGGAACCGTAAGCACCCAGGAATTCGCCCTCTGCCGGCTTCCCGCCGCCATAATGGGTACGGGCCTTGAGGAAATAGGTCCCCTTCCCGGTAAGGACCAGCACATACTTCCCGTCCGCACCGGTCTCGTTGGAGGCATAACGCGGCATCCCTTGCATTTCCGCGGCTTCGTAGGCAAAGACGCGGATACCGGCCACGGGTTGCCCCTGTTTGTCGGTTACGGTCCCTTCGATACCGGTCGTGCCGTCCTTGACGGCGGCCACCCCTTTCCGGTAGGGGACCGCCTCGGTGATGGTGCCGATATTCGTGGTTTTTCCGGCCTTCACCACGAACTCCTTCGGTTTCCCCTTCTTGTCCCGGGCGTAATACTGCGGATCCCCTTCCCGGGGAGGGCCGGCGCTGTTGGGGTCCACCCGTTTAAGCATGACCAGGTAGTACCTGCCGGCAGGGGCCTGCACCCGGAATCCCCCCTCCTGGTCGACGGGGGTTCCCATATCGGGGGTGCGCAGATACTTGTGGCCTGCCGGAGGAGGACCCTTGGCCACGTTGAACAGCAGCACCTGCGCGTCAGTCATGGGGCCGTACTCCTTGGTGATCCATTTGCCGGTGATGGTTCCGGTGTCATCCGCGGCAAAAACTGCCTGTATCGAGCAGAAAAACACCATCAGGAAAAAGCCGATCATTTTGTTCTTCAAGCAACTCACCCCCGATCTTTAGCGTGAAACGGCAGTACGCTTCCGTGACGTTATCAACCCATCACGTCAAAGTATACTTGGCTATGCATCTCACCGACGAAATGAAATCCCTCCAGCCGATTTTCTTCCCCTCGGCGGATGTTCTGCCGCGATATGATATCCCGACCTCACGTATTCTCACCCCCAGTTTCGCCAGCTTTGCGGTGATCTCCGGTTCACAGCCGAACCGGTTCTCTTCTATGGTGATCCGCTCCAGGACGTCCCTGCTGAAGACCTTGTAACAGGTTTCGACGTCGGTCAGCTCCAGTTTTGTCAGCGTGTTGGAAAGATATGTCAGTATCCTGTTCCCGGCCCTGTTCCAGAACGACATGCCGAGGCTGCGTTCCCCGGAGAGGAACCGGGAGCCATAGACCACATCGACCTCGCCGTTCAGAATCGGCTGGATCAGCAGCGGGTACTGTCCCGGATCGTACTCAAGATCGGCATCCTGAATGAGAACCACGTCCCCCGTAACATGCCGGAAGCCGCTCCTCAAGGCAGCCCCCTTCCCCATGTTCCGGTCATGGAGAACCACCGTGGCCCCAGTGGCACCCAGTTCCCTGACGATCTCCCGGGTGCCGTCGGTGGAGCAGTCATCCACAAGAATTATCTCCTTGTCGATCGTCACCGCCGCCACCTGTTCATAGATGGCACGAAGGGTTGCCTTCTCGTTGTAAACCGGCATCACCACCGACAGTTTCATGATTCGAAATCCGCCAAGGATAAATAACAGGGCTCATCGCATCGCCATCCGGCACCACGTATCATCGTCACAAGCATCCTATCTTCCAGCATTGTTCCGCACCAGGCGGTCGAAGCGCGGGCTGTCCCGCAGGGCCGACAGCCGCGGATCGTCGTACATCCGTCCGAAGTCGTCGTACCCCCGCTGCACGGCCTTCTCCAGCCAGGCGAGGCCGGCATCGGCATTGCCCGACAGGGCCTCGACGCTCGCCAGGGCATAGGCATTGGCGGCGTCCCCCGGCGCCTGTGCCTCCACCTGCACGAAGTATCCGCGGGCCTCTTCCAGGCGCCCCCGGGTCAGCGCCAGATTCCCCAGCAAGGACACCACCTGCCACGCCTCCGGTTGCAAAGAGTGTGCGCGCTGGTATGCCCTTTCAGCCTCCCCGTAGTCGCCCCGTTTCATGTAATTGGTGCCAAGACTGGCCCAGCCGGAGACGTAATCGGGCTTCAGCTCCAGGAGCCTCTTCAGCATCCGGTATCCCTGGTCAAGCTCCCCCGTGTTGGTGGCAATCTGCCCCAGGGCATGGAGGATCTCCGTATTTGACCGATTGAGCGCAAAGCCCCGCTGATAAGCCTCCCTGGCCTCCGCAATCCTGCCAACGTCCAATAGCGATCCACCCAGGATCTGCCATGCCAGATCGCTCCCCGGTTCCTTGGCAACGGCATCGCTCCAGAGGGTCAGGGAATTCTTCCAGACGCCGGTCCGCTGAAAAGAGGCCACGGAAAGGGCCGCCAGCACCGGCAGCACAACCGCATAGAGCAGGAAACGGCGCTCCGGTGCCAGGCGCTCCCACAGCAGTGCCCCGCCCGATCCGGCCAAGGCGGCCGCGCCGATGATTGGGAGATAGAGATAGTGGTCGTACAGCAGCGAGATGACCGGCACGATCTGGGAAACCGGCAGGAGCCCGACCCAGAAAAAGAGGACCCAGAAGGCGAGCCGCCGGTCGACCCGATACAGCCGGACCGAGGCCACGGCGATGCCGGCAAGGAGGAGGGCCGACAGGACCACTGTGGCGTCAACGGCCTGCCGGATCGGGGGAGCATAGGCGGCACTGAGGCCGGCGGGCCAGACCAGCATTTCCAGATAACGGCAGAACACGGGGAGCATCGTGTAGAGCGTCCCCAGGGGACTCCCGCCGTGGTAGGCGGTGCGGCCACCTTCCGCCACCTCCGGCGACTGGGTATAGAGGGTCAGGGCAGAAAAAATGCCGGCCAGCAGCACGTAGGGAACCTTGTCCGCATACCGGGACCGTCGGTCCCCATCGGCAAAGCAGTGGTCGTACAGCACCAGGATTACGGGAAGGACCACCGTGGTCGGCTTGGCCAGCAACGATAACAGGAACGCGCCGCAGGATGCCCCATAGCTCCATCGTCCTCTCCCTGTCGGGGCCAGGCGATAGCGGCAGTACTGTTTCCAGGCGATCAGGAAGAAGAGCAGGGCCAGGAGTGATTTTCTCTGGGAGATCCAGGCAACGGCCTCGACCTGGACCGGATGAACCAGGAAAATTGCCGATGCCACCAGAGCAACCAGACGCTGCCCGTACCAACCGAGGAGCAACCGGTAGATCAGGAGCCCGTTCAGCAGGTGCAGCAGGATGTTCGTCAGGATGAAGCCGCCGGGCCAGAGCCCCCAGAGCGAATAGTCAAGCATGTACGAAACGACCTGCACCGGGGCGTAATATCCGCCGAAGTAACCGGTGAATGCGCTGCGGATATGGTCCCATGAAAAACCGCGCACGGCTTCGTTATAGAGCACATACCAGTTGTCATCCCAGTTGGTCTGGAAATCATGGCCAAGGGCTCTCCCATACACAGCCAGGACCACCACCGCAAGGCAGACGAAATCCAGCGCCTGTTCCCGTTTCAGAGAAAAGAAATTCACCGCTCGCTCCCGCGTCGGAATCGCCCCCGCGCTTTGTGGTCGAACAAGAGATTCAGTTCCAGATGACAGTTCAGATAACAGTCCCGGCACGCGGACGCGATATCGCGATGGGTCTGGTACCCATCGGAACGCCACAGATCCACAAGGCTGCCATGCCTGACATTGCCGGCCCGCCGGCCCCAGCTCATCCGGGGAAAACAGGGGAACACGTCCCCATGGCAGTCCACCAACAGGGAATGGTACCCTGCCCGGCAGCGCACCGGAGACGGGACACCGGCGACCGATGACCGGAACAGCCGCAGGTGGGCGGGAGAATTTTCGACCATCCCCCGCTCCCGGCCCATTGCGAGCAGATACTCCACCAGCCGGTCGACTTTTTTCATGAAGGACTCATCGGGCGTCGCTTTGTCACCCCCATTGCCAGTGAGCGGCTGGCACGGAATGAACTCGATGCAGTCGGCGCCGAGTTCGCGGGAAAGTTCCGCCAGATCCCCGGCCTCGTCGATGTTGGCTTCACTGAGGACCGCCACCATCTTGATGCGCAGCGGCACTCCCCGCTCCCGGCGCAGCCGGTGCAGGCGCTCCACAGCCGCCGTGGCCCGCTCGAAGGCGCCGCCGCAGTTCCTGATCCGGTCGTGGGTCGCCGGAGAGGCCCCGTCCAGCGAGATATTGACCGATTCCACCCCGGCATCGACGATACACCGCGCCGCCGTGTCGTCGAGAAAATAACCGTTGGTGTTGAGATGGGTAATCATGCCGTTGTGCCGGGAGCAGGCCAGCAGTTCGTAGATGTCCGGGCGGAGCAGCGGCTCGCCGCCGGTAAAGCCGAGGCCCGGCGTTCCCAGGCGGGCAAACTCCCCGATGATCTCCTTGAGGCGTGCGGTGTCCAGCTCGTCGCCCCCGGTGCCAGCTGATTCCCGGCGCTTCGAGGGGATGTCGCACATGGTGCAGTCGCAGTTACAGCGGCGGGTGACCATGAGGCTTCCGTGAACCGGGCCGCACAGGGCTCGCCCGGCAAGCGGCGAGAGGTGCAGCAGCAGGTACTGGCGCGCCCGCCGGGCAAGCCACCCCACCCCATCCTGCTTCAGCTTCGCCAGCAGGAAATCGTGATAGACCTTCCTGATCATCACCCTTTGCCGCCTCCAGCAAACAGGTTCGCCATGATGGTCTGGTATGCCTCGCAGGGTGTCCAGCATCCCGGACAGGCCCCATCCCGAACTGCCTGCCTGACCTCGTGGCGCCGTGGGCTGCGCCAGAGCCGCCCCAGATCATACCCCCATTCCCTGAGGGAGCCGACCGGGGCGTCAAAACCGGTGCAGGGATAGACGGTGCCGCCCGGATCGACGTAACAGGAGGCGGCAGCCGCCTGACAGGCAAGCGGCGTAGTCCCTCGCTCCAGATACGGACGGACCAGGGATTGGTAGCGGCGTTCGAGGAACGAGACCGGACTCATTACCCCGCTCCGGCGCGACGCGCTGATCCGGTCCAGAAGGCGGCAGGTCTCCTCCGGAGCCGGCAGTCCCGAAAAGGTGGCATTATCGTAATAGAGCCCGGAAACATGGGCCACATTGACGTGGAGCTCGTCATCCGTCACTTCCACCTCCCGCCTGACCGCCTGGAGCATGCCGTCGAACCCGTCCAGATTGGCTTCCTGCACGGTGTAGCCGAGAAACACCGAAAAGCGCCGGGACCGCAGTTCCCGCAAGCGGCGGAAGGTTGCCACGGCCCGTTCCCACGAACCGTCCACCCCCCGGATCCGGTCATGGAGTTCGGGGGGACCATCGAGGCTGACCGAAACCATCAGGCGCGGCACCGACATCCTGGCGAGAAACGCCCGCACCACCGCCACGATCCGGTCGCTGTCATGGCCGTTGGTGGGGAAGTTGAGCAGGCAGAGCTGCCGGCAGTGCCGGTCGATGACATCGAGAATCCCGTCGATATCGTCGCGGAGGAAGATCTCTCCGCCGGTCAGGTTGATCCACGAGAACCGGTTCGAACGGGCCAGGAACCGGTCGATCTCGGAGAGGGAAAGCTCATCTCCGGCCGGCCGGCGCCAGATGTTGCACATGGCGCAGCGGGCCTGGCAACGGCTGGTGACCCCCCAGGTCATCCGGTACGGCTCCGGAAGGTCCCCCAGGTTGCTCCGCAGAACCCGGTATGCCAGCCGCGGGAAGCGCATCACCGCATACCCCCGGAGAGCCTGGTGAGCAGAAACGGGGCATCCGGCTCCAGGAAATTCCGCCGGATGGCAGCCGCCACATCTTCCACCCCGATGGCCCCCATGCAGGCCCCCCGTCCCGCGGGGTGGCGACAGACATGGAGCTTGGCGTTGAAGTTGGTGATGCAGGGGCTACAGTCAAGTCCCTGACAGACGGCCACGCCCCCCCTTCCCCACGGGCCGTAGAGGCGTGGCGTGTTGGGACCGTACAGCCCGACCACCGGTGTTCCGACCGCCGATGCCATGTGCACGGCCGCCGTGTCGGCCGAAACCACCAGATCGGCAGCCGCGATGAGGGCGAGGTAGTCCCGGAATTTCAGCTTTCCCCCCAGATCTAGGGCGGACAACGGCCGGTGCAGATGCCTTGCCGCTTCACGGGTCAGAAAGGCCTCTTCAGCCGCTCCGGTGAAGATGGTGCGGGCATTGTGCCCGGCATGAAGCGTATCGGCAAGGGAGGAAAACCGTTCGGGCGGCCAGCGGCGCTCACTGAAATTGCCACTGGTGCCGGCATGCATGACGACGCAGAGCTCATCCGGCCCGATTCCGATTTGCGCGAGCAGTTCCTTGCCGCGTTCGCGCAGATTTTCGCTGCCGCTGATCCCGGCCGCCGGCAGGCGATCAACCGGTGCCGCTCCGGCAGCCGCAACGAGGGCATGGAAGGAACGCGTGACATGGATCGCATTGTCGTACGGGACCTGAACGGTGAAATTGAGGCTCCGATGCTGTCCCTCGGTCCGGAACCCGATAATTTCCGCGGCCCCGATCTGGCCGGCAACCAGCGCGGAAAACCGCGCGAACTGCTCGAAGTCGATGATGATGTCGTAGCGGTTCCTTCTCAGCAGGGCGACGGCCCGCCGCCACGATAACAGGAAGCGGAGCGGACCGGCGGTGGTTATGGTGGCGACGCCGTCAAACACGCCGCAGGCCCGGATGGCATCCCGGTTGCTGTCCAGCGAGAGAACATCGATGGCGGCTGCCGGGTGGGCCGCACGCAGCGCCTGAACCGACGGGAGCATCATGAAAAGATTGCCGATCCCCCAGAACTTGATCAGCAGGATGCGCCTGACCGTGGCCGGCCGCTGCGGCTGCCGCTTCCCGAAGAGCCGCCCGGCAACAAAAATCCCGAAAAGTATCGGGATCCCCAGCCAGACATCGATGATGCGGATAAGCTTCCAGTTCATCCGACCCTACCGTCAGCCAACGCTATGGCGGGAGCGCATTCCATGGCTCAATACACCTCCCACGCAATGGGCCCGGTTGCATCGCCGGCCTCCCGAAAATCCGCCGCTGCCTCCTCCCCGCGCCCAAGGGCCATGAGCGCGGTTCCCCGATGGTAGAAATACTCCGGAACTGGCTTCAGATTGATGGCGGTGGTGAATTCGCGCACCGCATCCCCATAACGCCCGGCCCGGTTGAGGGCATCGCCCCGCATGGCATGCAGGTTGAACACCCCCGGGAAACCGTCCCGCTCCCCAATGGCGATGGAGTCGGCCAGATCGGCCGCCGCCTCCAGGTAGCGCCCCTTCTGCTGCCGGTAGTCCGCCCGGAGATAGAATGCCCTGCCGATCGGCTCGACGGCGATCACCCGCGACCAGAGCGTCTCCGGATTCTTCCAGGCGCCGATCAGGTGATACGAAACGGTGCCGCAGAGGATAGTCGCCGCCACGGCTAACGCCACGACCAGTTGACGCGACCGGCCACGACAGCGGGAAACCATCCCCCCCAGCAGACCGGCGCCACCAATGCTCAGGGCCACGCCGGGAAGATAGGTGAAGCGGTCCGCATAGGCCTGGGAGCCGTTCTGGAGAAACCCGAGGACCGGCGCCAGCGGAAGGACAAAGAGCAACCAGGCGGCCAGCAGCCCCGGCCGGCGCTTCCAGCCAAAGAAGCAGAAGCAGGTCAGGGCAAGAATCCCGAGAGCGGCCAGGTAATAGGACGCGGGGAACACACGGGGAAGCAGGTAGAGGTTCACCAGCCCCACCGGGAAGACGGCCATGCGGAGATAGGCAAACAACGAGCTGCCGGCAAGGATGATGCGCTTGTACAGCGGAAAAACATGAAACGAGACCAGGATCGACTCCCCGCTGGCAAGGGTTATAGTGGCGGCAACCACCGCCAGAGCCAGCGCGAAAAACGGCAGTTTTTCGGCGACCCTTTTCACGGCATTTTCGCGCGACAAACGCCCCAGCGGGTACCAGTCCAGTACCAGCAGCATCGCCGGGATAACCACGCTGACCGGCTTGGCCATGAGCGAGAGCAGGAAAAACAGCAGGGAAACCGCATAGGCGGACCGGGCACCCTTGCGCCCGTTGTCCTCGCGGTCAGCGTAGCAGAGGTAGGAAAAGATCGAGCCGAGCGCGAAAACGCCGTTGAGCACGTCCTTGCGCTCCGTCACCCAGGCCACCGACTCCACCCGCAGCGGATGAATCCCCCACAACAGCCCGGCCAGCAGCAGTACCGCCGGGTACAGGAAGCTCGTCCCCCCCCCGGACCATTCCCCCTGCCACCGCCGCAGCAGCCGGTCCGCGACCAGCACCACCAGGCCGGCATTCAGGGCGTGGAGCACGATATTGGTCAGGTGATACCCGAGCGGATCGAGCCCCCAGAAATGGTAGTCGATGGCAAAGGAGGCCCAGGTGAGCGGCATCCACCACCCCAGGTAGGAGGTGGTGAATGCCTCCCGGATGAACTGCCGGTCAAGGATCCTGATGCCGGGATTGTCGATCACGTAGTACGGATCGTCAAAATTGATGAAATCGCAGCCAAGGGCCCGCAGGTACACCGCCAGGCAGATAAGCGCGGCCCATGCTGCGGCAATGCCTGCGGCGTGCTTCGCGTATTTTTTCGGCTCACCCAAAAAGAATGGCATGTCTAGGGGCACAGTCCCGCGGGGATATTTCCGGAATAGGCGAATCTCATCCAGTATTTTACGTTATTGTTCTCAGGACTTAAACAGTAAGCTTGGCCAAGGTCTCTGATATCGTTGTAGAAACCATACCTGGTCAGCAGCAACCCCGTCTTCTGCTCCTTTCGGATGTCGCTGCGCAGCCGTTCATCACCACCGGTGAGATACCGCGTGACATCGGCCTGGAAAAAGGGAAGCTGCCGTTGCGGCGGGATTTGGGCCTGCATGGAGGACTTCTCGAAATAATGGCGCATATCCGTGTTCACACGGGTCTCGGCGCCGATCATCCGGCCCATCATCTCTTCATCAAGCCAGAAGAAGCCCGCCACCTTCGCGACTGAATCGAGCTGGTATTCCCCGGCCCTGAACCAGGGGGCGAGCCGGTCCAGGCGCTTCTGGAGCTTGCCGGCATCGAGCCTGAACGGTTCCGGCGTGGCGAGCATCAGGGCCTGGTTCGACCCGTAAACATACCAGAAGGTCGCATGGGGAAAGACGCTCCGGAAGGTATTCAGATAGATCGGGAAGAGCTCGCCCCGCATGATCTCGGAGACGGAGACCCACTGGGCAAAGACGCCGCCCGGGGGGAGGCGCCGCTTCACATCGCGATAAAACTCCCGGGTGTACAGGATCCAGCTGTCGTAGGAGCAGGGGTGGGTCGAGTCGCTGATGATCAGATCGTATTTTTTCCCGCTGGTCACCAGATAATTTCTGCCATCGTCATTGTGAAAGCGGAAGCGGGGCTCGTGGAACACGTCGCCGTTGAATTCCTTGAACAGATTGTTGATCCCCTCCACATCGGGGTTCAGATCGACCACATCGAGGGAAGAGATCATATCGGACGCCAGGACCGACCCGGCGGTAATCCCCGAGCCGAAGGCGATGACGAGGGCGTTTTGGGGCCGTTCGGCCCCATGGACGACAACCGGAAGCATCCCCAGGAGCTTGAAGAGCTGGGCGTGGTAGAAGCGGGTCGACGCCTCCTCGATGCCGTTCAGATACATGTCCCGGAATTCCCCCTGCTTCGGATCGTTCTGATCGAGCACCGTCACGTTGGCGGCGCGCCCTTCGTGAATAAGCCTGATCGTAACCTCGGGGGCCCCGGTCCACTCGGCGATCTTCAGGGCATAGCGGTTCATGATGTTCGGCAGGGCATTCAGCGTGATGAGCGGCATGAGCGCCGGAACCAGCAGCAGGGTCGCCCACCTGAAGCCGCGGGTCAGGGACGGGACGAAGCAGGCGACGGCAATGGCGGCGCAGATGCCGAACAGGAGCCCGACCGATCCCTGCAGGCCGATCCTCGGCAGAAGCTGATAATTGATGAGGCCGGCCCCCAGCATCCCGCCGACCGTATTGGCGGCGTACAGGAAGGAGGTCCCCCGGATCGCGGCTTCGCGATCCCTCGCGTGCAGGGTCCGGATGGCGAAGGGGAGCAGCGAGCCGAGAAAAACCATCGGGATGACGATGATGCCGAGGGCCTGCAGCGGGTAGCTGGCCGCCATGATAGCATAGGGGGTCGCAGCTAGCAGGATGCCCGACAACAGGGCAATGGCCCCGAACAGGCGCACCCCGTTCCCGCCGATCCTGTTATTTGCGGCATGGGCGCCGTTGGCCAGCAGCGCCCCGGCGCCGGTCCCCAGCAGGAAGCCGGTCAGGGCCAGCGCGAACGTGGATGCCAGATTGTTCAGAAAGAGAATCACCATCCGGGTGACCAGCACCTCGTAGGCAAGGGCCACAAACCCAACTAGGAAGGAGGAAACCGCCAGGAACCGGAACAGCCCCCCCTCGCCGGAAGCAGAAGTGCCTTCGTCGGCCACCTCCGGCTCCGGAGCGAGCTGGAAACAGGCCCGAGACGGAGACAGAACCGCTGCCACGGCCACACAGAGGACTGATACGCCGCCAAGTCCGGCGGCCAGCCAGAGCGTTGCCTGAACCCCCAGTTCGAAGAGCAGATGATACCCCCCCACGAAACAGCCCACCGCCGCCCCCACGGTGTTCACGCCATAGAGGAGCGCATGGCTGTTTTCGGGATACCTGGATCGCACCCCGGTCATGATGGCGGGGAACGTCGCCCCCATGAGGGTCGCCGGGATCAACAGGGCCACCACGGTGACGGCAAACCGCAGCAGGCTCAGCAGCGCCGGCTGTTCCCACTGCTCGGCCAGGGAGGAGAAGGCACCGGCAAGGAGGTCGAAGAGGATTGGCGAGAGGAGGATGTAGGCGGCAATGAGAACTTCAAGGATCGCGTAGGGAAGCAGCGAGCACCGGCGGCGCGCCAGGAGCTTCCCGCCGGCATACCCCCCGAGGCCGAGCCCCCCCATGAAGACCACGACGATCATGGAGGTCGCGGCGAGGGAATTGCCCACCACCACGATGAGCATCCGGTTCCAGGTAACTTCCGCACAGAGGCTCGCCGCACCGGAGGAGAAATAGGCAATCAGGCAGAGCAGGAGCTGAACTCCGGGCCGTAGAGGCTTCGTCACGTTATCGTCCCTTTTCCAGCAGTTCCACGATGGCGGCATTTCCCCTGGCTCGGGCTATATCCAGCGCGTTCTTGCCGCTGTCCATTGTGGCCGACACATCGGCCTTACGTTTCAGAAGCCCGCGCACCATCTCCAGATTCCCTTCCGACACGGCGATGTGCAGGGCCGTGAGTCCGTCGCGGTTCCTCACGTTCACATCAGCGCCGGCAGCCAGCAGGAGCCGCGCCACAGCCGTGTGCCTGCCTGCCAGGGCGAACATCAGGGCGGTATCACCCCCGCTGTGGACGTAATCGAGCTTTGCCCGGGCGGCGATCAGGGCTTTAACCACCTCCCCATGCCCGTTCATGGAAGCCGCCATGAGCGGCGTGACATCCTCGAAGTTCCGGTTATTGACATAAGCGCCCGACTTCAGGAGATATTTAACGATGGCGACATCGCCCTTATTGGCGGCGATCCAGAGCGCGTTCACGGCCATGCTGTTCATGTAGTTGACCCAGGCCCCCGCGGTGACCAGCTGCTTCACGGAATCCAGGCTTCCCGAGGCCACAGCCGACATGAGCGGCGTCCACTCGTCGATGTGACCGCCGCCGCTTTTCTTGATGCTTTCCGTATAATTGACATCGGCCTTGGCCTTGACCAATCTTTTGACGGCTTTCGCGTCACCCCCCATGGCGGCATCGAACAGTTCACCGTTGATGGAGCGTTTTGAGGAACTGACGGTGACTTCATTTCCTTCGAGGGCGATGTCGTAAATGCCGTCCCTGATGGAATCATTTTCGCGGCAGTTGCTGTACACCCCGTTGTAGGTCGTCAGCGCACCGTTTTGAACGATGGTCACCTTTTTCGTGCCGCCATGGACGCAGCGCATGACTTTACCGCTGTTCGCGCGCAGGCCGTCATGCCCGCCGAGGTCCCTGACCATGTTCTCGATCAGCTTCCGGGTCTGCTCCTGGTCGTATTCGTAGGCCGGAGCGGCCAGGGGGGCGGTCAGCACGGCAATCAGGGCACCGGTCAGCAACAAACATTTGTTCAGCATCGTTTTTCTCCGTTAGTGGCGGCAATTCCGCGGATTCTCGGGCCACCTTGCTGAAATCACGAACAGTATACTCTTCACTCCGTACCACGTTGCAAGCGCTGAATTGCCCTTGCAACATGAATACCCACCCCCTCAAATGACAAAAGGTGGGACCATGAACAGGCCCCACCTCTGTCTCCCCTTGCGGTCTCCGCCTCAGCAGGGATGAACATTCGCCGATCCGACGATCCTCGGCTTGACATAGCTGCGCTTTTTCATCCGATCATCTCCTTTCTGTGTGCCGGGGCGGGGGCAAGCCACGGACTCCCCCCCGCCTGTCTGCCGGCATTCTACCACGGTGTTTTGTTGTTCCAGTGCTGCGTCGTGTAGTTGGTGTAGGTTATGCCACCGGCTGTTGCCGTGTTGTGGCACTGGGTCTGGGTGGTCAGGGTCAGTGCCGGCGCCGCGTTCTGGACCGTGCTCTGGGACTTGCCGAAGAACCAGGTCCCCGGGTTGATCGCCGAGCCACGGGACTTGAACCCGCCGCCGCCTACAGGGAACCGTCCCTTGCCGGCCCCGCTCTGATACCATTTCGAGTACTCCACCGGATTCCCGCCGGCAGCCACCCCGCCGCGATGTTTGGCATCGAGGCAGTTGGTCACCATGAGCCGTGGTAGCCGGGCGTTGTGGGGCGTGTGGCACTTGGAGCAGGTGAAGGCATGCACTTTGTTGCTCACGTTGCCGCCGCTGCCCGTTGTGAGTGCCCAGCCATCGACGGTGTTGTGGATCCGGGTCATGGCTTTCCAGCTTCCGGTCGAACCGGGGGCACCGGTCACCGCCGCCGTGTTGTTGAGCACCGACTTGTTGTGGCAGCCGGTGCAGAGCCCGGCGAACTGGGTATCGGCCGTGGTCTGCAGTGTCGCGGCGGAAGTGGTGAACGTCCAGGACCGGGCGGTCGTCGGTTCGCCCACCGTTCCCGCCTGCATGCTGTTCTGGTCGATGAAGTACCGGGGCGTGCTGCCGACGGTAATGGGCACATAGGACGATGAATGGGTACTGCCGCCCCGGGCTTCGTTGGTGTTCCGCGGTGCCGAATCCTGCCGGTAGGGGGAGGTGACCCAGGTCCCCTTGAGGAGCGGCACGCCGTAGTTGCGGTCGCTCACATAGGTCGTGTTCTTGCTGACGCCATGGGGGTCGTGGCACGGCGTACAGAGGCCGTTGATGGGCGAGGAAACCCCGGCCGAGTACGGATTGTCCTTGATGCCGTTCGCGAACGTCCGCTGGGTGACGGCAGTGGTCAGCGGTGACGACGGGCCGTAGTGGCCCCCCTTGTTGCCAGGGTTGCTGGCCTTGTACGGATAGGTGACCGTCATGGCAAAGGTGGAGTAGTTGCCGAAGTACGGCTTGTCATGGAAGCCGTAGATGGGCTGGTTGGAGCCGAAGGTGTCATTGTAGCCCCACGGCATGGAGGTATTGGACGTCTTGTTGTTGTGGCAGTCGAAGCAGAGGGACGCACCCGTGTTGTAGGCGTTCCTGTTGGGCGCGGCCGAATCGCCGCCTGCCACCGGCGCATAGGTGGAGTTGTAGCCGCCGACCCCCTGGACGGTGGTCTTGAGCATGCCGCCGCTGTAGCGGCCCGTGGCGCTGGAGTAGCTGGTCATGATGCCGCTGGCCACGGTGCCGTGGGAGTTGTGGCAGTCGAAGCAGAGCACATTGTTGACGGCGCCGCTGGTGTTGCTGTGTTTCGGGCCGCCCGTGTAGGAGCCGAACGCCCAGCCGCGCTGGTTGCCGCTGGCATTGCCATGGGCGGAGAAGGCCTTGTTAAGCCCCTTCTTCACCGTGTCGTTGCCGGTGACCTTGCCCCACAGCGTGGTGGCGGTGGAACTGTACCGGTTGAAGATGCTGCTGTTGTCCCAGGCATAGGTCTTGGGTGTCCTGGTATCGCCGCTGGCGCTGAAGGGCGTTGTGGCATTGTTCTTGGTGCTGTGGCAGCCGATGCAGACGTTGTTGATCTTGGCGTATTCCGTCCGCTTGCGGGTAGCGCTTCCCGCGGCCGTGTACCTGGTGAAGACCGTGCCGCGCGTGCCGTTGCCATAGAGCACCAGATCAACCGACTTGCCGGTGGTCCGGTCATGGTAGGTGGCATTGGCGGTGCCGTCGGCGTTTGCCTCCATATGGCACGGGTAGCAGTAGGTGGCGCTCATGGTTACACCCTGGACGTGGTGCGACGCGCCGGCAAACTGCGGGATAACCGCGGTGCGGCCGCCGACCTCGCCGCTGTGGCAGCCGATGCAGGTCGGCTTGTTGGTGCCAGTGGCATAGCTGCCGCTGGCAGATCCGCCGTTCCAGGCCGGACCGGTGGTTGCGTCGGAAACGTGGCAGAGGATATTCTTGCAGGTACCGGTCCCTTCGGTGGCGCCGGGTGCATACACGCCATTGGGACCGACCACTGACGAGTTGAAGATGATGTCAACCGTGCCGTTCACATGGAGCGGGTTGCCGGCGCCGGAACCGTAGTGGCACATGACGCAGTCGATGCCGTAGCCTCCGTTGGCCGAACTGGCGGTATGTTTCTGGTGCGCGCCGGTGTACCTGCCGGCCGAGGTCTGGTCCCGGTGGCAGGAGTTGCAGGTGGTGGCGCCGCTACCCCAGGTGATCGCCTTGAATTGGTGATCGTAAACGTCGCTGTGGCAGTAGACCTGGCAGGTGCCGTACGCGGCGCTGGGCGCCAGGTTGCCGGTGCCGCCTTTGGCCGCAAAGGACGAGGCGCCGGCGGCTTTGTAGCCGGGAACGACAACATTGCCGAGGCTGTCTTTAAAGCTGTCGTTGACCGCAATCTGGTTCATCCGCTTGGCGGAGGTGTAGAACTCCCACTCCACTTGGCCGTTCACGTGGTAGTTGTTCTCCTTGACGCCGTGGCAGTTGGAGCAGGCCAGTTTCGGCTCGCCAAAGAGCGTGCCCACATGGGCGCCATGGGACCCCCTGGTCCGGTAGGTTTCGCCGGTCACGCCGTGGCAGCTGCCGCAGGTGGCCTCGGTATAGCCCAGCTCCCAGTCCGGCTTGGTGTTGCTGCCGCCCCCCAATGGTGGCAGGGCCGCGCCCGAGCCGCCACCGTGGCAGTACACGTTCTCACAGGTATTGAGCTTGGCCGTGTTCGTGGTCCGCCGCACGGTGGTGCTGGTGATGGTCGCGAAGTAGACAATCGGCTGGGAATAGCTGTTGGTCAGGGTGGAGTAGCCGTAGAACGTTCCGCGGCGGACCTTGCCGCCAAAGGCGTTGAAACCGATCTCCAGCTTGTAGCTGGGCATGTCGCCGGAATTGTTGTAGTGGCAGAAAGTGCAGCGCTTGCCGATATTCGGGTTCAGGAAATGCCCCTGGTGCGCGCCGGTCATGCCGGCACTCAGGGCATTAATCGGCGGGTTGGTCATGCTGTTGTCGGTCGGCGGGAGGCCGTGACAGGTCAGACAGCTGTCGACAACGCCGTTGGCGTGGATTTCCGGCTTGGTGAAGCCGTTGCCGGCCGCATTGACATGCTTGTGGCAATTGATGCACTGGTTGGCCTGGTAGGGGCGGCTGTTGTCATCGTCCCAGTGATTGTATCCGGGGAGCGGTGCCGGCGGCGGTGATGCGTGACACTTGTTGCAGTCGGCGGTGGTACCGTTCAGGAACGGTGCATTCCAGACCGGCGAGGCGATCCGGCTGGCATTGGGGGTGGCTCCGTCGCTCACGGCGGAACCGTAGAGGCCGGTCCCCTCGACGGAGTCCATGCCGGAGCCGTGGCACCAGATATTGCTGCACTGGTGGGCACCGTAGTTGTAGCCGGGCTGGTGCTGGGCGCTGGTGTAACCGGTCAGGACCGCGCCGCTCGATGCGGTTGCGCCGAAAGTCAGCTCGGCCGGCAGCTGCGAGTCGATATGGCCGGGAGTGTAGGGGCCGGTCGGCTTGTTGTGGCATTCGGAGCAATCGTACTGGGACGACAGCTTGAACGGCATCGAGGTGATATGCTGGAAGTGGGCGCCAACGTACGGGTCCGTGTTCGAGGTGGTCCCGTTGGGGCCCATGGTGCTGTAGAAGCCATTTTTGAGGGATGGATCCGTAGTGTGGCACTTGTCGCAAAGCGGGATAGCGTCATTGGCCGGGCCCCAGGTCAGCGCGGTCGGGCCGGTCTTGGGACGGCGCAAGCCGTGGCAGTTGCCGTTGTAGCAGGTGCCATAGGAGGCGGAGCCGGGCACCTTGGCCGAGCTGTAGGAATAGTGCGTGTTCTCGGCAAGGCCGCCGAACTGGAAGTTTATGTAGTCGTTGGCATGGTTGAGCGGGTTGGCGTCACCGCCGTTTCCATGGCAGATGCGGCAATCAAAGCCCGTCACGCCGGCGCCGGCATGCTGCGGATGCCCGCCGGTCACATTCGGCTGCGCCTGGTGACAACTGTTGCAGGTGGTCGTCCCCCCCCAGGTCGGGGTGGAATAGGACGTCGGGGGACCGGTGCCGTTGTTGCTCTGGACATTGCTGTGGCAGTAAAGGTTGGAGCAGGAACCGTAACTGCCCGGCGGCGTGGGGGCCGGAGCGCCGGTGTTCCCCTTGTCCACGCCCCTGTAAAGGGCCAGCCCGAAGGTTCCGGGAGGCAGCGTGGAGAGATCCCATTCCACATTGCCGTTGATGTGGGCCGAGCTGGTGGAGTAATTGCGGAAACCGTGGCACTTGCTGCAGGCAATGCCGTTGCCGAAACCGGGTTCATTGCTGGCATGCTTGTGGTGGCTGCCGGAGGTGGGGGGCTGGTCGTTGGTGGCGGCATGGCATGAGCCGCAGCCGACCTGGCTGATGCCGGTCCAGGCCGGATCGGTATTGTAGCCGCCATTGCCGTCCCAGCCGTGGCAGTAGACATTGCAGTTGATTATGGTGCCGGGTGCCTGCTGCACCGTCGTGCCCGGGGCGGTCGCAAAGGTATAGCCGTTACGGGGCGTCAGCGAACGCATTATGCCGGTGGTGTATTGGCCGAACCAACCGGGGAAGCTGGTCCCGTTGACCTTGAACCCCATATTGATGTTTTTGTCCGGTACGGCGGTGACCAGGTGGTTGCCGTTGCTGTGGCAGGCCTGGCACTTGAGGCCGCGGTCGTTGTGCTTGCCATGGGAGCCGGCATTGGTTGCATACGAGGAGAGCACGTTGGTCGTCGGCACCACCAGCTGCTCCTTGATGGTGGGGGGATAGCCGTGGCAGTCGGTACACGACCCCGCCTGCGCCACCGTCTTGAAACCGAGCTTGTGCGAGTGGCACTTCATGCAGTCTTCGTTGTTGTTATGGTCCTTCCAGGTCACCTTCGACGAGCTGTACTGGTGGAAACGCGCATTGTGGTGGCAGACTTCGCACACATTGGTGGTGGCTGTCCCGCTTCTGTGGTCATTGCCGAAAACACCAGCCACATTGGCACTGGAAGCGGTGGAGAGAATATTGAACACGACCGGCCGGTTACCGGTCGGGGTGGCGATGCTGTTTTTGACCTGCTTGATATTGGTGGCGGTGGGGGAATGGCAGGTGGCGCAGTCGTAATTCTTCCCCCAGATACCGTACTTGGTGGTGCCCAGTTGCAGACTGCTGTGCATCATGGTGCCATATTTGTTGACCGTGACATAGACCGGGTCCGCGTGCAGGGTTTCTCCGCCGGAGCTCTTGGCGACCTTCACCTGGAAGGTCTTGACCGCCCCCTGAACCGCGCCGGGCTTCGCGGTAATGTTCAGCTTCGTATACTGCGACCCCATGGTCGGGATTATGAAGTTGTTGCCGCTGAATGTGGAGACGGTGTAGTTGCTGTCGTCGATGTCGGTGCCCACTATCGAGAGCGTGTAGGTGGTTGCCGCACAGACGCCCGTGTCGTTGCTGGTGATGGCGACATCCAGGCCCAGCGTATTGCCGGCCTTGATGTATGAGGCATTGGGATTGATCTCAAGTGAGGGAAGCTCCGTACATCTGTTCTTGATACTGGCGATGGCGCTGCCGGCGGTTCCCACGCTGACGTTGTTGACCGAGTCCACCGCACAGGCGCGGTAGCCGTACGAAATGCCTTCATCCAGGTTTTTGTCGATAAGTGATGTGCCCGTGCCGGAGTAAACCGGGAAGGTCTTTACGTTGTCCACCGTGCAATTGCGTGGCGGCGGCGCATTCCCCAGGCCACGCACGACAACGTAGCTGACCGCGCTCCCGCTGGTATCGGTCGCGGTGGTCCAGTTCAGGTTGATCTCGGCGCGGTCAATATCATTGTGATAGGTGCCGGTGGCGACAGTCAGGGTCGGGTCGGTCGGCGGCTGCTGGTCCATGATGACCGTTGCGCTGGACGGGTCGCTCAGCAGCAGCCGGTTGGTCGTCCTGGAGTGGACCACCGAGACAACCTGGGCCTTGACGTCGTAGGTAATCCCCTGGCCCGCCTTGGGAGTAACGGCCACGTAATAATCGGTGGGCGTGGTGGTGGCGGCCAGGCCGGTGGTCGTGACCTGCCAGTTATTGACCTGGGTGGGAGAAGTCAGGTGCCCGAAGGAAGTGCCGTCAGCCTTGATGATATCAAGCCGCGCAACGTAGTCGGAGATGACCTTGCCCGCGGGCAGGGTGCTGGTCGTCGAAAGCGTGACCGTGACGCTGGAGAACGTGTCGTTGACCCCGCCGTTGGTGGCAAGATTGAACGCATCCAGCTTGGTGGCGCCGGCGCCGGAAGGAACGATCACGCCGGGAGGCTCGGCAGTGCCGCCGCTCACCGTCGTGGTCGGCAGGATCGTCAGATTCGCCGACGAACTGTCGCTGTTCTCGCCGATGGTGCCGGAAGTGACAACCGCCAGGTCACTGACCAGAGCGTTCAGGATTACGTTGGTGTTGGGGGTGTCGCCGATATCGACGACCACCAGGAATCGCTTGGTCTTGTTGTCGATGGCCAGGCTGCCGACCGAAACCGTCGCGACGTTGCCGGTGATTACGGAGGTGGACCCGATCAGGGTGTCGGTGCCGTCAAGGGCCCCAAGCATGCCGCCGGTCGAGTTGTCCTGATAAATCCAGACATTTTTGATATTTGTGCTGTTGAACAGGGGGTTGCCCTTGATCGAAATCGAAGAGACGGTCTTTGCCTTGGAAGCGCTCAAGGTGAACGAATCGATCACCTTGCTGGTGTCGCCCGCATAGACGTTGGCATTGACACTGGGGAAACCGTCGCCCACATCGACGTTTTCATTCAGGGCCGCCGTTTCCTCCACCTGCAGTTGGGCGCCGACCGCGCCGCCGAGGCCGATCTGCGCATTGGCGGTGACGCCGATCTGGATGCCGAGGCGGGCGCCAAGGGGGACATTGGAAAAATCCTGACCGGACAGGGAGGTGGTAATGGTCTGGCTGAGAGTACCGGTGGATTTGTAGGTCGATGCAATCGGGGCATTAACCCGCACGCCCCCGCTGGTGACGTAGAACATCTGCAGGGTGACCGTGCCGCCGCCTGACGGGGTATAGAGCCGGTAGGTAAAACTGCGCCCCTTGATGGACAGCATATCGGAGTGGTAGCCGTCCCCGCTGAAATAGAGCCTGACGAAATCCGGCTGGGTGCTGCCGCTGGTGTTGCTGTAGTTCTGCCCCGCCACACTGGCACAAGAGTGGTTGGGGTAGTTGAGCAGGCCGACCAGCGGGAATGCCGACCCTGCCGTGGTTCTGGTAATACAGGTGGAGGTTGTGGAGCCCGGCCCGCCGGTTTCGGCGATGTTCGTCAGTGACGTGCCGGCATCCCAGTCCGCCGCGTAGTTCTTGACGACCGGGGTGCCCCCATACTGGATGAGGGGCGTTGAGGACGACGTGCTGGTCACATTTCGCACGCCGTTCGTCGCCGCGGCGTCGACGGTGAAATAACTGCCATCCACAATGCGGGCGCCGACAGTGGTGTTATAGGTCGCGTTCTTGCGAATGGTGTAAGTGATGAAATAGCGCCGGGGCGTGGCGGTAAGTGCTTCCGGAGTCGGCAACGAATACCCCTGTTTGGTCAACTGGCTGAAATTGTATGGTCCGCCGATCAGGGTGTCGGTGGGTTCGAAGACGCCGTCATTATCGGCATCCCGGTAGATCGAAAAGGAGACGTCTCCCGGTTCGTCCACCGGCAGAAGGGGGTTGAGGACGCTGGTATTGGTGCCGATCTTATCCAGAAGCCCGCCCGACCAGTTGACCCCCCCGGCCACGTTGGTGTACAGGTCGAATCTAAGCATGGGAACATTGGTGTCCCCCTGGGTGACGGAGGTGAGACCGCCGGCATAGTAATCGGCCAGGTTTGAGACGGTAACCGAATCAGCCACATAGGGGGCTTCGGTGACGGTAAAGAACGAATAGTTGCTTCCGCCCCCCCAGAAGAGGCGGGCCGACGAGGCGGTACTTGCCAGGCGGGCGGTGATGACCACCTTGATCCGCTGTCCGGCATCTATGGTCTGCAGTGCAGGATTGGTGAAGGTCATGTCCAGCGGCGTCTGCACCGAGGGATGGGCCTCCATCTCGTCCGATGTCCAGAGCAATCTCGCGTTATTGGCGGCACCGGTAGCCGTGGGGTTGCCGGTGCCGGGGGCCACCGCCGGGTTATAGGCGTAGACGTAGGCCTTCCAGTAAATGGCATTTGCGGTGCCGTTGCGGTCCCTCACGCCGATCGTGACGGCAGGCGCGTTAATGGTCTGCTTGGCGGCATAGACCGGCCCATAGGCGCTGATCATCCTCTGTTCGGAGGTATTGGACGCGGCGCTGACACTGCGGGAGAAGGCATAGACACCGACCTTCATGGATATTTTGCCGCCGAGCGACGCCGCGGTGCTGGTGCTGCCATCGGCGCCGAGGTTCACCGATGTGGAATCAGTGGTGAAATAATAGGTCTGGGTGGCTGTATCGCCAATCATCGGCTTGAACATGATCTGATACAGGAAACAGCCCACGACCAGCATCACAATGATGCCGATTTTAGTCCGCAGCCCCATGCTCCTGATCTGCCTGGCGATTGTCGTTCCCATATAAGTTCCCTCGTTCAGTGCTGGAAAGTCCGTTACTTTGTTACGACGTACAGGGGCAAAAACACCTCCCCCCTGTACGAAGCGCATACCTTACCGGTTACATGGCGTTATGGCAATTGACACACGTTGTCGCGCCGTCATTATCGGTCCATTTCACGCTCTGGCTGTTATGGCAGGCGACATTGGAGCAGGTCTTGCTGCCGCCGTCCCACATGGTTGCCGTGTTGAGCGCTGCCTTGGCGGAGTCGTACGCGCCGGAGGTCTTGTACCCGCCGTTGCGCTTGAAGGTGCCGCTGTATGATGTGAAGTAGATCGACCGCATCTGCGCCTTGGATAGCACGGCAACCGGCTTGAACGCCACATCAACCGTGCCGTTGACGTGCTTCGACCTGTCGGCAATGACAGCTGGGTTTCCGGCCAGGGCCCCCACGCTGTTGCCGGCATAGTGGCAGGTCTTGCAGACGAAGTTGTCATCGTTGCGGTCGGCGGTGACCGTCAGGTAATGGCAGATGTTACAGCCGATGGTTGTTGATGTGGCGGCATTGCCGTGGCTGCTGTCACTGCCGGTGCCCGCCTTGGCCAGGCCGCTCGGACTGCTGTAGATCCCCATGGCATGGATTGCAATCTGGTGGCCCCCCGGGTTGCTGGTGTAGCCGAGGAAGCGGTTGTTGTAGTGGGACTTGGAACCGGCAATGGTGGTGTTGGGGGCGTTGCCGTGGCAGTTGGCGCAGCGGTCGCCGGTGAAGCTGCCGCCGTACCAGTCCGGCGTGGTGGCGTAGACCAGGCCTGCGGCGTTGCCGTTACTGTGGCAGTAGGCCATCGAGCACCTGATGCTGACTTTGGTCGTGCCGGTGATGCCGCTGTTGGCGACGTTGATGCCGACCGCTGTTGCGCTGTTCTTGGCGCGCAGGGAGCCCACACCGGCCTCATCCTTCTTGAGGGTCACATCAATAACGCTGTTGTAGTGATTGCCCGTTGCGGTGACCGGATGACAGTTGGAGCAGCCGAAGTCGTATTCCGTCGCCGTGGAGCGGTTGGCGGTGTAGTTGTACATGGTCGGCGAGGCGGTGGCGCTGATATGCTTGGCATGGGCGCCGCTTGCCAGCAGCACGGCAAGGGTGTGGCAGCCGAGGCAGTTGATGGGTGTCGATGTTCCCCAGGCCGGGGTGGTAGTGCTGTAGTGACAGTTGACATTGGAGCAGGTGCTGTAGCCGTTGCCCGGCCTCGGGTTGCCATTGTAGACCGCCGTAGCGCCGAAATTGGACGGGAACGCAAGGTCTATCTTCCCGTCGGTGTGCCGCGATAGTCCGCTATGGCACGAATTGTTGCAGCTGCCGTTGAACGGCAATCCGCCGACGTTGTGACAGACTATGCAGCGTGTCGCCATGGTATAGGGAGTCGCTGTCGATGACAGATGCTTGGTATGGCTGCCGGTCGCAATATCAGCCTCCATAAAGTGGTTGCCGCCGCCGTGACAGGTGCCGCAGGTGCCGCTTGCCGCATTACCCCACGTGGGCTGCCGGTAGGTTATGCCGACCCCCCCGTCGTTCTGGACGTTTGAATGGCAGTAGACATTGTTGCACTGCCCGTAGGCGGTGCCGGGGTCCTTGGCAAAGGGGGTCGCCTGGCCCCCATAGGTGCCGTTGACGGCAGTGGTGAGGCTGTTGAATTTGATGTTGACCTTGGCGTTGACGTGGGCGGTGGTGTCCGCAATGGCCATGGTGCCGTTGACCGTGGCGGCATGGCACTTTGCACAAGCTATATTATTTGAATAACCTTGCGAATCAGTACCCACGTGCCGTTTATGGCTGCCGGTGGCCATGGCGTTGCCGGAGGCGTTGTTGGACCTGTGGCACCCCGTGCAGTTGGCCGGCAGGGGGGTTCCCCAGGTCGGGACGGTGACGGTGGAGAAGTTGCCCATGCTTTTCTGGCCGTTACTGTGGCAGTAGAGGCTGGTGCAGGTGCCGAACCCATTGGTCTGGCTCGGCAGGTAATCGTTGAGGGGGCCGGAATAGGCGCCGCTGCCATTGTTGGGGGCGGCGGAGAAGCTGATGTTCAGATTGCGATGCCCCGCGCTGGTGGCATGCTGGAAGGTCGTATTGTTAGAATGGCATTTCTGGCAGTTGGCGGCGCCGGCATAGTACTGGTCGTGCCGGGAGTGGCTGCCGGCCGCGCCCGATGTTCCGCCGTTTGGCGGGGCGCCGTGACATTTATTGCAGTCGGCCGGAGAGGTGAACGCCGTGGAGCCCCACAGGGGAGTTGCCGCCTCGAAGTGGCAGTTGACATTGCTGCATGACCCGGGGACCGGAATGGACGTCTGGTTCCTGAAGGTGACTGCCGATCCGGATACCTTGTACAGGCCGCCGCCGGAAGCCGGCGAGGTATTGATATTGGGTGCCATCTGAATTTTGCCGTCCCGGTGGCTGTTGAGATACCCGGAATTATTGTGGCACCTGGTACAGTCGCCGGCACTGGCGGGAGAGCTGAGATGGGTGCCGTGATTGCCGGCAAAACCGCCGGTGGAGATGTTGCGGAAGGCGGCGTCCGCCGGCGGCATGCCGTGACAGCCGGAACAGCTGGTGATGGTTCCGGCGTGGACAGGGGTCGTACCGCACAAAACGAAGAGAACCAGCGCCATCGAAGCCGCAAAGGCAACCAGCACTGGTACTGCACCAGAGGTTCGTTTCGTTCTATTCTCCGTACCCATGACTTCCCCCACGTCAAATCATGATGAGCACAACAACGTCCAGACGTTCAAAAAAAGGAAAATTATGACACCAGCCTGTCAAACCACTGTTAATTCGGCCTCAAAGGCTGGAATCCGTTTACAGCCCATCACAGGTTAACACGCTTGAATGCTTACGGTTATACCTCCAGCGCCCTACACATAAAGCGACGGAGCGGTAACGTCCAATTACCTGGCAGCAAGAGCGGTACCAATGTCAGGAAAAAGCGGCGCCAATGCGCAACTATTTAACAACATTAATATAATAAATTTTTCATATTTAAATAAGGGAGGAACAGAAATTGTTATTGACGGTGGAGAGGACGGGGGAGAAGAAAGAATATACTCAACTATTATGAACTTAGAACATCTGCCGAACGGCCGTGGCACACCTTTCCGCGCCCCTTACAACCGACGATCGGATGGCACATTGTAAAGCTTCCCACGTGCCAACGCTGGGTGAATACACTATTTGACCATGTAACTGCTGTGAATGCCGGGGCTGACAATGGTGATAAGGAAGGCGGTGAATATGGCGAGAAGAAGTGCCGCAATGGTGAGCCAGGCCATCCTTCTGCCACGCCACCCGTGGAGACGACGCAGGTGGAGTATGGCGCCGACGGTTATCCAGGAGATGAGAGACCACGTTTCGATGGGATCCCACCCCCAGTATCGCCCCCATGCGCTGTTCGCCCAGATGGAACCGGCGACGATCATCAGCCCCAGAGCGCAGAAGCCCAGTGACAGAAAGCGGTACGAGAGGTCGTCGAGCGAGGCCACGTCAGGAAGTCTTGGCCAGCGTTCGGGCCGTTTGCTCTTCAAGAGATAGAAGACGGCAAGCGCCCCCGCAATCAGCATGGCTCCGGTGATAACCTTGCCGAACAGGATGTGGATGACCAGCCACCAACTCTTGAAGGTGATCGGCGCCGCAGCCTTGGTATCCACCGACAGGGCACCGTATCCCATCATCAGAAAGGCTCCGCTCATGACGATCGCCCCCGCGACCCTGATCTTCCGGTACAAAAGGCCGGCCGCGAGAAAGACTGCAACCGCGATGAGCGCATCGGATGAAAAAACCTCGTAACGGGTGATGTAGGGACCGTGTCCGGCCTGCACCCAGCGCATGGCGACGGCAGCCACGTGGGGCACGATCCCCCCTGCCGCCAACGCCGCTGCCCCCTTCTCGCCCCACTTTTTGTCGAAGATGAAGTGGATCAGGTACAGCACCGACGACAGGGCATAAAGTGTTGTCGCTATCCAGAAAAAGATGACGTCCATTAGGTTCTTTCCTCCGTGATTTGTTCGAGGATCCGCTCGGCCACCGACCTGAACCGCTCGCACCGGACAGCGACATGAACGGAGTCCGTCCCCCCTGCCTCCAGAAGCCGGATTTCCGCGGTCGGAAAGAACGCAAAAAGGACCAGGGTCAGGGCGGCGGCGGCAAAGCCGGCGTAAAGGAGATAAATGCCGGGATCACGCGTGGCGGCGATGTCGCACCAGTAGTCTATCTTCCCGAACGTATAGCTGATCCCTTCCACTACCGTTCCCTCACCGGGACGAAGGAGTCGCTCGGCAACGACGCCTCCGTTTCGCATGAACCTCATCCGGATTGCCGGTGTTGCAATCCCGGCCAGGTCGTCGTACCTGCGATTGCGGGAGAGGAACTCCACGTCAACCTGCGCATCGGAACCGGGTATTTCGGCCTGGACCCGGGGAGTTTTCCCCCCCTCGGGAAAGTTGAAATTAACGTAGCCCGATGCCCGCCCCCCGTCCCGGCGCACCGTGTGGAGGATGACCCCGAAGCCACGACGGACGGAGAGATAGAGGTCGAGCCCACCGTAGGATACTGTCCCGGAGCGAAGGAGCCTCGTCCTGAGGGGGCCGCCGACTGCGCCTTCCAGCAGAAAATCCGCCGCAATGTCGGGGAGATAACCCGCTTCCCGATACCGGTTGTCGAAGGAAAGAAGCGTGATCTTGAGCCCTTGCGGGAGAGCCGGGGCAAACATCCCCCTGTCCTGCTGGAAAAAGCCCGATTCGTCAAGTTGTTCACTCTGCCCCACTCCCAGCTTCATATAGCCGCGAAAATAGGTGGCGTGGCTCGCGAGAACGCCGAGGATGAGCAACAGCAACGACAGGTGGAGCGACACGACGGACCACCGTGCGATCCCGAAGCGTGTGCCGGCAAGGTATCTGCCGTCGGCACAGAGCCCTTCGTGCCAGGAAAAGCCCGAAACCCGCAATTTCAACTTTTCCAGCGGTACGCCGGAAACCGTTGTCGAAAAGGGCTCCCCCACCATGGCTGCGGCGCTCGGCTCCGGCTTCTCCCGTCTCAGCAGGCCCCGGGCGCGCATTATCGTCGCAGCGAGGGTGCTGGCGAAGAAGAGGATCATGACCGCGAGAAAATACCAGGTTGAAAAAATGTGGGTAAATCCGAGCTTCAGCCAGAGATTGTGGACCCCTCCGGCTGCGACCCATGCGGCATAGCTCTCCGGCTCAAGGGTCGACTTCTGGGGGACCAATGCGCCGATGACGCATATGCAGAGGAGCATCAGGATAAGCGTCAGGGAAACACGCCGCGAAGCCAGGCGTTGCATGAAATCGTTACCCGTCATTGAACCAGGGTTTCCTTTCGACGGGAAAACCCGGAGAGGTTACCCTCACCGGGTTGCGGTCCTGCCGATAAGCCAATGTGCCTACTCGTTCCCACCTCCGTCGGTGCCCCCGATGTAGCGGTTGGGGACACCGGTGGTGCGGTTACCACGGTGGGTGCCGCTTCCGCCGCGGTCATAGACGATGCCGTTTTCCACGTTGGTTATGCTGTTGGCAGTAAGGGCGTTTTCCCGTGACCCCGCCCCGGAGACAATGATCCCGAACGTGTTGGGGACGAAGGAAGCGTTGCCGATATGGTTCCCTTCGATGACGTTCCCGCCAGCGGCATAGACCCGAATCCCGAATCCCCGCCCGCCGGAAGCCCCCTTCATCTCCGTGACCTTGTTGTCGAGGATACGGTTCTTACCCCCCATCGCCACGATGCCATAGGCCTCGAAAGCAGCGCACGCATCGGTTACGATGTTGTTGCGGACAACGCTCCCGGCGCCGTTCACCAAGATTCCCGTCCTGGTGCTCTGTTCCACCCGGAGATTCTCGACCACCGATCCGGCACCGCCGGCGACCCCCACATGGAAGCCGGAGACCGTCCCATTGCGGACCGTAACCCCCTTGTCTGAACGGATGCCGTAGCTCCCCTCGCCACCGTTCCCCTGAAGCCGGTGTCCCCCCAAATCGATGACAACGTGATCGGCTTCCACGAGAATCCCGACCACGCCGTCGTGCAGCGAAACGTCTCTTGAGAGGCAGTAGTCCCCCTTCTTCTGAACCGTAAAAGGAACCTTGTCGATGGCGGTACAGGCCGCTGACGCAACCGCAGGCATCGTGACAAAACAGTGCGACAAGAGTGCGATAGAGCAGAGTGTCTTCTTCATCAGGTCCGACCTCTTCGATATGGCATCGGATGCATCAGGGGGTATGAATGCCTGCAGAGCAGGCTCCGATCCCCCCCTTGCATTCGGAGCCGTTGTAGGTCTTGTTCGCCTTGCGGGTAAAGCTGCCCACATGATCCGAGCCGACCATGTACGGCGCCGGGTCCGTTTTAAGGACGAACATGGCCTGCCGGGGAGAACCGTGAATGTTGGCCGCATGGCACATGGAGCACTTATACCCGCTGATCCCCTGCCGGAAAGCGTGCTCCAAGTGCAGGTTGTTGGTGCCGGAACTGAACCCGCTGGAACCCTGAGTGCCGGTGGGGTCCGTGGAAGAAATGCCGTACGACAGCGGATTGTGGCAGAGCCCGCACATCTCGGCAGGACCATGGTTGGCCATGTCGACCGTCGCGGCCAGGGTCGGCTGGTAGTTCCCCCGGAGCATGTAGGGGTTGGCGGAAGCATGCCCCCCCTTGGGATCGTTCGCGCCGGTGTTGCTGTTCACGTGGCAATCGGTGCAGGTCATGATGCTGTTCTTGTTCCAGGGGGTCCCGGCGGCGAAGTTGGACGGCGAATCCGCCGGCACTCGGGAGTTGCCGATGATGGCATGGCCCGACTTGTAGGTGGGGTTCAGCTGGATCGCCATATCGGCGCCGCCGTAATTGGTGCCGACCCACCCGGCCTGGTTGGTGTTGTAGCTGCTGTGGCACTTGAAGCAGATCTGCCACTCCTCAGAGGCAGGGACCAGGGCATCCGGCCAGGTTACCGTCGTACCGGCGGCCCGGGCCGTGGACCACGCGGTCCAGGTGGGGGGGGTGACCCCCATGGCCCCCTTCAGGGCAGGCGAGAGGTTGCGGGGGCCGGCCTGGATATGGAGCCCTTTTTTCGAGCCGTGGTGGTTGTGGCAGTCATCGCAGGTGACGTGCTTGTTGGCGGAGAGCTCGGCCCTGGTTTCTCCGGCGTGGTGCTTGTCGGCATAGGCGGCAAGCTGGACCTGGTGTTTGTGGGTCAGGGCCGCGTCGTTGAAGTCGGCGGCCAGGTTCTTGGTCCGGGCGGTCATGAGCGACGTGCTGTACCAGTCGTATCGCGGCGTTGACAGATACACGTTGATGTTCGGGGTCGTCGTGCTGAAGGGGGCCACGTTGCCGTGGCACTTGAAGCAGTAATCGGCCTTCTGGGACGAGGTCACCGGAGCGCCGAAGGTGGTCAGCATCTGGGGGATGGAGGTTGTATGGTTGCCGAACTTGATCCGCGAGGTTCCCTGGGCGTTGTAACCGGATTTCGGGTTCAGGGTGTCGTTGTGGCACTTCGAGCAGTTGGCGACGAATGAGTTGGTGCCGGTTCCGGAGAAGGTGGAGCTTACCGTGTAGTTGTGGGCCGAGCTCATGTAGACGAAGATCTGATTCTGAACGGTATCAGGATAGGGAATCGCCGGCTTTCTCTGGGAGCCGTCCGGCTGGGTGTAGCCAAGGTTCGTCTGCGCGGTCCGGTGGCAGGAGATGCAGATGCCGCCGTTCTTCGTGACGTCGGGGATGAAGTCGGTGTTGGCATAGCTGGCCGTGTTGGCGGCGGTCGGGGTCGTCGATATGTCGGCGCGCAGGTTCTTGGCCCGGCCGCTGCCGGCGTTCAGGTTGATGTCGGGGCGGAAGATGTCGTGGTCCACGTGGCACATGAGGCAGTTGCGGTTGGTGTCGGTGGCCCCACCCGTCAGGGCGGGCTGCGCCATGGTGCCGTACGTGATGCTGTCGGTGCTCTGCAGATAGTGGTGGTACCCGTTCGTACCCTTCAGGGAAGAGGCGAACTTGCCGCTGTTATGGCAGTTGGTGCAGGGCTTGCCCCCCCTGGATTCCTCCCCCTTGAACGCCTGGTTGTGGGAATGGCAGCCGACACAGTCGAGTCCGTTGTTGTGGCTCTTCCCGCCGGTGTTCTTGGCGGTATTGAAATTGTGGTATTTGTTCCTGTTGTGGCAGACCTCGCACACCCTGTTGGAGGTGGTGTGGTTGTCGTCGTCATGCCCCATGCTCGTGAGGTTCGTGAAGCTGACGGAGACGCTCGGGGTCCCGGAGGAGCTCCAGTTGCCGAAGGGAGCGGTTATGGAAGTCCGGACCCGCTTGATGTTGGCCGACTTCATGGTGTGGCAGGTGGTGCAGGAAAAGGCGCCGTACTTGCCGCCGGTCACCCCCCAACCGCTCGGCCATTTGTTCGATCCGAGGATGGCACTGTTGTGCAGGAGCGGACTGTACTGGGTGAGGACGATGGAGGGAAGCACCGTGGGGCTCGTGCCGAGCACACCATCCACGTCGTTCCAGGTGACCCTGACCCAATAGGTGTTGCCGGTGGTTAGGCCGGCTATGGTGTACTGGTAGGGGACGACCGGGTGGGTCGGCGTGGTCACCGCCGTGACGAAACCGGTGGACGCGGAAACGCTGCTGTACTCGATGGTGATGTTGTTGTTGCTGTTGTCGTCATTCGTATAGCCGACCATGACCGAAATGCTGGTGGGGGATGCCCACATGGCGGAGGCGGAGCCGGCGACCGTCTTGTTCTGCGGTGTGGCCGTGACGGCGGTGGACCACGGAGCGGTGGCCGCATAGTTGAAGCAGCCATCGTATTCGAAGATGCGGTAGTAATACGTCCCGGCCTGGACGGTGTCAGTGGCGGTGACACCCGATCCGGCGTAGGCTACCGTCCCGCCGGTCCCGAACGAAGAGCCCACGGTATAGGAAGTGCCATCAACGGGCATGGTGGTGTCGGTGTTCGCCCCATACCGGACTATTACCACGCTTTCTCCTGCAGCGCCGAGGGTCCAGTTGAGGGTCACCGATGCGACGCCGCCGGTGTTTGTCCCCCACACGGCGGCAGTGCCGGGGACATTGTCGAGGGTGAGTGTCGTGTCCGCCGTATCCGTGCCGGCCGCCACCCCGGTCGAAGGGGTGAAGGCGGTGACGGCGGCCGTGGTGGCGGTTGAACCCGCCGGAGCGGTGGGGTGATCCTTGTACGTTACCAGAACCTTGTAGTTCTTGACGGTCGTGTCAACGGGGATCGGCGTACCGCCGCTGAAACTCCAGGTGTTGGTTCCCGGATTGTTCATGGTGCTGAAATACTGGGTAGTCCCCGCCTCGTCCCAGATCGACATGCTGGCGATGGCGGTGCCGTTGGTGGTCGTGACGGTGAGGGCGGAAATGCTGTCGGTGCCGGTGGCGGTCGTGAAAGAGAAGCCGTCGAGCTTCTGCAAGGCATCGCCGGGGCATACGGTGGCGTTCGTTCCGGTGGCACCGTTGCCGAGGGTCGTCGGCGGGGTGTAGGTGACGGTGACCCGCACGTAGTCAATGTAGAGGGTCGCGGTCCCCCCGCCGTTACTGGTGTCGTTGTCGGCGATGATGACGCCGAAGTTCGCACTATTGACATCAGCGGCGGTCCAGGTGGTTCCCCAGAGGTCGGCGGCGCCCCCCTGGGTCACTTGGGCATTGGCTGTTCCCAATTGGACTGCAGTCTTTGTCGTCCCGGCCACCGTGGAATTTCCGGTTTTCGTGAGCGAAACCTTTATCTGGCGGTTCGTTGCGGTCGCATTGTTACCATATCCCCAGATGTCGACAGTGATACCATTAATGGTCGAACCGGTCGGGATGGCAAAACCATAATTGGTCCCGAGCAGATACGCCGTGCTGGAGGTTCCGGCGTAGGTCGCGTAGGTGCTGTTCTGTGTGTAAATGTTCGTCGCACCCGTCCAGGTCGAAGATGCACCGGTCGCAACAGCATTGGGACCCGCCGTAGCGGCAAGAGACAGCCTCCCCCCATGATGGAACAGAACAAAACCCGCGCCCAACAGGAGTGCGACAACGAGAATTACTTTTCCCCACCACCCATTGCGGTTACTACCCCATGGCTTGAGTGCATGCATCTGTCGACTCCCTTGTATCTGCTTCAACAGTCGAAAATAATTATCATTCATTCGTTTTATGCGTCAACTACAAAGCCGGGTGGCAACTCTGGCAACCGGTGGCGCCACCGGTGGAAGTCCAGGTGACAGGCTGCCCGTTGTGACAGGCGATGTTCGAACAGGTCTTGGTGGCCCCGTTCCACATTGAGGCCGTGTTGAGCCCATTGGCGGCCTGATCGTACGAGCCGGAGCTCTTGTAGGTCCCGACCCGGTTCCAGGTGGTTTTGTATGGTTGTACGACTGCACTGTCGACCCGAACCTCGGCTTTCGATTTAATGGCGACTGCCGCGAAGGAGACATTCACCTGCCCGCTCACATGGAGAGCCTTGTTGGCGATGGCGGCGCTGTTGCCGACGAGGGCGCCGACGGTATTGCCGCTGTAGTGGCAAGTCTTGCAGACTACGTTCGAATCGTTCCGTGCGCTGGTGACCGTCAGGTTGTGGCAGACGTTGCAGTTGATAGTGGTCGAGTATGAGCTGTTGCCGTGGCTGTTGGTGGCGCCGGTTCCGGCGGTGGCGAGACCGCTTGTTCCGGTAAAGATGTCGTCGGAATGTATCCCCACCACATGGCCGTTACTGACCCCCGTGCCGACAAAGTTGGTGTTGTAGTGGGCGGGCGAGCCGGCGATGGTGCTGTTGGGGGAGTTGCCGTGGCAGCTGGCGCACCGGTCGGTGAAGCTCCCGCCGTACCAGTCCGGTGTTGTGGCGTAGACGGGGTTCGCTGCATAGCCGTTACTGTGGCAGTAGATATTCAGGCACTTGACCGAGGATTTACTGGTGCCGATCGTGCCGCTGTTGGCTGTTCCGGCGACGCCGAAGGCGGTTATGGCGGCACTGTTTTTGGAACGGAGCGTGCTCACACCGCTGACGGCAGGGCGCAAATCCAGGGTGATGCTGCCGTTGGCGTGATTGACGGCGTCCAGGGGATGGCAGTTGGAGCAGCCGAAGTAGTACTTGCCGGTCGTATCGTCGCCCGATGAGCGGTTGGCCGTAAAGGTGTAGAAGGTCGGCGTCACCGTTACATCGATATGTTTGGCGTGGGTGGCACTGAGACTGGCGATGGGATGGCAGGAGCCGCAGTTGTAGCTGTTGCCCCACTGCGGGGCGGGAGACTGGTAGGTCCCGGACCCGTTACTGTGACAGTAGATGTTGGTGCAGGTCTTCTGCCCTACGGTGCCGTTGTACGTCCCGTTCTTGTTGGCGCCGGAGAGGTTGAAGAAGACGCTGGGGGTGCCCGCAACGTGGTAGCTCGGCGTAGTCGGGCGGATGCTCGTGTTGTTCTTGGTGGTCTTCTCGTGGCACTCGTTACAGGCGATGGTGCTGCTGGTGACGTGCTTCGGGTGGCTGTTGGCGGTGGCCGAACCCGGGCTCCCGGCGTTGGTGTAGTCCGGCATCCCGTTGGCGGTGGAGCGGCCGTGGCACGAGGTGCAGGTGACCGTCCCGCTCCACCCCTGCCGGACGTAAACGCTCCCGCCGTAAACACCGGGGAGGTTCCCCGCCGCGACGCTGGTGTTCCCCGTGGAGTGGCAGTAGAGGTTGCGGCAGGTGGTGACGGCCGATGAGTAGGTGCCGAAGGGGTTGGTGGGGTCGAACTTCACGTCCCGCGCATTGTTCACGTGGCTCGTGAGGTTGGTGAACGTGGGGGCGACCGTTGAGTTGGCGGTCACCTGAACCTTGCCGTTGTGGCATTCGGCGCAGGCAAAGCGGTAGGGAGAGGCGCTCCCCACGTGTTTCGCGTGTGGGCTGGAGGCCGGAGGAGCAGCGGCAGTGACGCCGTGGCAGGTGCCGCAGGCCCCGCTGGCGGCGTTCCCCCAGGTGGGGGTGGCGTAGCTTGTGGGAGTCGCCTTGCCGTCGGAGTGGCAATAGACATTGGAGCAGGAACTGTAGCCGGTGCCGGGGGTGAGGGACGCGGCGTTATACGTGGCCGCAGCCCCGTAATAAGTGGGGATGCCGACGTTGATCTCATAGTTGGCGTGCTTTTGAGCCATGCTGGTGTGACAGGACGCCGAATTGCACGCGGACGGAGTGTAGCCGGTGAGCGTGTAGGAATGGCACGCCGCGCACTTCTGTTCAGCGGTAACGTTGCCGGTTCCCAGTTGGAAGGAGAGATGCCTGGTGTGGCTGCCGCTCGCCATGGGTGTCGGCGTGCCGTAACCGAAGCCGCCGGCATCATGCTTGGTCTGTATGCCGTGGCAGGTGCCGCACTGGCCGCTGGCATAGCTCCCCCAGGTGGGGGTCTGGTAGTCGGCGCTGAGAAGGGGGGTGCCGTCGCTGTGCTGGCCGGTTGAATGGCAGTAGACGTTGGAGCACTGTCCCACGGCCGATCCGGGTGCCTTGGTGGACGGAGTGGCCGGTTTGGCAAGCTGGCCGTTATAGGAGCCGGCAGCGGCGGATGAAGTGTTGTTGAAGGCAACCGTCACCTGCTTGTCAGCATGGTTGGCGGTGTTGACTATCGTCATGCTGCTGTTGACGGTGGCGGCATGGCATTTGACACACTTGAACTGGGTGTAGCCCATGCCCTGGCCGTTTACGTGTCCCTGGTGGCTCCCGCTCGTGATGGCGTCGCCGGAAGCGATATCCGCCTTGTGGCATCCCTTGCAGGTGAGGCTTCCACCCCAGGCGGCGGTGGTGTTGCTCGTGTAGGGGGCAAAGCCCCGGCTGCCGTTGCTGTGGCAGTAGAGCCCACGGCAGCTGCCGTTGCGGGGCGGGCTCTGGCTCGGCAAATAGTTGGGGTAGTTGACGTTGCCGCCGTATACCCCGGCGCCGTTGTTGGGCGCCGCCGTGAATTGCACGAGGAGTCCGCGGTTGCCGGCGCTGGTGGCATGGGCGAAGGGCTTCGTCTCTGCGGTGTGGTTGGGATGGCACCTTGCGCAGGAGCTGGTGGTGAGGCCGTAGTAGTCGCCATGTTTTTTGCCGCTTCCCGATGTGGCGGGATGGCTCCCGTCAGCCGGCGCTGCGCCGTGGCATTTGTTGCAGTCGGCCGGGGCTGAGAGCGGGGTTAAGGCCCAGGTGGGGGAAACCGTCTCGAAGTGGCAGTTGACGTTGGAACAGGTCCCGAGGGTTGGATCCGAGCTCTGCGCAAAGAGGGTGCCGCGGCTGTAAACCCCTGTGGCCGGTGAACCGTTGACGTTGCTCGTGAGGTTGATGAAGCCCTCGCGGTGGCTCGTGGTGTAGCTCGTGACCCTCCCCCCGTGGCAGGGGGTGCAGCTTGTGACCGTCGCGCCCGGTGCCATGTGGGTCTGGTGGCTCCCCTTGAAGGCACCGGTAGTGATATTGCGGTATGCGGTATCGTTGGGGCGGATGTCCGCAGTTGCAGTTGTGCCATGGCAGTCATAGCACTGAATGGAGGCACTGGCACCCGTTACCGCCAGAAACACCACGGAAAGCACAGCGGCTGTTGCCGCTATCATCGACTTCATATCATGCCTCCACCGACTCCAGATGCATGTCATTGTTTCGTCTTTCCTGCCACGAGATGGCGATTCCTCTCAGCAAGCGGCACGAGATGATGCATCGACCGGTTTTTAATGAATGCAAAAACTGCTCCCTAATAAACTTTAACAGAACACATTAACCACACCGAATCGCCGTAGAATCATATCGACGCTCTTCCTCCCCCGGATCGCACATTCGCGGGAAACTTGTCCGCCCAAGCCTGCCGTAAGGGAACCGGCAGCGCGTCGGCCTTTCGACACAGAACCCGCTCAATCATGTCAAAATAACGGACAAGGGAACAAAAACTACGTCATTTGACCGAGCCCGACTGCCGATTACTGTTTGAATCCATGAAACAGGGACATGCGCCGGGGAGACCCCGGCCCTCTTGTCCAGGGTACCGTCAGAGCATGAAGGGAATTAACAGCTGAAACTGCTGGGGAAGCCGGGGAGAACGAAGGGGATACGGCATGAAACCACCGAACTAGGTGTTCAACTCAGGGAGAGGCCCTCTCACTTCACGGGAGTCATGTCTTTGTTCCTCTTGATTTCCGGCCACGGCACGGTCGTTGTTCCGGTCTTCCCTGAAATGGTCGTTATGTGGGTTATGGTCCATTTTTCTGCGTGTTTCTTCAGGGTATACCCCATCTCGTAGACAAAATCCTTTTCCTCGTAATACGACTTGCCGGTTTTCATCTCCACATGTCTGAAATCCCATACTTCACGGGTTTCCACGACGGCTTCATCTTTCTGGCGCAATTCAATTTTATTGAATGTGAGCTCCTTCAGAGCCGATTCCATCCGGAGTTTCCCCTCGCCAATGGCAGACATGTGATAATAGGCCTTGGTAGCCAGTTCCGGGGTTGCGACCTCCTGAAGGGAGTTCATGTTCAGGCTCTTGTATCCGTCGGCAAGGAGCTGGTTATAGCGGGTAATGGTCTTCTTGATCTGCAGCATATCAGCATTGTCCCGGCCACAGCCGGCAAACAAGAGAAGCAGCAGCGAAAGCACAAGAATTTTCCGTATCACTTGAAATACTCCGAATGGATGGATGTCTCCAGCAAGGGCGTAAAATAGAGCGCCACGATCGATACAAACGTACAGAGTATGTAAAAGTATGCGGCCCGCTCACCTTTCCAGCCGAAGAACCTGCGCAGGTGAAGATACATCCCGAATGCCCCCCACGTGATGAGTGACCAGGTTTCCACGGGATCCCACCCCCAGAATCTCCCCCATAGCTGATAGGCCCATATGGAACCGGCAAGCATTGCGATGGCCCAGAACACAAAGCTGAATCCGGCAAAACGGTAGGCGTAGATATCAACAACATCAAGGGATGGAAGCCGCTCCAACCACTTGTGGGAGGTTCTGGTTTTCAGGATCAGAATCAGGGAAAATGCTAACGCGACAAGAATGGTCGCCACTGAAATCTTGTAAAACAAGACATGCAGAACAAGCCAGATACTCCGCATGCTGGGAGGCATCCTGGTCATTTCGGGGCTGAAGAAGAGGCCGAGGGCGATGAGAAGAAACGTCGCGGGAAAAACAACGATGCTCGCCACCTTGATTTTTGGATAAACCTTCGTCAGGACAAGAAACAGCACCAAAAGCACCCAGGCATTGGAAGAGAGAATCTCATAACGGGCCATGTACGGCCCGTGGCCGGTGGCGACCCACCGGTAAAGCAGTACCACCCCGTGAACGGCAAGTCCCAGGTATGCCAGGGAATAGCTCAATCGCACAGCTTTTTCTTTCGTGAATATCACTCCCCAAACATTAGCGATTGTGGCCAGCACATACACAATTACCGCAACCCAGTGCACTGAAACATCTATGGTTACCGGATCATTGACATTGAACATGAGAATCTTTCCCTTCTTTCAGGCTCACCGGCCTATACCCGCCGGGATTCGGGCGGTTCGTGCACTGCGCCGAGGGCCGCGACAAGCTCATCATGTTCGTCACGATAAAATTCATGAAAGCGTGCCGCCCTCCAGAAAACCGCTGCTTGCGATCCCTTCCTCAGCCATGCCTCCCGCGGCACGGCGAAATAGTTGAGGAAACAGCCACTCACAATAACAAAGAAACCCAGAAACACGCCGGGCATTCCGCTCATCGAGACAAATATCAACCCATTCCACGGCACGGCCTTGAGCAATTGGACACGATAACTCCCGAGCACGCCGCTTTCGCCAAGTCGCAGCGGCAGTTCTCCCAGCAGTTCGGTGCGATCGTACAAACGAAGGACGAGCAGCGGATTGCCGCTCGTCATATCTCTTCTTGCGGCATCCGCATAATATTTTGCCTTGATCTGAAACGGCATCTCGTTGAACTGAAAATCGCCATAGCCTGCCTGATCGAGTCGTGGTGGGATTTGCAGGGGGAGGATGAGCACGACTTTCCTGCCGTCACTGCCGGTAAACTCCGCGTAAAAATCACTGCCGAACCTATGGCTCTGGTAGATCTTGATCCCGCCGAGCCATGCCGGCTGATTGATCCCGAGCGTGGCCCGCTCCTCCGGCCGTCCGGGATACTGAAAGGCAACGGTAGACTCGATCAGCTTGACTTCGCCGTTATCCCAGAATACCGGATCGTGCGACTCAAGCCGAACGGCTGCCGGCAGCACAAACTTTCCGGCAAACAGACCATTCTCCTCAAGGGCCCATGGCGAACCGGGATAGACGGTTTCGCCCCTCTCAAGATTGAGAAGCCCACGATGCTGGGTTACCAGGATAACCAGCGACGAGGCCACCACGAGCACAATACCGACGTGCAGCAGAAAGTTGCCCCAATACCCCCAGGGGTGTTTGACATGCCTGGACACTTCTCCCTGATCGGCAAGCGGCAAATACCCGAATCTTCGCAAAACAGCGGTCGATTCCACCGCTGTTCCCGGCAGGGGAATCCAACCTTCGTCGGGGAGAGACCCTACCCGAAAAGTCCGCTCCTTTGCCAGGAGGTACTGCTGATACGTTGACAGGGAAAGGGAAGCCAGAAAAAACGCAAGAAGGGTGGCAAACCACGGGGTCGTGAACATGTGGTGCAGTCCCAGGAAATCGACCGCCGCAAGCAGCGGCCCATGGGACTCCCGCCACGTGCGGAGAGCAAGGGGAGGCACTCCCATGTGTTGCGGAACAAAATAGGACAGCACTATCACGCCGAGGATCAGCGCAAAAAGAGCGAGGATGGTAGTACGTGAGAGCAGGAACCGTTTCATTGCCTTGAGGTACGTCGCAAACCTAGACCTTCACCATTTCTGACCGGCCCCTGAATGCTGGGTACCGCAGACCCCGGCGGTAGTGCAGCCGGACTCGGTAATGGTTCCGGAGGATGGTCTGACACCACCGTTGATGCCGACATTCAAAGCATTGCTCTGGCCGTCCGGATAGTAGCGGAGGGGCGCATTCGGTCCCGTAAGCAGCCGCAGCACCTTGCCGCCATGGGGGACTCTAATGTGGCACTGGACACATGCGACAGCATGATCGCCTGTTCTTTGAGTATGTGCCGCACCGCCGGCAGACCACACATGACAACTGAAACAGAAGTTATTGGTGGGCACGGTTGTTGAGCCGGTCCCCATCACAAAACCGGTGGTGCCGTTTGTCCCGTTATTGGCGGCAGAGGTATAGGGCCAGTTGTAGTACTTCGTGCCGGTTGTATTCGGGTTCAGCATCCATTTCACCGTGGAACCGTGCGGCCCCTTAGAAGAAGCGGAATCCGTGGCGTGGCAGTCGGAACAGGTCATAACACTGCCGGGTGTCCAGCCTCCGGTCAGTGCGCCTGAGGCGAGCCGCCGGTTGCCGGTGGAAGGAAGGGCCTGGATTACGGGATGATACGACTCGTTGTTGGGGTTAAACTCAAGCCCGAGGTCGGTGAAGGCTTTCGAACCCGACCCGCCCCAGGTTGTCACATTACTGTTGGCGCCTGAATGGCACTTGAAGCAGATCTGCCATTCCGCTGTCGCGTTCACAGGCGCGGTGCCATAGGCCGATTGTGCGGGTGCCGTCCATAGCGCCGGCCAAGCGGGTGTGGTTACGCCGGTCGCCCCCTTCAACACCTTGGGCAGCGTCGTACCGCCGGCCGTATGATTTCCGGATCGCGCCTCGTGGGGGTCGTGGCAGTCGTTGCAGGAAATATGCTTGTTGGCGCTCAGGTAGGTGAACGTCTCGTCCGTGGGCGATGGCTTGTGCTTGCCGGCGTAGGCGGCATTTTCGACACCGTGCCCAAATCTTGATGTGGTTGCAGTGGTTCGCCAGTTGTAGGTGCCGGCGGGGAGCGCGAGAGCCGCGGCATCCGTCCCATAGTTACCGTAGGCATAGGTCACGTTCAAGGCAGTTGTTCCCGAGCTATGGTAGAACTCAACCTCGCAGATCAGGGCATCCCCCGGATTGAGCGTCACCGCTGAATTGGTGGTGAATGCAAGTGCGTTGTTGGTTGCCGTGGTAGGAATGGCAACCGTGTCCTGGACAAAGTTGTTCGGCGCTGCGTTCGCGTTCAACGGCGTCGCCGTTGCCCCATCCCATTTGTAAACGGTAAACCGGGTGTAGTCCGAGGTGGTGCCGAACGAACGGTATTCCCTGATCGTCAGGGTAAAGGTGGAACCGGATGCAATCGTTACCGTATTGTCAATCTGTGGCGATATGAACTGGATGCCCCGATCATAGCGGGCTGCCGTATTACCTGTCGAAATGACCGTCGTCGCATTGATTGTACCGGATGTGGGCGCCATATCCTCCTGGGTGAAGGTATTGGTGGCATAGGTCCCGGAACTGTATTGGTAGGCTGTTGGCTCGGTTGCCGGTGGAACGGCGTTTATTGCCCCCGTGTCCCGCAGGTACAGGGTGGATGATGCCGTGGTCGTGTAGGTAGTGGAACCGACTCCGCTGAAGACCGTCCAGATGTCCTGGGAAGCTGCGGTCATGGCGGCAGTAGCGTAATAGTCCTTGTTTGCTGTCGGCTTTTTGGTCCCGCCTATGGCATCCGTTGCGTTGCTGTGGCAGCGGTAGCAGAAGAGCGCATCGATGCCGTCTGTCTGGTTCGTGCCGAGGCTGGCGTAGATCCTTCTCACATCCCTATCGTGGACAGCGGTGGTCATACCGGAGAAGACGGCGACCTCGTTCCGGCGGCCGTTATGGCACTTGGTGCAGTCGGAGTAGAAGACCTTGCTGTCGCGTTTCATCACCGAACTTATGGCATACTCGTGGGCCGAGCCGGTGTAGTTGTTGAGCACAATGGCGGCTGTTTTCGTGGAATTGGCCTCGCTCTTCACCCGGACGTTGCCGGTGTCCTTGAAGAGCTCGCTGTTGTGGCAGCTGACGCAGATGCCGCCGGAGCCGGTCTTGAAGAAGTCCCTGTTGCTGTACCCCTTGGTGGCGGTAACGGAGGAGTAGATCGACATCCGCAGGTTGCCGGCACTGCCGTAGGTGGTGTTCGAAGCGTTGAGGTTCGGGCTGAAGGTGCCATGGTCCACGTGGCACATGGTGCAGCGGCGGTTCACGTCGTTGGCGCCGGCAGTGGCGCCCGGTATTGCCTTGGGATAGGAGGCGCTCGAACCGGAGTAGTTGCGCATGGCATGGTGGTAGCCGGTGTTGTTATTGAGGTTGACCTTATGGCAGTCGTCGCAGGTCTGCTTGTCGTTCCAGGATACGACGTCGGTGGACTTGGCACCGGAGAGGCCGGTGGGGTGGCAGGAGACGTTGGAGCAACTGCTCCCCGAGGCGTTGTAGGTGTAGCTGGTCGTCACCGATATTGCCGCGCCGCCGATATTGTCACCATCGGCAAAGGTGCCGCCGGCGGTCACGTCATACCCTTTGTCTATGTGGTTGACCTTGTTGGTTATGCTCGTATTGGTGGTTGTCGTGCCGGCATGGCAGTGCAGACACTGGGGATCGCTCGCCGCGGCTGCGCCCGACCCCGCATCGATATGGAGCTGGTGGGCGTTCCCCTTGGACGCGCCCCGGTAGCTGATGGAACCGGAAGCGTACAGGGGAGCCCCGCCACGATAATCGGCGGTATAGGTGGCATTGCCGTGGCATTTCTGGCATCTCCCCACCCCGGCCGTGTTGGCGGTGGTGGCCCATGAAACGGCGGCGCCGGTGCCCCCTACGCCGTTTGAGTGGCAGTACGTCTGGTTGCAGACGGTGTTGCCGCTGGACCAGCCAAAGCCGTTGTCGGCCGTTCCTGCCGTACCGGTGTAGGTATACGCAGGCTTTTTGCCCGGCGCAGTGTAGCCGAAGAAGACCTGGGCCCGGTAGCTGCCGCTGGCGTAGCCGCTCAGGTGGATGGTTGAGGCCGGATTGTGGCACGAGGCGCAGGCAAAACGGTAGGCGGCGGCACTCCCCAGGTTGCCGGTTGAGTAGTTGGTGTATTTTGACGGTAGTGTGGTTGTGTCTTCCACATGCAGTGTGTGTGCACTTACTCCGGCACTCCAGTTATTGATGCCGCCACCGCCGGACGCGCCGTCATTTGCGCTGTGGCAGGAGTTGCAGTAGGTGGTTCCGCCCCAGGCAACTGAAGCTCCGGCCCCGTGGCAATACGTACTGGAGCATTTCTTCAGGGCACTGTCATAGGTGCCGCTCGGACTCAGACCGCTCAGGTTGAAGAAGACATCGTGGCTCGTGGCGTTGACGTGGTAGCTGGGCGTGATCGCCCGGATGGAGGTGTTGTTCTTCGTGGTCTTTTCATGGCACTCGACGCACTGGATGTTGCTGCTCGTGACGTGTTTCGAGTGGCTGTTGACCGTATCGGAGCCGGGCGTGCCGGCATTGGCATAGTCGGGCATGCCGTTGGCGGTGGAGCGGCCGTGGCATGAGGTGCAGGTGACGCTTCCGGACCATGTGACACGCGCATAGACCTTGCCGCCGTAGACGCCGGGCAAATTGCCCGATGCAACGCCGGTGTTGCCGGTGGAATGGCAGTACAGGTTGCGGCAGCTCAGGCTCGCCGTGGAGTATGTGCCGAAGGGGTTGGTCGGATCGAATTTCACATCCCGCGACTTGTTCACGTGGCTCGTCAGGTTGGTGAAGGTCGGGGCGACCGTTGAGTTGGCGGTCACCTGAACCTTGCCGCTGTGGCACTCGGCGCAGGCGAAGCGGTACTGGTTGGCGATCCCCATGTGCTTCACGTGGGGGACGGAGGCCGGAGGCGCGGCGGCGGTGACGCCGTGGCAGGTGCCGCAGGCGCCATCAGCTACGGTCCCCCAGGTGGGGGCGTAATAGGTGGGAGCGGTCGTAAGTCCGTTACTGTGGCAATAGACGTTGGAGCAGGAGCTGTAGCCGGTGCCGGGGGTCAGGCTTGCGGCGTTGTAGGTGGCCGTGGCGCCGTAATAGTCGGGGATGCCCACATTGACGGCATAATTGGGGTGTTTCTGGGCCAGGGTCCCGTCGTGACAGCTCGCGGAGCCGCAGGCTCCGGGCGAGAAGCCGGTCCTGGTGTAGACGTGGCACTCGGCGCACTTCTCCGCGGCGGTGATTCCCATGGTGTAGCTCAGATGTTTGGTGTGGCTCCCGCTGGTGAGCGGCGTCGGCGTGCCGATATTAAAACCTGCGCCAATGCCGTGCTTCGTGTTAATGCCATGGCAGGTGCCGCACTGCCCGGATGCATAATCACCCCACTTCGGCGTGGTGTACGTCGGCGGCCAGGTTCCTCCGTCACCCTGACCCGATGAGTGGCAGTACACGGTGCTGCAGGTGGCATAACTGCTGCCCGGTGCCTTCGTCATGGGTGAAGCGGGGGAGGCAAGGGTTCCGTTGTAGCTACCGCTGGCGGCCGAAGAGGTGTTGTTAAAGGCGATTGTCACCAGCTTGTCGACATGCTTGGAGGTATCAATGATGGCCATGCCGTTGCCGGCAGTCGCAGCATGGCACTTGGTACAGGCAAGAATGGCGCCGAACCCCGATGTACCGAAAACGTGGCTGAGATGGCTGCCTGTTACCATGGGATCGCCGTTGGTTGCCATGCTTCCCTTGTGGCACCCTTTGCAGGTAAGGGAACCACCCCAAGTGGCGGCGTTGTTGCTCGTGTAGGGGGCAAAGCCCCGGCTGCCGTTGCTGTGGCAGTAGAGGTTCTTGCAGGTGCCGTTGCGGGATGGGCTCTGGCTCGGCAGGTAATTGGGGTAATTCGTATTGCCGGTGTAGCGGCCGAAACCGTTGTTGGGTGCCGCATTGAAGGCGACGATCAGGGCGCGGTTGCCGGCGCTCGTGGCATGGGCGAAGGGCTTGGCTTCAGCGGTGTGGTCGGGATGGCACTTGACGCAGGAGCTGGTGGTGAGGCCGTAGTAGTCGCCGTGCTTCTTGCCGCTTCCCGAGGTGGCGGGATGGCTCCCGTCGGCCGGCGCTGCACCGTGGCACGTGCTGCAGGTGGTCAGGGAGGGGTCGGCTCCCCAGGTGGGGGTGGCGGCTTCAAAATGGCAATTGACGCTTGAGCAGGTGCCGAGGGTCGGCGTGGTGCTCTGGGCGAAGGAGGTGCCACGGCTGTAAGTTCCGGTAGCGGGAGAATTGTTGATGTTGGCGGCGATATCGACATTGCCACTGCGGTGACTGTTCAGATAGGATGTTGCCCCACCGCCGTGGCAGACGGCACAGTCAGTGGAAGAGGCTCCGCTTCCCATGTGGGTCTGGTGATTCCCCTTGAAGCCGCCGGTGGAGATATTGCGGTAGGAGGCATCGACGGGACGATAATCCATTGTTGCGCTTGTCCCGTGACAGTCATAACACTGCATGGCGGCACCGGCACCGGTTACCGTCAGAAGCATCACGGAAATCATGGCGGCCGTTGCCACTAGTATCGGCTTCATATCATGCCTCCAGCACCACGCACGAATTTGCCCGCTTTCGGCCTCCCTGCCTCTGAACGTCGCCACGACCTGCGGAAATTTCTTGGTAACTATAAGATTAGCAATTTCTATTCCATGTACCCCAAAATGCAGCAAGAATATTCCTCCCTACAGGAGCCGGTTAACGTATCGATCCTGAAAGGAATACCGTGAGTTATGGGTGTCAAAAAAGGGAACATGCGCGACGATTGTCGCCTTTTGGCGAAACGTTGACTTCCGCTCAGATACTCCGGCTACGAAAGAGGAGGGAGGCGGCGAGTACCGATGCGAAGCCGGCAAGAATCGCCACCTTCCCGGTCAGGGAAACCCCGGCCGCCGTGGCGGCGATCCCCCACGACTGCACCAGGGCGCCGCCGATGAACATCCCCACCACCACGAGACCGGCATCGGCATCCCCTTCGCCGGCCTTGATGAGCTGGCGGAACGGGCAGCCGCCGATGAGGACGGAGATCCACCCCGTGAGCCCCATGCCGAGGAAGCTCCAGAGGTGTTCCAGATGGGCGCCGGGCTGGCCGTGGAGACCGGGATTGAACCTTCCCGTGGCAAGGTTGGCGGCGACCGCCGCGGCCAGGAAGGCGAGCACCCCCCAGAGGGCGGGGGTCCGCTTCCCCATGAGGAAGACGTCCCGGATGCTGCCGGTGATGCAGAAGCGGCTCCGCTGGGCCAAAGCGCCGAGCACGACGCCGGCCCCCAGGGCAAGGGGTACGGGTGCATGCTGGGCGGCGCTCCCCTGGGTGGAGAAGAGGATGAAGGCGGGACGGATGAGGAGAAAGACGAGGAGAAGGATGAAAAAGGCCGGTATCAGCGGACCACCGTGCCCCTGGCCCCGGCTCGTCTGGCCCGGTTCAACCCCGTTGGCAAGCCCCCGGAGCCCCCCCCAGACGCCGGCCACCAGCCCCGCGACCCCGGCAACGGCGGTGAGGTCCCCGGCGGTCAGCCGGAGAAAGAGCTTGATGGGGCAACCGATGAAGACGGCGCACCCCACCATGAGGAAAATACCGGCAAAGAGCCGCGGCAGGGGGGCGCTCCCGCCCCGGGAACGGAACTCGCGAAAGAGGAGCGCGCTGGCCATGGCGCCGAGGACGAAGCCGATCAGTTCGGGGCGCAGGTACTGCATGCGGGGGTTATCGTGCATCCCCAGGGCGCCAGCGCTGTTCTCGATGAAGCAGGAGACGCAGATCCCCGAGTTCTCCGGGTTCCCCCAGACCGCCAGGAGCGCCCCGAGCCCCCCGAGGAGAAGCCCTGCCGCCACCACCATCCAGAAATGCCGGTCCCGCAGCATCACTCGCACCCCCCGGCCAGCCTGCTCTTGAGGTAGTTGACCTTGGCGAGCGAGGCCGCCAGGCTCCGGTTGCCCGGATTGGCCGCGGCCCGGCCGCCGATGCTCCTGAGCCCCTCGTCCACGAGACTTTGGATGGCGACGCGACGCGACAGAGGGCTCCTGGCATCCACGTAGTCGCCGTTGAGCTTCACCCCTTCCTCAAAGGAGGCCACCGCCTCGTCCAAGGCACCCATCTCCCGGAGGATCTCCCCCTGAAGGATGTAGCCGTGGGCCTCGCCGGGATAGCTCCTAATCAGCTCATCCAGCTTCAGGAGCGCCTCCTGGTTTTTCCCCGCCTTGCGCAGATCCTCCACCGGGCCGTAGAGCTTGCCGATCAGCTCGACACGGGCCCGGTAGGCCATCTCCCGCTCCGCCGCCTTGCCGAGGCCCGTGGCCTTGCCATCCCCCGTACCGTGGTTCACGGCCAGGATGGCCGCCAGGGCCACGATGACGAGCGCCAGGAGCACCCAGGTTATTTTGTCGAAGGTGTCGTTGAACATCGGGAAAAAACCTTTTTAACACAGAGCAACTGAGCAACAGAGGAAAAGCTAAGAAGAGAGTATCCTTAACTTTTTCAAAAAATAGCAATAAGTACGACAGAATAGGGCAGTAAACTAATTTCTCAGTTGCTCAGTTGCTCTGTGTTATTCAAGAAGCCTTTGCATGTCAGTACTTCTGGTACGGTGGCATATTCACCCGTTTCGCCATTTCGCGGATCGGGTCGTAGTCGCTGTCGAGCAGTTCCTCGTAGCCGTCGATCCAGGCAGCCTTCAGCACCTTGAGCCGCTCGCCCTCCACCTCGGCGGTGTCGGCGGGTTTCAGGGCCAGGAGCGCCTCCTTTACCTTCTTCACCAGGGCCGGGTCGGCCCCCTTGGCCACGCCGAAGGTGCAGTAGGGAACCGGTTTGCTCTGGGCGAGGATGACGAAATCGTCGGCAGCGATCTTCCCCTCCCGGGTCATGGTTTCCAGATCGAGGATAGGGGCGGCAGCCACGTCGTACTGGCCGTAGAGGACGCCGTAGATGAGCTTCTCATGCTTGTAGGAGCCGGGAGGGATTGAGTAGGTCCCCAGGTCGTGCTCCGGGTTGATGCCGGCGGAGAGCATCAGGTCGTACTCGGCCAGATACCCGGTGGGGGCCAGCATGGGGCCGAAGGCGAGGCGCTTCCCCCGGATGTCGGCGAGCTTTTCGATGCCGCTCCCCTTGCGGGCGATGAGGGCGCCGGCACTGCGGGCGCCGAATTTCCCCCGTTTCTCCGAGGCCAGCAGTTGAACCCCCTCGTTCTCGTGGAGGATGACGTAGATGAGGGAGTTGGAGTGGGTGAAGGTGAACTCCCCGGCCTTGAACCGTTTCTCGAAATCGTGGGTATCCACTGGCACCGCCACGAAATCGACGCCGCACTTGTCGGAAAGGTAGCGGGTCAGGGGGAGGAAGCGGGACATGGTTTCCTGCTCGTTGTTGCAGAGCATATAGCCGATCTTCACCACGGGGCGGCTCCCTTCGCCCTTGCAACCGGCAAGGAGGAGCAGGGGGAGGAACAACAGCAGAAAACGCCTGAAGGTTGAACGTATCATCTATGGCTTCCTGTGACGGTGAGTGGCCGGCAATACCTTACCAGCATGCGGGGTCTTCCCCCTCCAGCGATTGATGCACGACGTATGCCCTTCCGCGGCATCCCCCCCGGCACTCCGCCACATCCCCGCACGCCATGCAGGCGCCGGGATGCTCCAGGAGCCTCTGCCGCACATCCTTCTTTGCCATGGATGCGATGATCTCCTTCAGGGACGCCTCCCCCACAGTGCCGAGGCGCACCGGCAAGGAAGGGCACGGATAGACCCCGCCGTCGGGGGCGATGGCGATCATGGTGTTTGCCGCCTGGCACCCCCCCTGGGGGAAGGGGACGCCGGGATTGAAGGCCCGCCAGATGAACGGATCGTGAATGGTGATAGTGAGACCCGAGGCTCCCCCCGCTGAATCCAGGGCATCCGCCAGCTCCCGTTGTTCCCGGAGGGTGAGGAAGAACGGAGACTCGTCTCCGTAGAGACGCTGCATGGGAAGCACGAGGCGGGTGATGCCATAGCCCGGGCAGTGGTGCACCAGGTCGGGGAGTTCGCGCCAGTTCCGCGAGGTCACCGCGAAGGATATCCCCACGGGCGCGATTCCCTTCCATCCCCCGGTATCGAGCTGACCGGCATGGTCAACGGCAAGCAGGAACTCCCGGACCAGCCCCTGTCCTGCAAGGGCCCGGACAGACTCGTCCCGGGTTGAAAGGGCAATCGTGATGATAACGGAAATGGAGCCCTCCCGGAACCGCTCCAGCACCGCTCCGAACCCGTCGGGCAGGGTCGGCGCGGTGCAGGTGATCCATACCATGAGGGGCCGGCAGGGGACGATGTCGGCGGCGACGCCCATGAGCCGGGACGGCTCATGGGCGTCGGGGGGGAGATCCCAGTAGATGGTTATGGGGGATGCCAGTTCCATGAATCATCCTTGATTCGACAGGGGGAGCGGAATTTACGCCCAGCAGTGGGGGTCGGGGCTGTTCAGGTCGCCGGTAAGGGCCAGGGCCCGGGCGGAGCAGCCGCCGAGGCAGTCCTCGTACTTGCTGCAGCCGGCACACTTGCCCGTCGCCGTCTTGTTGCGCATCTTCTCCAGCACCGGCGAATCGCGCCAGACCTGCTTCAGGTCGTCCCGGACGATGTTGCCGATGACAATGGGAATGAAGCCGCAGGGGGTCATGTCGCCGTTGGCCTTGATGTTGAGGGAGAGCTTGCCGCAGACGCTCCCCTTGACGAGGCTTCCGGTGTCACGGGCCCCCAGGAGGGCAATGATCGGGTCATCCAGGGAGATGTCGAGCCCCTTTTCCCGGTCCTTGGCGGCCAAGGCACCCCGGTAGAACTCCTGCCACTCCTCCGGCGTCAGATCCAGTTCGTCCTTGTGGGAAAGACCGAGCCCCGAGCACTTGAAGTTGTGGAAGTTGAGCTGCCCTGCCCCCTGCTCCCGGGCGAAGGCCACCAGGTCGTCGATGGCGGTATGGTTGATCCGGCAGATGACTGTGGAGATGGAGGTGGTGATGCTGGCCTCCGCCAGGTGCCCCAGGGCAGCCACGGCCCGACCGTGGCTCCCGGCAACGCCGCGGAACCGGTCGTGGACCTCGGGAAGGTGGCTGTCGATGCTGATCCCCACCTTGGTGAACCCGGCGTCCCGGAGCGCCCTGGCCATATCCCGGTCGAGGAGCCAGCCATTGCTGTTCATGGATATCCGCAGCCCCAGGCCGCTGGCGTGGCGGGCGATCTCCAGGAGGCCGGGATGGAGGAGCGGCTCCCCCCCGCCGAAATTGACGGAGAAGACCCCGGCCTGCGCCACTTTTTCCAGACAGGCGAGAAGGATCTCCCGGGGGAGCTCCTCGTGGGTGTCCCCACGGCTGTAGCAGTGGCGGCAGGCGAAGTTGCAGCTGTTGTTTATGGCCCAGTTGATAGTGAGGGGGGCCTCAAGGACAATCTCATTCTGCATAGGCTATGAACCCCTTGGCGGCCAACTCGTCCAGGAAGGCCTGGGCATCCTCCCGGAGCACCGCCTCATCCACCTCGAACTGCGGCAGGAGCTCCGCCACAATGCCGTCCAGGGTCCGGCCGTCGCAGAGCTTCCAGATCTCGGTCCCCAAAAAGTTAAGGGAGAGCATGGTCCCGCCGGAGAAGAGGACCGAAGTCCCGGTCTCCTCCGCCTCGTCCCCCCGCTCCAGGGCCTCCCGGACCTGGGCCAGGGCGTCGGCCTCTTCGCGCCACATGACGTTGGGGTTGCGATGAATCGTCTTCACGTTGCTTACCTCTTTCTCGCACGCCTCCCCTCACCCGGCCTTCGGCCACCCTCTCCCACAGGGCGAGGGTTCCAGGTTTTTCCCCTCTCCTCAGGGGAGAGGGGAAGGGGTGAGGGGGTAAGGTCAATCCCCCTGCCCCGTTATGGAGGCGATGACGAGGTTCTCCGGGGAGCCGTTCCGGATTCCGTGGTCCTCGAAGGCGGGAACGATGACGATCTGCCCCGTGGTGATGGTCTGGACCTGCTTGCCGGAGAGGAACTCGCCGGTCCCTTCCATGACCATCCAGATGTGGCTGCCATGGTGGGTGTGGGTGATAATCTCCTGGCCCGGCTTCATGCAGATGAGGCTCACCCGGGCGTGGTCATCGGACCAGATGGTCTCCTGGTGGCGTTTCTCGTCGGTGAACTTCTTGAGCTTCTGGACGTCAAGAACCTGTGATTTCATGCCATTCCTCCTGAATATGGTGATCTCATCCCGGATACGTGAAGGGCGCCGGCGGCACCCGTGTCAGGCCTTATTTACCAGTTTCAGAACGGAGCCGAGCCACTCGGCGGTCCGGTTGAGAACCGTTGACGCGGCGGAGACCCGTACCTCCGGACCGTTGTCGGCAACGCCGGAAAAGGTCACCCCGTAGCGGGACGCAAGGAGGTTGGCCCCGCGGGTGTTCGCCACGCCGGGCACAATCAAGGCGCCCCCCCCGTTGGCATTAAAGTCCGCAAGGAGCTTCACTTCGGCATCGTTCAACCCGTCGGCGTGGTCGTCGCCGAAGAAGAGCCACACCTGGCCGCAGCCTGCCAGCACCCCCTCGGTAATCCGCGGCACCTCACGCCTTCCGACAGCCTTGACGGTGAATCCCCTGGCACCCAGCTCGGCCAGGGTCTTCTCTCCCAGGAGCGATGCGGCATCGCCGGCACCATTGCCGAGGCTGTAGACGAGAATTTTGGCGGAGGCGGCGGTGAGGGAGTTCTCCCCGAGCCAGTCGGCGATGTTGCCGATGTAGGCCCGATTGTCATACCGGTTGGCCAGGGAAGCGGTGAAACGCCCCCGTACCCCGTCGAACACCACGGGTCCCCGGCCGTCAACCGCGTTGCTGTAGGTGGCGACACCCCCCTTGCCTCCCGGGTCCAGAACCATCCGCACGTTGGCATCCCGCTTCGCAATGACGGCGGCCTCCCCCCCCGACAGCGAAGCGACCCCCTTCAGCAGGGGATTCCCGATATCGACGCCGGGCGTGAAGACGAGAGTCTGGAACGCGTAGGCGATGAGGAGCGTTCCCGAGAGGCAGACGAACATGTAGAGGAAGAAGACCCGCTTCCGGAAGAAGCTCCAGAAGAGCACCATGGTGGGCACGGCGGTGACCGGCCCGCCGATCATGAACGCCAGGGCCGCGCCGGCGTCGAGGGTACCCCCCAGGGAGCCTTTGATGTGGTGGATGATGCTGGAGGCGCTGATCTGGTGGAGAAACATGGGCACCGATGCCAGGGTCACCCAGAGGATGCCGAGGGGGTCCCCCTGGCCGAAGAAGCGGTAGACCCACTCCTGGGGCATGTACCGTTCGACCACGGCCCCGATGACGACACCGACGATGACGTACTTCCCCACCACCCAGAGCATTTCCACGGACTTGGCCAGGAAGATGAGGAACTTATTGCCGGTCCTGACGGCGATCCGGTTGCCGAACTGGCGCCGGCAGTTGCACCGGAGCCGCTCGTCGGGATAGTCCTCGTCGTGGAAATCCCCCCTCACCAGGGCCCCCTCGATGAAAATCTCGTTCTTCCGGAACCCGGGCCGATTGCTGAGGAAGTGGGTGACGAGACCAGCGAAGATCCCCATGGAGAGGGCGGAGATGGTCCTGATGGCGGTCCACTCGGGGCCGAGATCGTTCAGGGTGAGGAGATAGGTGGAGGGGCTCAGCAGCGGCGAGGTCACCATGAGGGCCATGACCGGCGCCAGGGGAATCCCCGCCACCAGGAGGCTGATGGCGGTGGTCACGGTGCCGCAGGCGCACAGGGGGGTGATGATCCCCACGAAGGAGGCGATAAAGACGCTCAGGACGCCGTACTTCCGCAGTTTGGCCTGGAGCTTGACGGCGATCTTGAAGGTGCGGAGATATCCGGCGATGAGGATGCCGACGAGGAAGTAGGGGAACACGTCCCGGAGTTCGGCCAGGACGCCGTGATCGCTGAAAAGCAGATCCCGGAGCTCGCTGCCGAGCCGCACGGGAAAGGGGATCGGCGCGGCCCCGGAGGCTGCCGGGTGCCCCCCCGTGCCGGTGGCCCAGACGTGCCACACCACCAGGGAGAGGGAGATGAGAATCATGGCGACGAGCATCCGGTTCCCCGACCCCGAATGGTGTCCGTGGACCTCGCACGCCTCCTTTGGTTTTGATCCGAAGATGTTTACAGCCATGCAGTCCCATCCATGCCGACTATTCCGAAACCGTCTTTTTCCGTTGTTCCTTCCTCAACCGCCGGGCGCATGACAGAATCGCCCCGAACCCCATGATGGCGAACCCGGCGAAAACACAGGGTCTTCCGGGATCCCTCACCACCTGGATCCCAGCAAAAGGCGTGCCCACCTTATCCACATCCACTTGGGTATTGTAGAAATAGAGCCCGTTCCAGATAAAGGGGTCGTTGACCTCGGCCGTTCCCGATACCGCGGGAGCGGAATCGCGCGTGAGGGCCAGATCGACCCAGAGGCGCTTCATGACCGGATTCTGGAACGCCACTAGTCTGAAATCGTAGGGGAAGTTCGCCGGGAGCGCCCTCATCCCCCCGGTGTCGCAGGTGCCGATCAGCTTTCCGTCCTGAAAGACGGAGAGCGTGAGAACTTCCGCGGGGAACTGGAGCGAGTCCGCCGTTACGCGGTAGGGTCCCGCCGCGAAGCTGTCGCCGGTCTTCAGGGTGTGGAGGGAATCCTTCACCGTCCCCCTGAGTACTCCCACCTTGACCGGGATCGGGTAATACTCCCGGTTGATCCGCTTGATGGTCAGCGCGGCGCCCAGGGGAACATCCTGTTTCAGGTCCCACCGGTAGACCGTGTCCACCGTGGTCCCCTCGTAGATATTGACGGTGGCCACGTAGCCGAACGCCCGGGCCATGACGCCGCCGCAGACCACCAGCACCCCCAGGTGGAGGATCAGCACCGGCGCCGAAATGGACCGGAACCGGCGCACCGTGCAGAGGACGAGGTTCAGGGCCAGCCCCCCCAGTAGGCAGAGGAAAACCGGATGGACGTAGAGTGCCCTGCTGTCGGTGAAGGTGCCGGGGATGGCCAGGAGGGCTGTTGCCAGGAACAGGATAACGGCCAGTTCCGTCGAGGCGAGGAAGCGAACCGTCCGTTTAAGGAGATCGGGCTGTGTCACGGGCGCGGATGAATTAGATCAGCTTCTTCGCCTTGAGGAAATCCCTCACCGCCTTGCGGGACTTGCCGCCGGCATCCGACGACTTGAGCAGCCGGGCATAGGCGTCGTTGTTCAGGGCGCCCGAAAGCTTTGCCAACAGTTTCGGGAGGGCCGGGTAGTTGCTCAGGGTCTCGACCGTGAGGACGGGAGCATACTGGGGCGAACCGCCGAAGGGTTCGAGCCAGGCAAGATTGAACGTGGAACGGTAGCCGCTCTTGATCAGGTCACGGGAATTCCCGCCGTTTGCCTCCTTCTGTTTTCCCAGCACCTCCAGGGCACGGTCCGGGGTTTCCACCAGGAGGTTCACCTCCCCTTTCTTCACGGCGCCGTACAGATCCCTGCTGTCCCGGTAGACCTGAACCTTCACCGACGTCCCGGTCCGCTCGGTTATGAGGATGGAGATCATCTCCCCCAGCAGCCGCTCGTTGGCGGTATTGGAAACGCCGATGTGGAGCGTTCGCCCGACACAGGCCCCGGAGAGTTGAGCAACAGCGAGAATCGAAACCGCCACGATGCAGCAGAAAAGCCTTTTCATACGTCACCCTGTCTACCGTGTTGAGTGCAACCCAGTCGTTTCAACTGGTTGCAGTGCATTCAGTCTAGCGCCAACCCCACATCCAGCGCAACCTCCGTTTTCCCGGCAGCGGGAACAACCTCCGTCGAAGGGTGCCATGCTGACATCGGGAAACGCGTGGCGCTGCCAACATAGTACGTCCGTCCGGCGGGGATCATGAGGGTGTAGCCGCCGTCGGCACCGGTCCATGCCGATAGATAGTCGGGAATCCGGCCGCCGTCTTTGGTGGCCGAAGCAAACACATAGGCATTGGCCACCGGCTTTCCCTCACCATCCAGCACCCGACCCGAAAGCCTCACTGACTCCGTGGCGATGGCCCGGTGCTTGCGCCCCAGGTCGCGGATGTCGGCCACGGTGAACTCCTGGGCGGCCTCGGCTTCAGCGGTCAGATCCACGACAACGGGCTCACCCGAGTGTTTTTCGCCCGGCATGAGCGGACCGTAGGAGTCGTCCTTTTTGAGCCGCGCCACTACCCAGTAGGTTCCGGGCGGCACCGTGACGACGACGGTTCCGTCCGCCGCCGAGGGGGGAGAAATGAAGGTTGCCGGCCGCCGGACGTTGGCCGAGTCGTAGACAAAGAGCTTTGCCCCCGCCAGGGGCTTGCCGTCGATATCCGCCACCCGCCCCCGGAGGAGCGCCGCCCGGGCGCCATCGGGCACGGCACAGAAGAGCAGCAGCCATGCCGCCGCCAGCCAGAATAGTCCCCTCATGGCGTTTCTCCGCTTCCGGGACCAACGGCGGGCGGTTTCGTCAGGTGCGGCTCAAAGAGAACCATCCCGATCCCCGGCTCCTGCCGGCCGTCGAAGATCGTCTCGCCGGGGTCTCCCTCGCCCCACCAGTTCCCCCGGGCATTCACGTCCTCGTCGTTGAAATCGCCGATCCGCATGTTATAGCCACTGTTGCCGGAGATGCTGTTTCCCGTCACCGTCAGCCCGCCCCCCTTTTCCCGAACGAAGATCCCCGTCTCGTTCCCCGTGATCAGGTTGTCCGCGATGAGGGCGTTGCCGATGTACGACCTGATGCCGATAGTGTTGTCCCGGAAGAGGGAGCGGCGGATCTGCACCGGGCCGCTCCTGAAGCGCATGCCGCCGTAATTGTGCGCAATGACGCTATCCGTCACGGAGAGATCGGTAAAGTGGCTGTGAATGCCCCAGGTGGCGTACTCGACGAGACAGTGGGCAATGACGCTGCCGGTGGCATATTCCAGCAGAATCTCGTTCCAGTCCGAGGCGCCCTTGCGTTCCACGGAGGTGAAGACGATCCTGCTATCCCGCTTTCCCGCTGCAATTAGCTTGCCCTTGACTTCGAGCCCCGTGCCGCCGGCAAACCGTACCGTCGTCCCCGGGGCCACGGTCAGGACTGCGCCGGGGAGGACCGTTGTGGGCGCGGCAACGGTGATGACGCCGCGCCAGACCGCATCGGTGGCCACAAACGGCAGGGGCCAGACAAAGGGGATGGGCGAGGCACTGGCCGTATCATAGTGGACGAGCCCCAGCGCCGGGTCGTCGTGCCGGTCGAAAACGACCCGCGCCGGATCGTCCCCCCCCCACCAGTTGCCCGGGGCGGCCACGTCGTCCTTCCCGTCCAGGTCGATGGCGTAGAGGCCGTTCCCGCCGAAGTCGTTGCCGGTGATGCGCCCGGCAAAGGACTGGATTCCCATCCCCCGCTCGCCGTTGCCGGTGACCAGGTTCCCGGTGATGAGCGCGCCGCAGTCCTGGATATTGAAGCCGTTCAATCCGTTGCCCGCCACCACGTTGCCTACGATGTCGATGGTGTCGACGTTCTTGAGGGAAATGCCGGTTTCGGTGTTGTTGGTGATGCCGTTGCGGCTCACTTCGCCGTGGTAGAGGTCGGCCACCAGGAGGCCGAAGCGGTTGCCGTCGATGTGGTTTTCCCGGAGGGTGGCGGCTCCCTCCCGCACGCGGAGTCCTTCTCTCCCATTGGCGACGATCCTGTTCCCCTGGGCCGTGAGGGTGGTCCGGAAAAAATTTCCCCCCACCTGGTTTGTGCAGATAAGGTTGTCCGTCAGCTCCACCTCGGAGTCCCGCCCCTGGACGCCACTCCGGTTGCCGCAGAGGGTGTTGCCCCGCATCACCACCACCGATTCCTGGAACTGGATGCCCCGGTAATTGCCGGTGAGGGTGGTGTTGTGGATCGCCACGGTGGAGAAGTGGAAATGGAGGCCCCGGTACGCATCCTCGATCCGGCAGTACTCGATGAGGTTCTGACCCGTTGAGCTGTTCATAATATTGACAGCGTCCCAATCCCCCATCCGTCGCCCCTTCGCGGCCGAGCGGAAGGTGATGGGGCGCTCGGCCGTCCCCTTGGCCACAAGACGCCCCTGGATCATGATGCCGTTCTCGCCGATGCCGTCGCCGTTGGTGTCCCGCCGGGTGAACTCGACGATGGTTCCCGGCAGGATGACCAGCCTGCTCCCCTCGGGGACCCGCACCGTTCCGTCGATCTCGATCCGCCCCTGCCAGACGGTCTCCCCCAAGATGACCATGTCGCGGTAGCGACGCCCCACCGGTGCGCCATCGTTGACTGGCTGCGCCTTCGGAGGGATTTGCCCACGGAAGGTTGCCGCGTAGGTATCCTTCTTCCCGTTGCGAGCCACCTCCGTGGCGCTGGTTGCCACCCGGGCACCCTGGAGGGTGAAGATACCGTAATCGTTGCCAGTGATCCGCGAGTCGGCCACGGCAACCCGGGCCGTTGTCCCCTGCACCACGAGACCGTACCGGTTCTCCAACAGCGCCGATCCGGTCAGCCGGAGCGTTCCGTCCGTCACCGAAACGCCGGTGTCCGCGTCAGAAATACGACACCCTCGGATCGCGGCCGTGCCGCCATCGACGAGAATCCCGGCCCAGCTCCCCTTCTTTTTTTCCGCGCCGGAAAACCGGACCGGCGCCTTTTCCGTCCCCTCCACTGTCAGGGTGCCTCGCACGGTTATTTCATTAAGGGGAGAGAGGTATTCAGGATCGGTCTTGGTGCTTTCCGCCGCAACAACCGTTATGGAGGTGCCGGGGCGGACGGTAAGGGTCACTCCCTCGGGGACGAGCACGTCTTCGGTCAGCGTGACGCTCCCCGCCCAGACCGTATCGGCCGTGATGACGCCGGCAGACGCGCTCCGGGGCGCCAGCAGCACCAGCAGCGCGAGTATCGGCACCGTGCAGACGAAAGCAGTCCGGGACAATGAGATGGTCATGGTTTCCCAAAAGCAAGAGAGGTGCCGAACGGTAAATCGGCACCTCTCTTGCGGCGGATCGTTCCGGATGTCAGCAGGGGTGAACCGCCGCACTCCCGACGATTTTCGGACGCACATAGCTCTTTTTCTTCATGATTTCCTCCATTACGCCTTGTTCCCTGTCATATAGCACACACTGTGCCGCTTCTCAATCGATTCGCCGCAACGTCAGAGGGGAGAAGCCTTTCAGCCTCTCCCCTCTCGATTGCTACTTGTCGTTGGACCAGCGCGGTGTCGGCTGGAAGTGGCAGCTGACGTTCCAGCAACTGCCGGTGGTATCGGGCGCCACTTGCGAGTACCACTGACCCTTGGTGGCGTTGAACTTGTAGGTCGGGTCGATCTTCACTGTCACCGGCGCCTTCTTCGACTGGGTGGTGCCGCTTGTCCAGATGGTGTCGTCGCCCGTGTGGGCCGCCGGTCCGCCATTGTGGCAGGCGAGGCACGGGGTGAAGCCCTGGGTCGGCCTGAGGTTCGCCATGAGGTGCCCCAGCTTCACGTGGGCGCCGCCACCGCCCGAGTAGTTCTCGAGCTTGGCCGTGGAGTACGTCGCCTGGGTCGCCACGAAGCCCTTGGGTGCCGGCGGATAGCCGTGGCACTCGTTGCAGGCCCTCGGCTTGAAGGCATATGCGTTCTTGTGGGAGTGGCAGTTGAGGCAGTTCGTTGTGGGGTGGTTCGCCCCCTCGTCGACGCCGCGCTTGTAGTGGCTCGTGGCGGTGTGGCAGGTCTGGCAGACGCCGCGGTAGGGCGGGACGAGCTGCACGAGATCGGCGGTGGTGGCATAGGTTATGGTGGAGGTGAGGGTACCGAAGGTGATTTTGGTGCGGACCATCCCCCGGTTACCGGTGCCGTGGACGTCGTGGCAGACCTTGCAGTCCATGGTGTAGGTACCCTTGGCCGTGGCGTGGGTCGGCATATTGCGCTTGGTTACGGTCGGCACCTTGACCGAGTCGTTGTGGCAGCCGGAGCAGAGGGTGTTGTCGTTCACGGCGATCCGCTTGTAGGTGCCGAGTGCTGTGGAGATATGGGCACTGGTGTTGTCGTGGCAGTTGACGCACTGGCGGCTTGCGTCGTAGTTGACACCCGCCTGGCCGTGGCCGGAGGAGGTAAAATTCGGTTTTGACGGCGCGGTCAAACCGTTGATGACCGATAGCGGGGTGGTGTGGCAACTCTCGCAGGTTACGCGGCCGCCGGTCCAGGCAGCGCTCTGCTTGTGGCAGTTGGTGGTGCAGGTGGTTGCCCCCACATCGACGGTCCCGTTCACGTGGGTAGCCGCCAGTTCGTCGGTGTAGGTATGGCATTTTTGACAGGCGGAGACCGCTGTCCCGAAGTTCGGCCCATAGACTGCGGTAAGGTGAGCCAGGTGGCCGTAGGTGTCCATGGGAGTCGCACCGGTTGCCTTGTGGCATGCGCCGCACTGGCCCGACGCAGGGTTGCCCCAAACAGGGGCGACGACCGGCGCGGCACCTTTGCCGTTGGAGTGGCAGTAGACCGTGGAGCAGTCAGTCCCCGAGAGGGCTTGACCTCCAATGGCCCCGGAGAACTGCTTGTCCTTCACTCCGTTCACGTGGGCGCCGCCGTTGGCCCGGGCAGCGGCCAGGAGCGTCGTGTTGTCGCTCACCGTCGCGGCGTGGCAGTTCGCGCAGCCGTAGCTCTTGCCGCTGGCGCCGCCGGCGATGTGACGGTTATGGGCGCCGGTGACGGGAGTGGCGCTGTGGCAGCTGCCGCAGCGGGCCGCCGGCGCGAGCCCCATAATGGTGTTCTTGCCGTTGGCCCAGGTGGGCGAAGTGTAGACGCCATTGCCATTGGAGTGGCAGTAGGTGGTTGAACAGGTGCCGCTCCCCGTGCCGTTATAGGCGGGGTTGGCGCCGTTGGCGGCGGCCTTCGTGCCCGCCGGGTTCTTGTAGACGTCCTGGAATGTGCCGGTGTTGTGGCTGAATCCCTTGTGGCAGTCGTCGCAGGCGAAACTGTAGTAGGAGCCGCCGCCGGCATGGCTGATGTGCGGAGTTGCCGACTCGTCCTTGGAGACCCCCGAGGTGCTGTAGTCGCGGACACCATCCTTCGCATAACCCGACGGACCGGACGCCACGTTGGCCTGGGGCGGGAAGCCGTGACACTGGGTGCAGTTGGCCGAGAACCCCTGGGAGTGGGTATGGCACGAGCTGCAGTCCGCGGCATTGGTGCTTGTCTGGTGGGTGCTGATGGTGGGGGGGAGCGTCGGGTGGCAGGCCACGCAGACGCCGAAGGAATCCTTGTTGTAGTTCTTCCGGGCGGCCGAGGTGTACTGGTACAGGACCTTGGCGTTACGGACCGCGCCGTACTGGGTCGAGATGTTCATGAAGCGGTTGATGAGGAAGACGTTGGGGGTCGTGCCGTCGGCCGCGTCCACGTGGCCGCCGTGGCAGTCGGCGCACTGCACGTTTTGATTCTTGGTGCCGTTATGGTTCTTGACCCTGGCGTTGGTGTTGGCCGAATCGTTGGCGGACTTGTGACAGTTGGTGCAGATGTTCCGGTCGGTGACCGTGGCCCCCTTCAGATCGGTCCGGAGCAGGAATCCGCGGGAGGTGGAGAGGAGCCCCATCCGGGCGCTGGAGGCGTTGTCGAAGGTCCGGCTGTTGGAGTCGGCATAGTGGACCCCGTGGCAGGTGGTGCAGACCACCGCGCCGTTGCGGGACATCTTCATGGCCGACGTGGGGTTGGCCGGATTGCTGTTCTGGGGCGTGGCGTAGAACTCATCGGGTCGTGCCGCGGCCTTGTCAGCGTAGTTCATGGTGACCGGGTGGGTACCCAGGGTATGGTCAGTGGTGCTGCGGGGGCGGTGGCAGTCGAGGCACATGGAGTCGTTCGTATTGAGGGTTCTCAGAAAGGGACGTGTGTTCTGAACTGACGAATATAAGTTGTGGATACTGTGACAGCGGGCGCAGGCAATGGTCCCCACCAGGAACGACTTGCTCAGGCGCACATCGACAGGAGGAAGGGCGCCTGCGGCAGGAACATTGTCCTTTCCAACCCAGTTGTGGGATGTCTGGTAAAGTATGGCTGGTCGACTGCTCGTATAGGTACGGAAAGGGTTGGCGAAATCCGACATCGTGAATTTCTTTTTCTGGCCATAGGGGTCGCCCGCCTTGTGGCAAGTCACGCATATGTTATTCTGCGCATCGGTACTGGTGGTGCCGAGGGTACTGTGGCCGGTATGACAGGAATAGCAGGTATACCCCTTGCCAGAACCCGTCTCATGGGGAAAATCGATGGCACTCGCTGAAACCGGGACCATTATCGCCAGCAGTATCACTACAGAGGCTTTCATTATCATTCCATACATGGCGGGCTCCTGAGCAAGGCAGACACGTCCTATTTGTTGTGGCAGGCCAGGCACATGGCGCTGCCGGTATTATCGCGTACGAGAAATGGTCTTAATGCAGTATTGCCGCCGCTATAGGTCGGATTGCCATCGAAATCCATGCCGTAATCCACATGGGGATCGTGGCAGGTGGAACACTCCATGCGGTTGTTGGAACCGAAAAACCGCAACCCCTTTGACAAGGGAGTGGCAATCGGATTAATGGCGCTTGATCCGCTGCCCACCTTCTCGTTATAGGCGGCGGTATAGGAGAAGGAGATGGGATGGTCGTCCATGAGATTGGTGCCGGCGTACCTGTCAGCTGCAGTCTTACCGAGGTTGGCCCTATAGGTATTGGGTATCGTAAAAGTGTCTATATTCATCGGCATGCCGGTAACCCCCGCCGGGGCCGTGGGATCATCATATACCCCCCCAATCATCAGCTTTTTGTCCCCACCGCCGGCATCAATGCCGGCAGAGCTGTTGTGGAGAACGTTGATAGCCGTGCGGCCGTCATGACAGCTCAGGCACAGCAGTGATTCGGGGCTCGGCGCTGTTACCTTCTTGGCCACCGATGTCAGAGTGGTTGACGAGGTGTACATATTGAAAGCCTGGGTAGGATTCACCTTGTTCCACAAGGGTTGGGCCGGCTTGGCGTTGTGGGGCGTGTGGCAGAAAACACAGATCTCGTCAGTGTCGGTGCTGTACCAGTGCCTCGTCCCTACAAATCCGGATGGCGCAACGCTCGACATATTGTGAACCGTATTTTTTATCTTGCCAGGTCCCGCGTTCACAATCGCTCCCCAGGCCATGATGGCCGTCAGTACCGTTGTTGCCAGAAATCGTTTCTTCATCTTGAAAACCTCGTTGCGTGTAATCCCTTACGCCGCGCTGCGTCCTGCATCCACCCCGAGGGGTTCTACCAGCTCGGCATGCCGAGGGCCTTTCTCATGATCAGTATTGCGTCCACAAGGTCGATGACGCCGTTGGGCTTCGCCTTCCCTTGATAGAGCGGGCCGATGTCGCCGTGGGCCAACTGGTTGGCCGTCGGCACCATTTGCCGGGTGAAGATTCTGAGCGCCAGAATCACGTCGTGGACCGTTACCGCGCCGTCGCCGTTCAGGTCGCCGTCGGGTACGTTGACCACGAGACTGCGGACCGTGCTGTTGCCCGCAACGTCGGTGGCGCGCACGACCAGGGAAGCGGCATCGTAGCCCCCCACTTCCAGCGCTGCGTTCCACTTTTCGCCACTGACCGTAACCGTGCCGGCGGAACCGTTGCGGTCCTCCACGGTGACCGCCGCACCCGCTTCCACCGTGCCGGTCAGCACCGACGGATAGGGAGTATTGACCGGGTCAAGGGTAAGGGCCGGCGCGGTGCCGTCATAGATTACGGTCCGCGTCACGCGACTCGCGTTGCCGGCTGCGTCGGTGGCGGTAAAGGTGACGGCATGGCTCCCCTCGTTGGCAAAGGTTACCGCAAGGGTGAAGGACCCGTCGGTCACGGTCACAGCAACGGGCGTGCCATCAACCTCGGCGGTGAGGGTCACGGGGCTCGGATCGGTAACGTTGCCGGCAAAGCCAAAGGTCGGCCGGTTGGTGACAACGTCCTGGCTCGGGGCGCTGACCACCAGGGCCGGGGCTTCGGTGTCGTAGGTGACCGTCCGCTTGACGGAACCGACGTTTCCGGCCAGGTCAACGGCAACCACGTCGATGGTATTCATTCCCGGGACGAGGGGAACGTCTGCACTCCAGGAGGTGCCGTCCATGCGGGCCGGCAAGCCGGCAACCGTGACGACGGCTTTCTCATCGACGGTTCCGTTCACGGAAACATGGTCGGAGGTGACATAGGTCCCCTCGGCAGGAGTGGTGAAGGAGACCACCGGCCTGGTTCCGTCATAGATAATGGTCCGGATGTCGGTTGTCACGTTCCCGGCCAGGTCAACAGCAGCCGCCATGATGACGTTGGGGCCCGGCTTGAGGGTAACGGCGGTGCTGTAAGAGCCGTTCACCGGGACAATCTGCTGGCCGTTGAGGGTGACAACGTCGAGGTTGGCATCGGTCACCATCACCTGGATGTTCTGGACCTGCCCGCTCGTGTAGCTGCCGTCGGCCAGGGCCGAGACCGCAAGAGCCGGCGGGATTGCGTCAAGGGTTGTCGTGGCACTCACCGTCGTGGCGGCGCTCATGGACTTCTCCGCCTTGACGGCGATGCTGTTGGCGCCGGCAGCGAGGGGCAACCGATAGCTCCAGGTATTGCCGAATACCAGGGCCTTGGCGCTGGCACCCGTTGTGGCGTTGGTCACGGTAACCACCGAACCCGGATCAACCAGGCCGGACAGTTGCTGGAACGTATCGGCGGTAAAGGTGGGGAGGGGTTCCATGGTCAGCATGGGGCCCGACTGCAGATAACTCACCGTTACGGACTGGTTAGTGGCGTTGTTTGCCGCGTCGCGGGCAGTCACCGTAATGGTCGTGCCACCGGGGGCAAAACCGCTCAACGTCGTCTGCCAGGTGGTGGGGGTCGGGAACGAGATGGCGCCGACCGTCGTGGTTCCGCCGGTTGCAATGGTCAGCCTGGCGCCCGCTTCTACGGTGCCCGAAAGATCGAGGGTCGGGGACATGAAGGGGGAGACGACCGGGTTTATGGTGAGGGCCGGCGGAATGAGGTCAACGGCAACGGAAACGCCACCGCCATCGACGCCGTACACGGACACGTTGCCGAAGCCGTTCACCACCAGGAGCCGGCCGGTGGCCTGATCGAAGAGGACGTCGGAGGGGACCATCAGCTTGCCGTTGCCGCTCCCGTAGGTACCGATGTAGGAAAGGAATACCGGCGTTGCCGCCGGGTCGATGGCCTGCACGGTGCTCTGGAAGGTATCGACCACGTACATGCGTTTGAGGACCGGCGTCGAGCCGCTGGAATACTCGAAGGAGATACCTTGGGGGGCAGTGAAGCGGAGGGGGTTCGTGCCGAAACTCCCTATCGTCCGTACATAGGCACCGGTTTTGTCAAAAAACTGGATTCGGCCGGTTCGCGTGTCAACAACTGCCACCTGCCGGGAAACCTTTTCGAAAGCAATGCCGCTGGGGGTGGAGAACTTGCCCGGCGTGGTGCCGAATGATCCGAATTTTTTCACGAAGTTGCCGACGGCGTTGAAGATTTGCACACTGTTATCGAGGCAGTCGACCACATAAATGGAGCCGTCGTCGTCCACCGTGATGCCATCGGCCATTTTGAACTGCCCCTCGCCGGAGCCGAGTTTCCCAATCTCCTGGCCGGCGGCGCTATACATTGAAACGTAGGTTCCCTGCCCCACGAGGAGTGTTCCGCCGGAGGCGACGGCAACCCCCTGGGGAGGTGCGGCAGTCTTGACAATTTGCGCCAAATGGCCAACTGCGTCGTATTTAAGAACCCCTTTTGCAAGGGAATCGGAGACATACACACCACCCAGTGAATCCGATGCAATCCGCAGTGGAGAGCGAATTCCCTCAACCATTGGGTTCTGTATCTGAATGGTTGGCGCTGGGGCGGCAAATGTCACCGTTGTCAGCGAAATAACCAGACACGCCAGGAAGAGGGCAATGGCCGCCATTCGTTTAGGCGATCTGTGTAACATGGCAATGCCTCCGCTTTCATAGTGCGGATAGCCGGTCGAATCGGGACTCTCTGTCGATTCGCACCTGGCGCTCCTGTACTCGAAGGAGCAATAACGGTGCCAAACGCTCGGCGAATCAAGCATTTGACACACCTGCTCAACGAAGACACCCCTGTCGTTTCTCGCACAAAGCCCCCTAATCCTGTACCGTGGTCCACTTTCCGCCACTTCGCACCAATGGGGGTTTTGTCCGGAGACGTTTTTTTGACTACAGGGAAGAAAATTTCGCGGGAAAATGGAAGGAATGAGGTTCCCGACAACTTCGGAAAGGTGCCGGGGCTCCGTCAAATGACAAAGCTGCGGTAAAGGGGAAGGTTACTTCTACTTCAGATACCCGAATTTCTTCATCCGGTAACGGAAGGCGTCAATGCCGAGATTAAGCTTCCTGGCCGCCTTGGACTGGTTCCAGTCCGAGATCTCCAGGGCCTGGCGGATAAGCTCCTTTTCCACCTCTTCAATGTCTATCCCCTCGGGGGGGAGCTTGAAGGTGGTGAGCCCCGCGGACTGGGAGGAGGCCTTGGCGACGATCTCCAGCGGCAGGTGCTCAAGGAGGAGCGTCTCGTCATTGCCGAGGATGATGGCGCGCTCGATGACGTTCTTCAGTTCGCGGATATTGCCGGGCCAGGTGTAGTCGAGCAGCAGCTTTTCCGCCATTTTGGAGATGCCGGTGACATGCTTGTTGAACTCGACGTTGAACTGCTCAATAAAATAATTGGTCAGAGTGAGGATATCTTCCCGCCGCTCCCGCAGGGGGGGGAGATAGATGGGGATCACCTGGAGGCGATAGTAGAGATCGTTGCGGAAGCTCTTTTCCTCGATCGCCTTGATGAGGTCGCGGTTGGTGGCGGAGATGATCCGGACATCGACGGAAAACGACTTGGTGCCGCCGATGCGGCGGAAGGTCCGTTCCTCCAGGAAGCGGAGGAGCTTCGCCTGCATCCCCAACTCCATGTCGCCGATCTCGTCGAGAAAGACCGTGCCGCCGTCGGCCAGCTCGAAAAGTCCCTTTTTCATCGCCTTGGCGTCGGTGAAGGCCCCTTTTTCATGGCCGAAGAGCTCGCTTTCGAGGAGGGTCGCCGGGACTGCCGCACAGTTTATGGCGACAAAGGGGCGTTCGGCCCGGGCGGATTTATAGTGGATCCACTTGGCGACCAGTTCCTTGCCGGTCCCCGATTCCCCCTGGACGAGGACCGTGGAGGCGTCGCTCTTGGCCACCTTCTCCATCATGTCGAGGACGTTCTTCATGTGGCGGCTCGCTCCGATGATATCGGGCGTACCGAACTTCTTCGCCTGCTCTCCCCGCAGCCGCTGGACCTCCCGCCGGAGATCGGAGGTTTCCAGGGCCTTGCGGATGACAATGGCCATCTCGTCCAGGTTAAAGGGTTTGTTGATATAGTCGAAGGCCCCGAGCCGCATGGCGTGAACCGCCGTCTCCAGCGCTCCGTGGGCCGTGACCATGATCACGATGATCTCCTCGTCGTGCTCCTTGATCTTCTCCAGGACATCCAGGCCACTGATGCCGGGGAGCTGGATATCGAGCAGCACCAGGTCCGGCTGCTCATCCCGGGCGAGCCGCAGGGCATCCTCGCCGTTGCCGGCCGAAACCACCTCGTATCCCTGTTTTTTCAGATTCTGCTCCAGGGACCAGCGGATAAGGTGCTCGTCGTCGACAACCAGAATTTTCGTCTTTCTCACATCTGCTCCTTTATCGTAACCAAGCGGATATCTGAAAATTACCGAATGAAAAAAGAATACAGAATACAGGAGCCAGAATCCAGAATAAAACCTGGCCGACTCCGGCCACTATGCCTCTTCTTCCGGCGCACCCTCTTCGTATGCCGCCACCGGCAGATCGATGGTGAACACCGTTCCTTTGCCGTCTTCGCTGGTCACGGAAAGGGTACCGCCATGCTGGGTGATGAGCTTGTGGCAGATGGCGAGCCCAAGCCCCGTCCCTTGTGCCTTGGTGGTGAAGAAGGGGGTAAAGATTTTGCCGATGATCGGCTCCGGGATGCCGGGGCCAGTGTCGGCAATGGTGGTGCGCACCCACCTCTTGCCGTCAAGGTCCACCTGGGAACTCCCCACGGTGAGGGTCCCCCCGTCGGCCTGCATGGCCTGGATGGCGTTAAGGATCAGATTCAGGAAAACCTGCTGCACCTGCTTCGGGTCCACGAAGATTTCCGGAAGACCGTCGGCAAGATCCAGGCTCTTGGCGATATTCTTTCCCCCCTTGTGCTGCAGGGCGAAGAGGAGGGTTTTCCGCAGGATCGCGTTCACGTCGGCATAGGTCGGTTCGGGGGGGGTCGGCTTGCCGAAGAACAGGAGATCGTTCACAGTCTTGTCGAGCCGGCTCACCTGCTCGACCACTTCTCCGATGATCTCCTTGCGGGGATCTTCGTCGGAAAAATCCTGACGGATGATGGTCATGGCCGCCGAGATGCCGGCCAGGGGGTTCTTGATTTCGTGAGCGATCCCCGCGGCCATTTCCCCCACCGAGGCCAGACGATCGGCCCGTTCCATCTGCTGGAAGTGGTACTCTTCCAGTTCCCTCTTCGCCTTGTCGAGCTTGCCGACCATGGAGTCGAAACTCACGATGAGCCGGCCGATCTCGTCCTCGGCCACAGGGGTTATGCGGACGGAGAGGTCTCCCTCCTCCACCCGCGCCATGCTGTCGATGAGGTTGTTCAAAGGTTGCCGGACGAATCGGACGATGACGAGGGAGATGGCTGCCGCGCAGAAGAGAATGACCGCACCGGTGGAGACGAGGGAAAGCCGCGTTGCCTCGAGAATCCGGCGGTTGGTCTCGACCTGGGAGTAGTTGACGTTGAGAACCCCGATAAGCCGCTTTTTGGTGCCGTGGCACCGTTGGCACAGCACATCGTTGTAGATCGGCTTGATAACCCCGAGGACCTCACCGAAGGCGTCGCTGGAGTAGACACCTTCCTTGCGGTTGTTGATAAAGAGTTGGTAATCCCCCTCGGGCACCGGCATCCCCACCTCCTCGGGCCGGGACGACTTGAGGACGATCCCCTGGGGATGAAATATCCTGACGCCGATGAGTTTGCTGTGGCTATGACCCACCATCTGCAGCATGACCTGCACATCCTGGGTGTCACCAACGCTCATGGACTTGTAGATGCTGCGCTCGATAGTGTCGAGAAGGAGGTAGGCATTCTCGCGGGTTGCCTTGACGAGCTGGTCTTTTTCCCGTTTGAGGTTGAAGTAGGTAAAGGTGCCGATTCCCACGGAAAGGAGGCCGACCAGGGTTACGATAACTCTCGTTGTCAGGCTTTTGAAGATCAACCTACCTCCGAGGTGGCGGAGCCGGGGAATCCTTGCAGGGGCAACCGCGCTGCGCTGATGTCAATCCACTGCATGCCGCTCCACCAGAAGGGCGATGCCATGACGGATCACGGCACCGACGAAGTGCCTGCGCCGGCACTGGCGGGTGAACCCTGCGTGACCTTGCCGGCTGTTGGGGTCACGGCTTCGGGAAGGCCAAAGACCCATTCGTTGTACTTTTTTTTCTGATCGAGCCCTTCCAGTTCCTTGTCAAAGTTCCCCTGCTTAAAGGGTTCATCCTCTTCGGTTACACGAACGCCGATGATCCCCTTCTGCGGATTGCGGACCACCTCGAACTCCTTGTCCGTAAACGGATCGGTGAAGAGCCGGCGCAGATAGCGCTCCTTGGACAGGGAGCCGGGATCCTTCAGGAGATCTTTCAGATCATTGAGGGGGCGGGCGGCCTGCGTCGTCGTCTTGAGCGGCTTCCCCTCCGTCACGTCGTACTGGTGCCAGCGCCGGATGGCGCGCTGATACTGCACTCCCCGGAAGAGGAGTTCCGTCTCCCGTTCCCGCTTCATCTTTGTCCGCCAGGTCTGCCCGGTGATGCCGAGCATGATCCCCATAATGACGATGACCATGAGGGCGGCGATGTAGGTGAAACCGGCGGAGGACGTCAGCAGGGAGGAGCGAGGGAGCTCCATCGCCACCTCACTTCCCCTTACGGGCGACAACCCCCCGCGCAGCCTCCACAAGATCTATCGGCATGAGGCCGAAGTACTTGAGGAGTTCCTCTGCCTTGCCGGAGGTGCCGAAGCGGTCGTTGACCCCCACCCGCTTCAGGGGAACGGGGGAGTTTTCCGCCAGGAACTCGGCCACGGCGCCTCCCAGCCCTCCGACAATGGAGTGCTCTTCGGCGGTGACGATGGCGCCGGTCTCCCGGGCGGCCTTCAGGAGGATATCCCCATCCAGGGGTTTTACGGTTGCCAGATGCACCACGCGGGCGGAAATCCCCTCGCCTTTCAGGGTCTCGGCGGCGGCCAGGGCCTGGGCGGTCATGAGGCCGGTGGTGACAAAGGTGAGGTCCGTGCCGTCGGCCAACTGAACACCTTTACCGATCTCGAAGGGGGCATCGGCCGCGGTGACGGTCGGCACCTTGTTGCGGCCAAGCCGCACGTAGACCGGCCCTTTATACGCGGCGGCGGCCCGGATCGCCTTGGCGGTCTCGGGGCCATCTGCCGGCACGATAACGGTCATGTTGGGGACGGCCCGCATGATGGCGATGTCCTCCACCGACTGATGGGAGCCCCCGTCCTCGCCCACGGTGACCCCACCGTGGGTGGCGACGATCTTCACATTTGCCTTGGGATAGGCAGCCGACTGGCGGACCTGCTCCCAGGCCCGGCCCACGGCAAAGATGGCGAAGGTGGAGACGAAGGGAATCTTCCCGGCGGCGGCAAGGCCGGCAGCTGTGCCGACCATGTTGGCCTCGGCGATCCCCATGTTAAAGAAACGCTCGGGGAACTTCTTGGCAAAGGTGGAGGTTTTGGTGGAGCCGGAAAGGTCGGCGTCCAGGACGACGATGCTGCTGTTTTCCTCCCCCAACTCCGCCAGGGTCTGCCCGTAGGCGTCGCGGGTGGCGATCATGGTGCTCATATAGTTAATGTCCTTTCTGTTCGTTTGGTAGAGGCGCAATTCAATTACGCCCGTTCATTGCGCCCATCGCATGTCCCCTGGGCTGCGGATTTTGCGCCGGATCGTCGCACCCGCAGGAGAGACTGCGGAGGCGTAGCAGCGCTACGCCGCACAAAGGAGCGACGAGGACGGCGGCGAGCCGGTGTGAAAGCCGCAGCCCTACCTACAGGTAGCACTGTTCGCCCAGGCACTCCAGTGCCTTGGGAAGCTCCTCGTCACTGGGGGCAACGCCGTGGTAGGAAGCCTTGTTCTCAAAGAACGAAACCCCTTTCCCCTTGACGGTACGGGCAACGATTACGGTCGGCTTCCCCTTGGCCTCGGCGGCCTCCCCCAGGGCGGTCACGATGGCCCCCATGTCGTGGCCGTCAATGTCGATCACGTTCCAGCCAAAGGCCCGGAACTTGTCGGTGACCGGCTCCACGGCCATGACCTTGGCCACTTCGCCGTCGATCTGGAGACGGTTCACGTCCACCAGGGCGCAGAGATTGTCGAGCTTGTAGTGGCCGGCAGCCATGGCAGCCTCCCAGACTTGCCCCTCCTGGAGCTCACCGTCACCAAGCAAGGCGTAAACGCGGCTCGGGCTTCCGTCAAGACGAAGCCCCAGGGCCATGCCGTTGGCCATGGAAAGCCCCTGCCCCAGGGAGCCGGTGCAGACCTCGACACCGGGGGTCTGCTTGCTGTCGGGATGCCCCTGGAGATGGGAGCCCAGGCGCCGCAGCGTCATGAGGTCCTCCTTGGGGAAGTACCCCGCCTCGGCCAGGGCCACGTAGAGGGCCGGGGCCGCGTGCCCCTTGCAGAGGACGAAACGGTCCCGCCCGGGCCAGGCCGGGTCGGCCGGATTGTGCTTCATCACCTGGAAGTAGAGGGCCGTAACCATATCGATGGCCGAGAGGGAGCCTCCCGTGTGACCCGACTGGGACTTGTGGAGGGTCTTGACGATGTCGACCCGGAGTTGCCGGGCTTTCTCCTGGAGTTGGGCAATCTTTTCGCTGTCCACGATGTTCCTTTCCATGATTGATAGTCTATTTGTCGTCCGTCATGAGGAAGTCAAGGATGACCTCGTCGAGACTGGACGGTTTTTCCTGTGGTCTGACTGGTTGCTTGGGAGGGACGGGAGGAGCGGCCTGGGGAACGGCGGCGGGCTTCGGCGCGGGCTGCGCGGCCGGAGGGGTAATCGAAGGGAAGGCCCGGGCGTCGAATTCGCCGTTCTTGAGCCGCCGGAGCATCCCCTTGTGCTGCTCCTTCATGAGCTCTTCGACTACCCGCTCCAGGTTATCCACCTTGATGATGTCGGCATAGCTCGTCTTGCGGGCGGCGATAATCGTCCCCTCCCGATAGATGAGGGTAACGATGTGGGGATTGGCGATCCCGCTGTCCTCGGTCTGGACGTGGAAGACCTCTCCCTTGTACATGACGTTGTGATTGAATCCGACGACCATGGGGCACCTGTCCGTCAAATGACGTAACCGGTTAAAACTATCACGGATAGCCCCACGGTTGCAAGGGCTGAAAATACCCAGCCGAGTCGGCCAGTTACGCCTGCTTCTCCAGCAGCGCCTTGATCCGCGCCACCGCCTCCATGGCGTCCCGGGCGTAGAGATCGGCGCCAATCTCGTCGGCGTATTCCTGGGTCACCACCGCCCCCCCCACCATGGTGAACGTCCGGATGCCGGCCTCCTTCAGCCGCGCAATCACATTCTCCATCTCGGTCATGGTGGTGGTCATGAGGGCCGAGAGCCCCACGGCATCGACGCCCAATTCCCGGGCCTTTCCCACGATCCGGTCGGCAGGGACGTTCTTCCCCAGATCGATCACCTCGAAACCGTGGTTCTCCAGGAGCGTGCAGACGATATTCTTGCCGATATCGTGGATGTCCCCCTCGACGGTGGCCATGAGGATCTTCCCCCGGCTGGCGGCGGGAGAACCCTGCATGACCTCCTTAAGGCGGCCGAAGGCGGCCTGCATCGTGTCGGCCGACTGCATCACCTGGGGAAGGAAGACGAGGTTCTTCTCGAAGCGCCGCCCCACCTCCTCCAGGCCGGGGAGGAGCCCTTCGTTGCTCACCTGGAGCGGTTCGAGCCCCTGGCCAAGCGCCTCCTCAACCAACGCAACGATATTCTCCCTGTCGCCGGTGATGACGGCACGCTTCAAGCGCTCCCGAATGTCGAGGGCCTCGCCGGACGCTGCCGGTTCAGGGGCAGCGGCGGCCGTCCCGGCGTAGGCAGCGATGTACGCGGCAGCGCTGGGGTCCCGGTTCAGGAGGACCATGGCCGAACGCCAGGCCGCCATCATCTCCTCCTCCTTCGGGTTAACGATGGCGGCGTCGAGCCCCGCGGCCAAGGCCATGGCGAAGAAGGCCGACGAGATGAGGGGACGGCGGGGAAGGCCGAAGGAAATATTGCTGACGCCGAGGACCGTGGGGCAGCCAAGGGTCTCCTTCACGAGGCGCACCGCCCGCAGGGTTTCCATGGCCCGCTTCTGCTCAGCGCTCACGGTGAGGGTCAGGCAATCGATCACCACGTCGTTGCGGGAGATGCCGCGCCCTTCCGCAGCGGCCACGATCCGTTCCGCCACGGCCAGGCGCCCCTCGGCGGTCTCGGGGATACCGGTCTCGTCCAGGGCCAGGCCGATGACGGCGGCGCCGTACTTCTTCACCAGGGGGAGGACCCGCTCGATGCTCTTCGCCTCGCCGTTCACGGAGTTGACGAGAACCTTGCCGTCGGCCGCCTTGAGTCCCCGTTCCAGGGCCGCCGGATCGGAAGAATCGAGGACCAGCGGCACGGCGACGCTTCCGGTAACACAGAAGACCGCCCGCTCCATGGCGGCAGGCTCGTCGATCCCCGGGGTCCCCACGTTCACGTCGAGAAGGTGGGCGCCGGCAGCCGTCTGTTCCATGGCCTCGCGGCGGATGGTGGTAATCTTCCCCTCCCGCAACTCCTGGGCAAAGGCCTTCTTGCCGGTGGGGTTGATCCGCTCGCCGATGATGACCGCGGGAAGGCCCCCGCCGAGGGCGACGACCGAGGTGCGGCTCGCCAGGAACGTGACCCCGGCCGGGGGGCCGCAGTCGCGCCACGACAGGTCGCGCCCCCCCAGGGCCTCCTTGATGGCCCGGATGTGGGCCGGGGTTGTGCCGCAGCAACCGCCGATGACCCGGACGTTCAGCTCCAGCATCCGGTCGTGGAAGGCGGTCATGTCGTCGGGGGTGCCGGGGAAGACGGTCTTGCCGTCCACCAGCTTCGGCAGCCCCGCGTTGGCCTGGGAAATGAGGGGAAGCCGGGTCACCCCACGCATGGCTCCCAGGACGGCGCAGATGCCATCGGGACCGAGACCGCAGTTGGAGCCGACGATGTCGGCCCCGGCCGCCGCCAGGGTCACGGCCGCCGCCTCGGGGGGGGTGCCGAGGACGGTGCGCCCCTCATTATCAAAGGTGAGCTGGGCGATGATGGGGATCGTGGAAGAGATTTCCCGGATGGCGATGACCGCGGCCCGGATCTCCTTGATGTCCAGGAAGGTCTCCAGGGTGATGAGGTCGGCGCCGGCTTCGATGAGGGCCGCGGCCTGTTCCCGGAAGAAGGCGGCCATGGTGTCGAAGGTCGTCTCCCCCACCGGCTCCACGAAGAGCCCCGTGGGTCCCATGGAGGCGGCCACGTAGGCCCGGTCGCCGCAGACCTCCCTGGCGATCTCCACGGCGCGGGCGTTGATCTCGCGGACCTTCTCCTCCAGGCCGTAGTGCTCCAGCTTGGGGCGGGTGCCGCCGAAGGTGTTGGTGACGATGATGTCGGCCCCGGCCTCCAGGTATTCCCGGTGGACGCCGGCCACCACGTCGGGCATGGAGAGGTTCAGCTCTTCGGGGGACTGGCCGGGGCGCAGCCCCCGCTCCTGGAGCATGGTCCCCATGGCCCCGTCAAGGACCAGGACCCGTTCTTTGATCGCCTGCAGAAAGGGTGTTTTCATGGCGTCGCCACCTTTTTGTTATTTTTTTCCAGGGAGAAATCGGGGGGGATGGGAAGGCGCAGGTCCAGGTGTCCCGTAAGGGTCTCAACCTCTGCGCCCTCGACGAGAAACTTAACCCCCTTGATCTGGGGGTAGTTGAGGCAGATGGTATTGACAACCGAGTAGACTGCGGCCATCTCGGCGGAACTCCCGCCGGGAAGCCCTTTCAGGAGATCGTCGCCGAAATCCACCACGGCCGTCTCCCCCTCGATCCGCACATCATGCACCACGGCATTGGGGGGGAGGGTCGGATGGAGGTCCCCCACGGGGCCATTGGCCACCTCGTCCACGAGAGACTCGACACACTCGGGAAGGGATTCGCAGGCCGCCATCTGGCGCCCCTCGCGACCGAGCCCCTCAGCGTCGGGAGTGGCAAAGAAGAGGGTCACCTGGACGGTGCCCACCGGTTTCGGCTCCGGCTTGGTCGTGGGAAGCTCGCGGCTCGCCTGGTACTTGCCGAAAAACAAGAGGCCGAACACAATGGCGGCGATGAGGAAGGCGGCGAGCACGAGTTGCTCCCGGCTGTGGGGCTTGGTTCTCTTCATGGCTCCTATTCCTTTTCCGCCTCGAGGCTCACCTGATAGACGTCGCCCAGTTTCCCCCCGAGGAACCGGTTACCGACCCGGATGAACCCCGCCGGCACATCGGACACGAAGTAGTGGTGGTTTCCCTGCTCGGAGGTGGGACGCAGAAGTTCCCCCCCCCGGAGGATTTCCGCCACGGTGCGGGCCGTTTCCTCGGCAGAGTCCACCAACTTCACCTCCTCGCCGATGGTCTCGCCGATGACCCGCTTGAGAAGGGGATAGTGGGTGCAGCCGAGGACCAGGGTGTCGACCCCCGCCTCCCGCAGCCCCGACAGGTAGGTGAGAGCGGTCAGGTGCGCCACCTCGTTGTCGGTCCACCCCTCCTCGGCCAGGGGAACGAAGAGGGGGCAGGCCCGGGTCACCACCTCCACCTCGGAGTTAATCCGCTTGATGGCCTTGGCATAGGCGCTGCTCCGGATGGTCCCCTCGGTGCCGATCACCCCCACTTTGCCGCTGCGGGTGACGGCGGCGGCCCGGCGGGCCCCAGGCTCGATTACGCCGACCACGGGGATTGAAAGGGTCTGCTGCAGGGCTTCCAGGGCGCAGGCCGAGGCGGTGTTGCAGGCCACCACCAGGAGTTTGATGTCGCGGTGCACGAGGAACGAAGCGATTTCGAGGCTGTAGCGGGTGACGGTTTCCGGGGACTTGGTCCCGTAGGGAACCCGGGCCGTGTCACCGAAATAGATGGTGTCCTCCTGGGGGAGGGCCTTTATGATCTCCTTGAGGACGGTGAGGCCGCCGACCCCCGAGTCAAAGATGCCGATGGCTTTCCAGGGCAAGGTTTCTTCTCCGCGCATCCGGTCCGACCCGAACGGCCGGTGCTTTCGGTTGTTGGAATAATAAAAAATATATATAGTAGGTGAGCCGTCGACAAAATGTCAAGGTATTTGCCCCCCGGGGAACCAACAGCTGAACGCTTCATTTTCCAAGCAAAATCTGCTATATAGACAGGAACGCCGCAGCAACCCCACACCATCGGGAGCCCCCATGGACAAACAGGAAATGCTCAACAAGGGGCAGGAAGCCCTCACCCCCTTCGAGACCCAGAACATCATCACCTTCGTGAAGAACCTCACCCTCAAGGGGGCCATGGAGAACCCATGGATTATCGGCATCTTCGCGATTCTGGTCTTCTATGCCGTCATCAAGCGCTCCAAGGCTGTCCTGGCGTTCCTCTTCGCCGTAGTCTCCATTGCACTCCTGATCCGCTTCACCCTCCCCACCGGCGGAGGGGATGAACTATCCCTCAGCTCCACCCTCCCCTTTGCCTTTGGCGGCCTCGTAATCGGCGGCTTCCTCATCTATTTCCTCTTCATCAAGTCGGAGTAGCCCCGTGCACCGTGTCGGCTTTACCACCACTATCCCGCTGGAAGTGATCCTTGCGGCGGAAAAGGTCCCCGTGGACCTGAACAACGTCTTCATCACCAGCCCACGGAGCCATCAGCTCATCGAGAATGCGGAGGTGGACGGCTTCCCACGCAGCACCTGCAGCTGGATTAAGGGGATGTACGCGGCGATCCTCGAGAATGGGATAAAAGAACTGATAGCGGTAACCGAGGGGGATTGCAGCAACACCAGGGCGCTCATGGAAGTGCTCTCGCTCAAGGGAGTGGAGACGGTCCCCTTTGCCTATCCCCATGACCGGCAGCCCGAGAGCATCCGGTTCGAAATCGAGAAGCTCATGCGCCATTTCGGCGTGGGATGGGACGCGGTCAACCTCTCCCGGGAGCGGCTGGGGCGCATCCGGCGAAAAGTCAGGGAAATCGACCGTCTCACCTGGGAGGAGAACCGGGTGACCGGCGCGGAAAACCACTACTATCAAGTCTGCACGTCGGATATGAACAGCGACCCGGACCGCTTCGAGGCCGATGTGGACGCATTTATTGTCGAGGCGCGGACACGCAACCCCTTCAACGACAAGCTGCGGCTTGCCTATATCGGCGTCCCCCCCATCTTCGACGACCTTTACCAGTTCACGGAGAGCCTGGGGGCACGGGTGGTGTTCAACGAAACCCAGCGCCAGTTCGCCATGCCCTACGACACGCAGGACATGGTTGAACAGTACCATGCTTACACCTATCCCTATGACATCTTCCACCGCCTCTCCGATATCCTTCTGGAACTGGAGCGGCGCAAGGTGGATGCGGTCATCCACTACGTCCAGTCCTTCTGCTTCCGGCAGATCGAGGACATGATCGTGCGCCAGAAGGTGCCTCTCCCCATCCTGACCCTGGAGGGGGACAAGCCGACCCCCCTGGACGCCCGCACCAAAATCCGGATCGAGGGATTCCTCGAAATGCTGGCAGGGTAAAGCACCATGCAGATCGGCATAGATTTGGGAAGCAGAAAAGCCAAGTTCGCCCTCCTGGACGGGGAGCGGATCGTGCGACTGGCGGACCACGACACCGTCACCTTCTACAAGCGCTACGGCCGCCTCGCCGGGGATGAGCTGGAACTGGACCTGGCGGCAAGCGGCATTTTCACCGCCGATGAACTGGCCGGGGCCGCGGTGGTGGTCACCGGCTACGGCCGCAACACGCTCTCCCTCAAGGGAGCGAAGGTTATCTCGGAAATAAGGGCCCACGTGGCCGGGGCACTGCTCCAGACGGGGCTTCGGGACTTCACCCTCCTGGACATGGGGGGGCAGGACACCAAGGTGGCACTCGTGCGAGGGGGGAAGCTGGCCGACTTTGTCATGAACGACAAGTGCGCCGCCTCCAGCGGCCGCTACCTGGAAAACATGGCGGCAATCCTTGAGCTTTCCCTCGATGAGCTCTCCTCCCACTGGGAAGACCCGGTAAAACTAGACGCCACCTGCGGCATCTTCGGGGAGTCGGAGCTCATCGGCCAGATCCTCAGGGGACACCCGGTGGAACGGCTCTGCGCCGGGGTGAACCAGACCCTCGTCACGCGGGTCATGCCGATGCTCAAGCGTTTCGCATCGGAGACCATCGTCCTGACCGGAGGGGTAGCCCAAAACAGAGGGGTTGTCAGACTGCTGGAAGAAAAAACGGGGCTCACGGTGATCGTACCGGAACATCCTCAACACAACGGAGCCATCGGCTGCGCAAGAATCGGGGATCCGGGGCCAGGGACCAGGGACCGGCAATAAAAGCCGGGACCGGGGACCAGGGACCGGTAAAAGCAAAAGAAAAGACAATCACGGAACCACGGCAACGTGACCGAGACGGCAACAGGACCAGCATGGTTTTCCTGGTCCCCGGTCCCCGGCCCCTGGTCCCGGCCTTTCGGAGGTTTTATGAAGCTGGCAAAGAAAGACTGGTTTTTCATCATTCTGATCATCGCCGTGTTTGGCGGGTTCTGGGCCATATCCGGCGAGGTAAAGACCAAGAAAGTCCCCTATGATGATGCCCACAAGCGGTTCTATGATGCATTCAACAGCGGCGCCACCAAGATCGATCTGGACGCGCAGTGCCCGTCGTGCCACTTTGAGGGCCCCGGCGGCATCCACTTCCCCAAGGAACACCCGGTGAAACCGGCCGACGGCCCCATGCGCTGCCTGTTCTGCCACAAATTCAAGTCGAAGTAATCTGTCTGCGCCATGGGGGGGACCGTCCTTAATCTCACCTGTGAACTGGAGCGGCTCGTGGTCCACATCGCGGGTCACGTTCCGGAGATGTGCCACATCGATCCGTCCCGGCTCCTGATCTGCATCACTTCAACACGGGGCGGAGGCATCCGGGGAACATACGCCAAGATCCACCCCCTCCGGTTCCACGGAGGGGCGAAGAGCATCGAACGGCAGCGGGGCCGCCACACCTACCGGAGCACCATGCCGTCAGTGACCCACCGGGGCAATGAAATCCTCTATGTAATCTACTTCCTGGTTCCCCGCTTTTTCGACCTATCCCCCAGGGAAAAACTCATCACCATCTTCCACGAACTCTTCCACATCTCCCCCGTCTTCGACGGCGACATCCGCCGCTTTCCGGGCCGCAACTTCGCCCACGGCAGTTCCACGCGAAAATTCAACGCATTCATGGGAACCCTCGTGGATGCCTACTTGGCAGAGCACGGGGAGCAGGCTCTCCCGGCCTTTCTCGACGGCACCATGACGGAACTCCGCAACCGCCACCACACCATCGTGGGGAGAAGGTTCCGCATCCCGTTGATAAAAACGGAACGGTGCTAATCGATTTTCAGCATCTCTGCCAGTTGTTTTTTTTCAGGGGGAGAAAGGCGCACCGGCGGCATCGGGGTGTCCGGCCGCACGGCCCTGGGATTGTCGAGCCAGAGTCCGAGCCGTTCGGCGGTCCAGGGCTCGCCTGGTTTAAAGGGAGTCGGGTAGAAGGGGGTAAATAGACCAGAGAGGTTGGGAGCGACGTCGCCGTTACCCAGCGCTCCCTCGCGGGCCGTCAGCAGCCGATGGCAGCCACCGCATTTTTTCTCGAAGATGTTTCCCTCCCCCTGCTGGGGGGAGGCGAAGTGAACTACAACCGGAAGCCCGCCACTTACGGGCCGCGGAGCTTTCGCGGCCAAAGCCATGACGGCATTGACCAGGCCGGCCGTTTGCCGATCGTCGAAATGAAAGTCGGGCATGAAGAGGACCGGCCGTTTGATGGCACCGAAGAGCCGCACCGGGTCGTCACCGGCCAGACGGTCCAGATCGGCGGCAAGCCGCGTTCCCTTGCCGCCCAAATTGTGGCAGCGGCGGCAGCCGAACCGCTCGGCCAAACGCTTCCCCTCCTCCACCCGGCGGCTTCCCGGAACCGTAAAATAGGCAAGTTCCGCCGGAATGAGCCGATGGTGGGCAATGGCCTTGCGGACACTCTTCCCGTTCCCCCGGTGGCAGGAGACACAACTCCCCCGCTCGGCGTAATGGGACGGGTGGCAGGAGAGGCACCCCTCGCCCGGCGCTTTCCCCACGCAGGCGGCAAGCACCAGGCAGAGCAGGATCAGAAGGGGGAGACGAGCGACCAATTTTCCCCCCTGAAGAACATGGCCAGGACCGTCATTGACAAGATGGCCGCAAAGACGGCGATGGTGGTCCAGGCAGCGGCGCGGTTCCCCTCACCAAACCAGACGGCGCGCTCGGGGCGGTGCATACCGAGCCACGGCAGGGCCAGGAACCAGAGGGAGAGCCCCACGATGATCCAGGCAAAGCCGTTGCCGTGGCTTACCACCTCCTGGGTCCAGAGGAGAAACCAGGCCGATTTGGCGGGATTCGGCGGCGCGCCCGGATTCGCGGGGTCCAGAAGCGGCGCCGGGACAACCAGGGACAGCAACGCCAGGGCCACCAGCCCCCCCCAGAAAGCCCGCTTGACGAGGCGAAAAAAGTGGGGGGAACTCCTGACGTATTCGCCACTGCCGCGCGGTCCCCGCCGCAAGTCGTTTTTCACTTCCATCCTTTCAGCCATTGAGCCCTCACAGATACGGCAGTATCCCCTTTGTCTTGCGCACTCGGTAGAAGTGGAGAAACGACAGGGCCAGCACCGCCACGGGGACGACTACCACATGGAGCGCGTAAAAGCGCAGCAACGACAGGGGTTCCCCCACTCCGTCTGGGACGAGGACGGCCTTCAGCCATGGACCTCCCGGCAGGGTGGCCAGAAGCTCCATGCCGGTCCGGGTCGCCCAGAAGGCCAACTGGTCCATGGGGAGGAGATAGCCGGTGTACGCCTCGAACACCGACAGCGCCAGAAGCCCCACACCCACCACCCAGGTTAGCTCCCGCGGCGGCCGGTAGGCGCCGGAAAGCACCACCCGAAGGACATGGAGGAACAGCAGGACCAAAAGCCCATGGGAGGCAAGCCGGTGGAGCCCCCGCAGGTACTTCCCGCCAACAACCGTCGATTCCAGGAAGAGGATGGAGTCAAAGGCCCAGGCGGGTGTCGGCTGGTAATAGAACAGGAGCAGCACCCCGGACACGGCCAGGGCGATGAGCGCCGTGAAGGCGAGCCCCCCCAGGCAGAAGGTGTAGGTGAACCGCAGGTTCTCCCGCAGCACCACCCGCGGAAAGAGATGTTTGGCAAATTCCTTGATCATCCCGGATAAATCTCCACCCGTCCACCACGGATTTCAAGCCGGTGGCGGGCCAGGGGCCGGTCGGCCGGCCCTTTCAGAACGTTGCCCTTGAGGTCGAAGCGGCTGCCGTGGCAGGGGCAGACAATCTCCCCCGGGGTTACGGTCACGGTACAGCCGAGATGGGTACAGGTCAGATTCAGGGCGTAAATCTCACCTCCATCCCGCATCACCGCCAGTCGGCGCTCGCGATAGACGAGGGCGCCCCGTGGCGGAATGGCCGCCATGTCAATGACGAAGCGCTCCCCGGATTCCCTCCTCTTGGGGACAAGAAACCGCCATGCCGCCGCCAAAGAAGCGATGAACGCAATCAGCGCCGCGATGAAGTGCCGGCGTCCCCGGTCAACCGCTGCCATTTCTCGATATATCCCTTCGTGTACGCCGGTGTCCTCACGGCCATCTTCCTGACCCGTTCAGGGTCCATGAAACTCCCGTTCACCGCCCGCTGTCCCTCCCGGCGCCAGAAAGATTCCAGGGACAAGCCGTCATCCTTCAGCCGGTATATCCGCTCCTTTTCCCCCTCCAAGAGGAAGCGGCGCGGATTGTCGTGGCAGCCGTCGCACATGACGGTGCCCCGCCGGACCGTGTGGGGGAAGAACGCCTTCCATTCCGCGGCCAGGAGCCGGTTCTCCTCCCCCACCGCACGTTCGCTGCGGATATCGGAGAAATAGAGGATGAACTGCGGCCGGATGGGGCTCACCTTACCCGCACGGTTCAGCCCCAGGGGAGGGGCATCCTGCCGCTTGAGATAGGCGCTCTTCACCCACTCATCCTGATGGGGGATGGCCGTGAACCGCGCCTTACGGCGTGGGCTGTCGATGAAGCGGAGCCAGAAGGTGCCGTATTCCTGGGGCGCCCAGGCCGAGTGGCAGGCGTAACATTCGAGCCGCTCCCGGTGGGCAGGGATGCGGTGCTCCACTATCCGCTGGTCGGGTTCGTGGCAGTCGCGGCATCCCTTGCCGCTCCGCCGGCCTGCGGCCAGGCTCGCCATGTCGTGGCAATCGCCGCAGCCGATGCCGGCCTCGGCATGGACATCGGGGAGCATGGGAAGAAACTGCTCCCCTCCTGCAAAGGGGCCCCGCTGGAAGCGGAAGGCGTCCTCACGGGGGGCACGGCCGTGGTAGTCGCTCCCCACGAAGTATCCCCGGTGGCATTCAAGGCAGGCACCGTCGCGGGGGCGGGACATGGCGTGACCCTTGCCGCCGTGGCAGTCGAGACACCCACGCACATGACAGCCGGTGCAATTGCCGCCCCAGAAACCTCCGTCGAACCGCCCCACGGTTCTGGCCACAAACTGCCGCTCCGCCGCCCGGGTTATCATGGCGTGATCGAACAGCCGGTCGAACCCCCGGTGGCAGGCGACGCAACGGGCGGCCCGGTCAACCGCGGTGGCCGGATTCCCCACCGTGGAACGGTCGTCCCCATGGCAGGGGGTGCATCCGATGGCCGCATGGGGGCCGGAGATAGCATCCCGATGGCAGGCCCGGCAGTTCTCGGCGCCCTCAGCGGGCGACGCGAGTGCCGCCGCCAGCCAGAATACGGCGATGAAGTGCATCATCCAGGGCACGATATTCGAGCTCCTTGCGGTAAATGGGGTCGTCGGGGCGGGTGTGGCAGACGATGCAGAGGTTCGCCCGCCACACTTTCATCACCTCCGCCTCGTTAAGGGGGCGGGAATTTTCCCGGGTAACGGCGGAGAAGGCCCGCACCCTCCCCTCCTCCATGGTCTGGAAGCCATCCAGGGGCTTCTCCTCGTTTTTTGGGCAGAGCATGGTGGCGGCGATACTCCTCCCCGCGGCCACATGCTGGCCGAAACCAAGGAAGGCGGGGTTTGCGTGGCACTCGCCGCAGCCGATGGCCTTCACGCCGGTGTTGTGGGAGTAAAAGGGGGCAAAGCGAAGCTGCTGCTTACCCTTGAAGGTGGTGACATACCCCTCTTTGGACACGCGCCCGTCCATCTCGGTTACGGTCACGAAGGTCTGGCAGCCGGGGGTGACCGGCGATATTTTACCCCGCTGGTTGAGGGCCAGGGGGAAGGGGTAGAGCATCCGGTAGTCCTCGGACTCGGTAAAGAGCCCCAGGGTATCCATATCCTTTACAAAATCGCGGCCGGTCCTGGACTTGTCGTAGTTGGTATGGCAGCCGTAACACTGGACCACCGCGCGGGAATGGCAGCTGTAGCACTCCAGCCTGCCGTGGCCGGCAACGGTATGGGCCGGGGTGCCGGTAATCACCTTGCTGGTATAGAGGCGGCCGCTCCGCTTGCCCACAAGCCGTACCCGCCCGTTTTCGTAAAAAACGTTCGAGTAGGGGCGGCCCTTGCCGGTGACGATCATCCGCATGCCGGGGCGCATCTGCCGCCGGTACTGCCGCGACTCGCGCACCGGGGCTTCGTTCTCCCGGACGATTTCCCGCCATCTGGGAAGCTCGGTGCCGCTGCCGTGGCAATCCTCGCAGCGGATCTCCACCTGGTGGTAGAGGTTCTCGTAGGCGTAGCCGTCACCCATGATGTCGCGGGATGTATGGCAGTCGATGCAGTCCATCCCCATGGCATAGTGGATGTCCGGCGTGATGCGGGTGATGCTCCGGCTCCCGCTGGTGAGAAGCGGGCCGGGAAACCCGTTTCGCGTCGGCACCTGGGCGGTGTTGCCGTCATTGAGCCCCATGTACGACAGGGCGATACGGCCGCTCCGGTTGTGGCACCGAAAGCAGACATCGTTGCCCGGAAGCCCGGTCATCCGATGGGAAGCCGAGGCCGGCCCCCGCCCCTTCATGGTCGGGTCGCCGCCGGCGTAGGTACCGGTATCGTTCCAGGGAAAGTGGCAGGCGGCGCACCCCGCCGAATGCCCCACATCGTAGGCGTAGCTGTTTTCAATGCCGACATGGCAGAGGGAGCAGAACTTGCGGTAGAGCTCCCCGGAGATATTGTCCAGCTCGGCCACCCCAGCCAGCTGCCGATCCTTCCCGTCGGGGGCATAAACCTGCTCCCGGCGGCTCCCGTAGAGCCTGCCGTCCTCCCCCTCCCAGGTGAGCTGGATATTCTTGATCATCCCGGTATTGGTCTGCATGAGGCTTCCCTTGACCCGGGCAAGCTGCCAGGGGTGGCAGGCCCCGCAGCTATGCTCCCAGGAACGGGGGTCCGAGGGGTTACGGGGGGCGAACATCCCCCGGTGGGCCGACTCCTTGTCCCGGCCCCGCTCATCCCCCCCGTGGCAAGAGACGCAGCGGGGATGGGCCGGCGAAGCATGCTCGATCCCCCGGTGGCACATGAGGCACGAACCGTTTTCTCCCCCACTCCCATTGCAGCCTGAAAGCAGCAGGGCGAGCGGAAGCAGCGCGAACGTCGCCAAACGCCGAAGCAGGGGCAGAGAATTTATCAGAAAGGAAAGAAACGTCATCTGGCGCCTATCATAGCGCAATGACCCGTGAAAAAAAAGCCGGCAGGTGGCCCTGCCGGCCCATAACAGAGAAGGAGGTCAAGCGTGGTGCTGCTATTTCCCGGTGGTGCTGATGCTCACCTTTTTGGTGAACTCATGCCACAGGAAGGGATCGGCATTCATGGTGCCGAAGGGGAGATACCAGAGCTTCACTTCGAGGTCCAACTCGCTGGCAGTGGGCTTCGTCACCCACTTGCCGTTCTCTTCCACTTCATCAACCGGGAAGAAAATGTCGAATCGCTCGTGGACCGCCTTGCCCGGCGGGAGGCCGGTATCTTCAATGATTCCACTCTTCTCATAGGGGCCGCGCCCCATCCGGTCACCTCGGCCAAGCTGCTGGGGAACCGGCATGTAGATCTTCTCCTGGTTGAACACTTCCTGGCCATCTTTTGTTTTTGCTATTACCGACAGAACCAGTCGGTTGGGGGTCGGTCAGCCATCGGGGATGGAGTGGCCGGCACGGTTCACCATCTCCACCTTCACCACCGCCTTGGGCTTGATCGTGGCGCCGTCACGCCAGTGGAACGCCCGCGCCTCGGCCTTGAACTCCACCGCTGCCTTGGCCATGCCCGGATCGCGGTAGCTCTGCATGTTGTGGCCAAGCTTGCTCTTCTTCATGTGGCAGTCCTGGCAGGTCTCGCTCCCCCCCTCGGCCGTGTATGCCCAGAGGTAGCTGCCGTAACTGGTGCAGCACTGGGTCGGGTTGTCCAGTTCCATGTTGGGACCGAGGCCGTGGCACTGCCCGCACTGAATCGACTCGCTCATGATCGGGCTGGCCTTCATTTTCGGGAAGGCGTCCGACGGGTGATCGCCATCCTTGGAGCCGTACACGACCCCCGCCTGGGGATAGCCGTCGGTCCATTTGTGGGTGATGGCGTTGCGGTTGTGGCAAACGAGACAGCTGATGTTCAGGCTTTTGAGCTTGTCGGCTTCGGCGGCCGCTTTCACCGTATCCTTTTTCTTGAGGGCATCCTGCCAGTTGTCGACAGTGGCGATGATTTCCTTGGCCACCGAATCCTCGGCATCAGCCAACTGGGGGAGGTGACACTTTGCGCACCCCATCAGGTGCTCAACCTTCACATCCTCCGGTTTCTTAACCCCCGAATAGGGCCACTCCATCAGGCCGTTGACCACCGCCGTCTTGAGGGTTGCCGCGGTCCGGCTCGTGCCGAAGATGGAGCGGGCATGGATCGATTTGTTCCAATCGTTGTGGGTCTCCTGGTGACATTCAATACAGGAACTTGAATCGTACATCTTGGCCAGTTCTGCCATGGTCTTTGCCTTGCCGGCCTTGGCGGAGATCGTCCCCTGCCAGCCGATACCGGCCTTTTCGGCAAAGACCGGCGTAGCGGCACAGAAGGCAACCGCGGCCACCGATAGCTTCAGCCATACAGGTTTGAGCATCATTCACCTCTCCTTTACCCGGGACCAATCATTAGGCATTAACAATTTGAATAATTTGATTTATTCATAATCAAAAAACCTCCCCGCCCGGAGCGGGGAGGCACGGTATCAGAAGCCTAGCACCCCTGGAGCTCGTCTCCGGAAGCTTCGGTGACGGTCAGGGAAGAGTCCACTTTGACCTTGTCGGCCTTGGCCTTGCCGAAGCGAAGAGTTACTTCATGCCCCTTCACATCGAGAACCTTGGGAGAGCCGCCCATGGCGGAAACGCTCCCACCCTTCTTGACCCAGGCGGGAATCTTGTCGGCCTTGACGGTTACCTTGGCGCCGTCAACCTTGGTGACCTTGCCGGAAAAGGAACCGGAGGCGAAGGCAACGGTCGCCATTGAAACCGCCACAAGGGCTGCTGCGATGGACATCATGATCTTTTTCATTCTCTTTTCCTCCTGCGTGAATTTGGTTGCGCTCCGTCCTAGAAGAGAAGCTGGAGCTGTGTTACGAAGGTGGTGAAATTTTCACTCTTGGTGCCGTCATCTCCGAGACCTTCCTTATCAAAGGCGGTCCGGCTGAGCTCAGCCGTAAGCTTCAGGTTCTGGCCCCAGATGTAGTAGTTGACCCCGCCACCATACCAGTCGACATCCTGATCGAACATTCCATTAAGTTTGGCAAAGGTCCACTTCTCGTAGCGGCCGAAAAACTGGAGCGGCAGGTTGGGAAGCATGTAGCCGGCCTTTACGTACCAGCCGTTCTTCTCGCCGTTGAGGCCAATGGCGTTGCTATCAACGTTCCTCGACACCTTGTAGGCATCGTCCAGGCTATAGTCGGCATAGGCGGCCGACAGGGTCATAGTGCCGACCCCTTCCACCGGATACTCGAAGAAACCATCGACGGTCCAGGCATTGTAGTCCTTCTTGCCTGTCTTGGTCACGGTATCGCCGTACACCACGTCCGGTTCGTACTGGTAGGCGGCACCAAAGGTGAGAACCTGTTTTTTACCCATGTAGGTCCCCTTGTAGCCGTAGTCAGACTCAGGATCCAGCAACGACACATGGGCGCGGACCGTGTAACGGAAACTGGAATCGGGGTTGTTGGTGTCGCCGGCCTTGCGCCCTTCCATCACGTCGGCCCGGTACTGGATTTTGTCATCCAGGAAGTTCCCCCAGACGCCCACCCCCATGTCGCGGGTGGATACGAAAGGGGCACGGATAAAGAGGGAGCGGTCAAGGGTCAGAGGCATCTCGCATGCCTCCAGGTTCTCACGGGAGAAGCCGTATTTGAACTTACCCACGTTAACCCGGAGTGCATCGTTGAACTTGAACCGCATCACCGCGTCGAGCATCTGGAACTCGGTCTTGCTGCTGTTGTCATGAACTCCCAGGGTGTCAACGTTGGGGTCCTCGGTGAACTCGGTCTGGACATAGAGGCTCACCATGTCGCCGTACTTCCCCATGAAGGCGAGACGGTTGCGGCGGAAGTTGAAGTTGGTGGTGGTGCTGTCGCCATCGGAACCGGAGCCATTATTGCGGACCGACATCTGGAACTGGCCCTTGTAGTCGATTTGGAGGGCGCCCTGGTCCTCGGGGCCGAAGGTGATGCGAGGGCCGGCAAACGCCGTGCCGGCAAGGAGGGCCGTCCCGAGGGCGACGCCAGAAATGGTGGATATTTTGCGCATATTCATCATGCATTCGCTCCTTTTCATGGTAGCTCCCCCCGCCCGATGGGCGGGGGTGTCATGGAATTCACACTAGCAACCGCCCCCAGCATTTGCCGTAGGCCCCTGTGAACCGGCAGTTATACTCGGACTGCGGTACGCTTTGTCGGCATCTTCGAGCTGATTGGCGGTAATCGGTGGTTCATCAGGCAAAAGCCGCCCGGAATAGGAGATTATATCGGTAAGCGCAAGTGTTTTAGTTCCTCCCGTAATAGTAACCGTATTGTTAAAGTTTTGAGTGTACGGGGATGTCAATGCTGTGGTATCCCACACACTAGTAGTACTTCTCAGCATACCGCCTATGGCAGCATTCGAAGACATCAGGCCCCACTGTCCCCAAGAACCGTCGTACCACACTGCCTTCTTCGACCCGTCATAGTAGGCATAACCGTCGATGGCAAAGAAAAGCACTGAAGCAATGTTACCGGCACGGCAAAGGGTATAGGCTGTATCGGATTTAATATTTAAAAGAGTTTGTACATCAGTGATGGATTTGAATAGTTTGTTTGCGTCAACCAAGTTGGTATAGGGAAAGAATCGTGAGTTAGTCCCCTTGATTCGGCCCTCAAACACCACGTACTTCGACGTATCCAGCAGGTCGGTTGTACCGGCGGCAAGGGATCCACGGCCATCTATAAAGTCTTTTTCACCGGCAGTGACGGCAGCTATCATCTCTGACAAGGATGCCCTCAGGTCTGCCTGTACCCTGTTTACCCCGTTCGGAGTGACACTATACGTAGTCTTTGGAATGCTCGGCGCTGCCGGTGTCCAGTCATAACCAGCCGCCATCCATGCCTTGTTACCACCATCCAGCACTTTGAGCCGCTCCTTGGGGAAGCCCCAATAGCGGAAGGTGGTATAGCCTCTGGTCAGGTTCCAGAGGGTATTGGCATTCATCTCTTTGTCGGAAGTTGTAAAGACGATAGTTGTGTACTGGTCAATGCCGGCCTTCTGAATCAGTGCATCCACTTGTTCACCGGTTGCAACCATGGCTCCGAAATAGCCGGGGCCTTCAAGGCGAGTTGCCGTCAAGTCGGCAAGATTCACGCTCACCGCGCCGGGTATATGCCCCTGGGCATATTGAGAGGCATCAGAGGTAACCTCAATAATGACAACCCTCTCGTAGGCGCCTGCCTTGTTGACCAAACCAGCATCAGCCCACTCCTTAAGCTTTGCGGCATTAATGAGAGCATTATCGGTTTTAGTCTTGACGACGTTAGTACTGGGAGTGTCATAACTGCTCCCCCCCCCGCCGCAGCCCCACAACGTCAGCATAGCCAGCGCAACCACGCCGAGCATGCCGCTCAGAATGATGCGTCCCTTCCTCCATGCCTGTTTCGCCATACTACCTCCTTCACTCAGTAATGATGGTTCACCGGGCTTCCAATTCCCGGCCAGCAATAATGCATCTTCGTATAAGATGCTTTAACATAAGCAATCCTAATGCCACCAAAACCATGCGGAAATAGCCACAACTAAAAACGCCTGATTTAATTCATGATTTTCTAACTTATTGTTTCGACCCAATTTTACTGCTATAGTTTCTCTGATTAATTTTCATGACAGCCATGCGTTTCAGGCATAACAAGCACCGGGGGGGGCAATGGACATAACGCTCTTCAAGACACTGCTCAAGGTTGCGGCCATCGGCAATATTTCCAAGGCCGCCGCAGTGCTCTGCGTCACCCAGTCCGCGGTTTCGCGCCGGCTCAAGCAGTTGGAGGATCACATCGGCAAGCCACTGCTGATACGCTCGGGCAACGCCGTCAGGCCCACCGAGGCCGGTCAGTTTGTGCTCGCCAAGGCCCAGCAGATCGTCGATCTGGAAAGCCAAATCGTTGACAAACTCAATGTCAATGAGCCGAAGCAGCGCATTTCCCTCTGCTGTACCCCTGCATTCGGCATCGGACGACTCCCTTCCATCGTTTCCGCGTTCATGGCCGACAACGCCGAATCCGCTGACCTGAATTTCGTCTTTAACATGCCTGAGCAGGCTCTCGAAGGAATCGAAAACGGGCGCTTCGACTTGGCCATTATCGAACACTGCGATGACCTGAACATGGCCGGCCACAGAGGCTACCCGCTCCCCGACGACGAGATGATTTTTTTAAGCGCTCCGTCCCTCGGGATCGACTCACCTGCCCCATCCATCGAGCAACTGTTCGACAAGCGCCTCTACCTGAAGAACGAGCAGGGTTGCGCCAGGCGCTTCCTGGACAAAAACCTGGCATTGACCGGCCATTCGATCACCGAGTTCGCCAACATCATCTATTTCGACGACTTGCAGTTCATCATGCGCGAAGTGCTTGCCGGCAAGGGAATCAGCTTTGTCCCCATCGGTCTAGTGGTAGACGAACTCTGTCGCCATACCCTCATGGCCCACAGGATTGCCGATTTCGACCATTTCTACCCCAGAACCATCATCCTCGGTCGGCGGGCCCCATCCCCCCTTCTCCTGTCGTTCATCAACACCATTTACATTGCCTTTGGCATGCCGTGCCCATCAATCTTTCACACAGAAGCTCCATTCCCGCCTGAAGGGTTTCCCGAATCCCTCTAGCTAGATAAAATTTTTTTCAGGAAAATTCTAAAGTCATCTTCTGCTTCTGCCGATAAACAGGATGAAGAGAGTTCTGTACCGCGGCCGGCCTTACGGGCGGACCGCCATTCTCAACAACTTCACGGCAAGGAGCGTTCGTCATGAATCTGTTAAAGGATGCCCGTCTCAGCGTTAAACTGGTATCGAGTTTTGTTCTGGTTGCCTTCATCGCCGGCATTGTCGGCTTCATCGGGACCTCGAAAGTCAATACGCTGGCGAATGAAGCCGATGAGATGTTCACCTACAACACTAAACCCCTCGGGGTGTTCGGACAGGTGGGCATCGCTTTTCAGAAAGCACGGGTGAACGTGCGCGGAATGATACTCGACGACAGTACCCAGCGTGCCCAGGCCAACGCCAATGCCATCGCGAAGCTTTACCAGGATATCGACAAACAGTTGACGGAGGTGGATGCGACACTTGAAACCGAAGAGGGGAAAAAACAGTTCGCCACGCTCCGCACCCTCATCAAAGAGTACGGCCCGGTGCGCGATGAAATCATCGCGGCAGCCCTTGCCGGCGATCGCGAAACTGCCCTGGATGTCATGCGGAGCGAGGGGCTTGCCTATGAGCGCAAGATCGACGATGCAATAAAAAAGATATTCGACATGAAAATCGCACTGGCGGAACGCCGCAACGGACTGAATAGTGCCACGGCCCACAGTGCCACCATACAGATGGGAATACTCGCCGTTGCCGGCATGGTCGCTGCTGTCGTTTTCGGCCTGTTCATGGCGCGCCAGTTCACCGTCCCCCTTCGGAAAGTGGTCGAATTCGCCCAGGCCATCGCCCAGGGGGATCTAGCCCACCATCTTGAGATGAAACAGAAAGACGAAACCGGTCAGCTAGCCGAAGCAGTCAACACCATGTCCGACCGTCTCAACAGCCTCATTACCGGCGTTGCCGATAACGCGGCACAGGTGGCGGCAGCAGCCGGTCAGTTAACTGCCAATGCCGAGCAAATGGCAACGGGGGCGGAGGAAGTTGCCGCCCAGACCGGCACTGTGGCCACAGCCAGCGAGGAGATGGCGGCCACATCGACGGAAATTGCCGCCAGTTGTTCGGCCGCAGCCGACGAAGCACGCCGGGCAAGCGAAACGGCGGGCAAAGGATCTGAAGTGATCAAGCAGACTGTCGGGGAGATGCACCACATTGCCGAACGGGTAAAGGAAACGGCAAAGACGGTGGAAAACCTCGGCACCCGAAGCGACCAGATTGGTGAGATTATCGGCACCATCGAGGATATCGCAGACCAGACGAATCTCCTGGCGCTGAACGCCGCCATCGAGGCCGCCCGAGCCGGCGAGCAGGGCCGCGGTTTCGCCGTAGTGGCCGACGAGGTCCGGGCACTGGCAGAGCGGACCACCAAGGCGACCAAGGAAATCGGCGCGATGATAAAAGCCATTCAACAGGAGACAAGGGATGCCGTCTCATTCATGGAGCAAGGGGTGAAGGAGGTTGAGCTCGGCACTGCCGAAGCGGCGCAGTCCGGCAAGGCGCTTGTAGAAATCCTCGATACGGTAGAGGCCGTCACTATGCAGGTCAACCAGATTGCCACGGCCGCCGAGCAGCAGACCGCCACCACAACCGAAATCAGCGGCAACATCCAACAGATTACCGATGTGGTTCAGGGTACGGCCCGGGGAGCCCAGGAAACCGCAGCCGCTGCCAGACAGCTTTCCGATCTCTCCTCCGAGCTTCAGCATCTCATCGGCCAGTTCCACCTGGCATCGTGAAAATCGCCGGCTACCGATTATGGGAGGCCGCCTTCGGGCGGCCTTTTTCATTTTCTCCCCAAGGGAAAGGGTTGCAGTCCCGAGGGGGGCCGCGCTACAATTCTCAGCGTTACCCTTGGGCTCCGGAGTTTCCATGCGCATCCTGATCATAGAAGACGAGAAAAAGGCCGCCGCGTATCTTCAGAAAGGATTCACTGAGAACGGCTTTTCGGCGGACACGGCCCAAAACGGCGAGGATGGTCTCCACCTGGCCCGTACCGAGGCCTACGACCTCGTCATCCTCGACATCATGCTCCCCGGCCGGGATGGCTGGTCGGTGCTGGAAGAGCTGCGGCGCGGGGGGAGCGAGGTGCCGGTCATCTACCTGTCGGCCCGGGACGCGGTCCAGGACCGGGTGCGAGGGCTGGAGCTGGGGGCCGACGACTACCTGGTGAAACCCTTCGCCTTTTCGGAACTGCTGGCCCGGGCCCGCAACATCCTCCGCCGGGGACCGGCACGGCAGCCGGAACGCCTGCGGGTCGACGATCTGGAAATGGACCTGGTGGGCCACAAGGCCTGGCGGGGAGGGACCCCCCTCGACCTCACCACCAAGGAGTTTCTCCTCCTGTCGCTCCTGCTCCGCCGCAAGGGGGAGGTCCTCTCCCGAGCCCTCATCGCCGACCAGGTCTGGGGCATAAACTTCGACAGCGACACCAATATCGTCGACGTGGCAATCCGCCGCCTGCGGCGCAAGGTCGACGACCCCTTCGAGCGAAAGCTGATAAGTACCGTCCGCGGAGCAGGCTATGTCCTCGACGGAGCGTGAAGTGACCCACCCGGGGGCTCTCTCCCTCACCGCACGGCTCACCATCCTCTCCACCCTGGCCACCACGTGTGTTCTCCTCTTTGTCATCGTCTTCCAGTTTCTCGCCCTGGCAAGCGACCTGGAGTTCGAGGACAACAACTTCATCATCGAGAAAATACGGGTGATCGAGGCGATCATTGCCCGCTACCCCGACGACTCCGCCCACCTTGATCAGGAAGTCAACTGGGAAGGGGCCCTGCGGCAGGACACCCGTTACCTGGTTCGAATCATGGGGCGGCAGGGAAATGTGGTCATGGAGACACGGGGAATGGACCGCATTGTTCCTGCCCGCCAGTTCCCCCCGCCAGCCCGGGATTCCCGCGCCATCGGCCAAGGCAAAAAGCTCCACGTGCAAGACGGGCGGATCTATCTGCTGAACTCCGCCTGGGGAATGTCGGAGAAGGGGCTTTCATCCCGCTTTATCCAGGTGGCCCTCGACGTGACCGACGACGAGGATATCCTTCAGGGATACAAGCAGAAGATGGCTTTTGTGTTTCTGGCCGGCATTTGCCTTTCGGCCGCTCTCAGTGCCGTGGTGGTGCGCCGGGGCCTCCGCCCCCTGGCAGAGATTACCGGTGCGGCCGGACGCATCGATGTGACGACCCTTGATGAACGCCTCGGTGCCCGGGTATGGCCCCGGGAACTGGCCCGTTTCGCCGCCGCCTTCGACGGCATGCTCGACCGCCTTGAAACGTCTTTCGACCGGCTCGAAGCATCCTCCGCCAACCTGGCCCACGAAATCCGCACCCCCATCAACATCCTTCGGGGCGAGGCCGAGGTGGCTATCTCCCGGGCCCGCTCCGCCGAAGAGTACCGGCGGGTCATCGAGTCGAGCCTTGAGGAGTACGAGCGCCTCTCGCGCCTGATCGACAACATCCTCTTCCTGGCCAGGGCCGAGCAACGGATCGAGCCGATCCCCCTGGACATGCGCGGCGAACTGGAACTGCTCCTGGACTTCTACGGCACCCTGGCGGAAGAGAAGGAGATAACCATTTCCTGCTCCGGCCGGGGTGAGATACATGCTGACCCGCTCCTCTTCCAGCGGGCCGTCGGCAACCTGCTCTCCAACGCCATCCGCTACACCCCCACGGGAGGGGCGATCACCGTCTCCTTCACCCGGGACAACGACGGCGCCGCCCATCTCACCGTTACCGACACCGGCATCGGCATCGCGCCGGACGATCTCCTCCGGGTCTTCGACCGCTTCTACCGCAGCAGCGAGGCCCGCGCCCTCAATGCCCAGGGGACCGGCCTCGGCCTCGCCATCGTCCGCTCCATCATGGACCTCCACGGGGGAAGCGTTTCGGTCTCCAGCGAACCGGGGCGGGGAACCGCCGTGACGCTCCACTTTCCCGCAGCTCCGTCACCATTGTAACTTTTGAAGATGACGAAATTGTCATCTTCCCGTCATGGTCCGGTCAGGTTGTCTCTGGTAAAATTTTCCGCTGAAGTGCTATCTCCTGTCAGCGGAGCCCCCATGACCAAGCGCCGTACCTTTGGCATCATCACCCTCTTCTCACTCATCTTTCTCGCCATCTCCATCATAACCCGTACCGTTCTCCTCACCATGGTCCCCAAGGGGTCCGGGCTCACCCTCCCCCTGGTGGCAAAGGCCTACGGAACAGGGTTCATTTTCGACGCGGCGGCCCTCGCCTATCTCCTCATCCCGGCGGCCCTCTACCTGATCCTCGCCCCCCGGCGGCTCGCGGGAAGCAGCGGGCACCGCTGGGTGGTCCGCACCGCCATCTTCATCATCCTCTACGCCCTCATCTTCGGCGCCGTGGCCGAGTACTTCTTCTTCGAGGAGTTCTCGACCCGCTTCAACTTCATTGCCGTGGATTACCTGATCTACACCCATGAGGTCATCGGCAACATCCGCGAGTCGTACCCCCTGGCGCCGATTCTCGGCGGAATCTTTGCTATTTCCCTGGTTGCGGTATTCCTGCTCCGCTCCGCCATCGACCGGGCCGCCGCCACGACCTTTGCCGGCCGCCACCGTCGTCTGGGCGCCACGCTCCTTGCCGCCCCCCTGGCAGCCCTTCTCCTCGTGAACATTTCCGGCACGGAGATTTCCCCCAACAGCTACGCCAACGAACTGGCCGGCAACGGCCTCTATGGCCTCTTCGCGGCCTTCCGCAACAACGAGCTCGACTTCAGACAGTTCTACGTGACCCGGGACGACCGGCAGGTACTGGCCCGGCTCCGCGGCTTGGTGGAGGAGCGCAACAACCACTTCACCACCCCGGCGCCCCGCATGACCCGGCAGATCACCGGCGAAGGAGAGGAAAAGCGGCTCAACGTCATCGTGGTGGTGGAGGAGAGCCTGAGTGCCGAGTACCTCGGAATATTCGGCAACACCAAGGGACTCTCGCCGAACATCGACCGTCTCTCCAGGGATTCCCTGCTCTTCACCCACCTCTACGCCAGCGGCACCAGGACGGTCCGGGGGCTGGAGGCCCTCAACCTCTCGATACCGCCGCTTCCGGGCACCTCCATCGTGAAGCGCCCCAATAACGGCGGCTTTCGGTCCTGGGGTGAAATCATGAAGGAGAAGGGGTACGACACCCGCTACATCTACGCGGGATATGGCTACTTTGACAACATGAACGCCTTTTTCTCCGGCAACGGCTTCGACATTGTCGACCGCAACAGCTTTGCCAAGGACGAGATAACCTTCGCCAACGTCTGGGGAGTCTGCGACGAAGACCTCTACCGCAAGACCATCAAGGAGTCGCGGAAGTCATTTGAGGCGGGGCGCCCTTTCTTCAACATGCTTATGACCACCTCCAACCACCGTCCCTTCACCTATCCGGACGGGAAAATCGACATTCCCTCCAAGACCGGCCGTGACGGAGGGGTGAAATACGCCGACTACGCCATCGGGAAGTTCATCGAAGAAGCCCGGAAGGAGCCTTGGTTCAAGGATACCGTCTTCGTCTTCATTGCCGACCACTGCGCCGGCAGCGCCGGCAAGACCGAACTGCCGGTGAAGAAGTACGAGATCCCGCTCCTTGTCTACTCCCCCCACAACGTGACGCCGGGAAAGGTGGATCGGATGATGGGCCAGATCGACGTGGCCCCCACGGTGCTCGGACTCCTCAACATGAGCTACACCACCGACTTCCTGGGGCGCGACATCCTCAAGGCCGACACGCAGCCCGAACGGGCCTTCATCTCCACCTACCAGAAGCTGGGCTACATCGAGGGTGACCGGCTCCTGATCCTCAGCCCCCAGAAAGGGGCAACCCTGGCCCGGTTCGACCGCCGCAGCGGCGACACCCAGCCGCTCCCCATGGATGAACAGTCCCTCCAAAAAGCCCTTGCCTGGTACCAGGGGGCGAACTATATTTACAAGAATCGGCTCAACAGGCTCCCCTGACCATGAAGACACGTACGACCGCGCCCCTTGATGCTCCCTTCTGGCTCAGTCACGGGATCGTGCCGCTTCTCCTCTTCGTTTTCGCGGCCACGGCCTGCGAGATTACCCACGTGGACCTGGTCCTGGCTGACCGCTTCTACGATTTCACTGCCGGCACCTGGCCGGCCCGGTACTCGTGGTGGGCCCAATGGCTCATCCACGAGCGGGGGCGTGACCTGATCGCCGCGGTCACATCGCTTTCCTTCATCGCCTGGGTCCTGTCGTTCCAGGTTGTCCGGTTGCGCCCCTTCCGGTGGGCCGCCCTCTACCTGGCCATGGCCATAGGCATCGGCATTTGCCTCGTTGCCGTCGGCAGGGGTTTATCCGGCCGCCACTGTCCCTGGTCCGTGGAACGCTACGGCGGGCCGGTCCCCTACACCCGGCTCTTCGAGGGAAATCCCCCCGGCGCCAACAACGGGCATTGCTTTCCGGCGGTACACGCCGCCGGAGGTTTTTCCCTCATGGCCATATACTTCGCCCTGCGGGATCGCCGCGCCAAGATCGCCCGGGCAGGCCTCGCAACGGGATTCGCACTCGGCACCATTTACGGCTACGCCCAGATGGCACGGGGAGCCCACTTTTTCTCGCACATGGTCTGGTCCGCGGCCATCTGCTGGTTCTCGGCCCTGGGGCTCTACTGGATTTTCAGGCCCCACCTCGCCCCATCGGAAAGCGGTGGGGCCGCCGATGGATCACGGTTTGCTCCCGCCACTCACACGGGAGAGACGGCATAACGACACGACATTCACCACTCTGCAGCATCCAACACCTGATAAGGAAATCCTCCCCGTGACAAGGAAAGGTAACCCGTGCAGCCCCACACCACCGACGACAACTTCCGCGGAAAGCTCACGACGCCCAATGCCTGGGATCTGGCGGCATTCTTTCTTGTCATGGGCATCATCGCGCTCCTCGCCTGGGGAAGCCGGGAAATGGCCCTCCCCTATGTGCCGGGGAAGACGGTCCCCTCCCTCTCCCCCGATCCGTGGCACCTCCCCTACTACGCGCTGCGGACCGTAATCAGGATGGGGGCGGCCCTCGGTCTCTCCCTCGCCTTCACCCTCACCTACGCAACCCTGGCGGCCAAAAGCCGCCGACTCGGCCCGATCCTCGTGCCGGCCCTCGACATCCTCCAGTCGGTGCCGATCCTCGGCTTCCTCTCCGTGACCGTAACCGGCTTCATCTCCCTGTTCCCGGGGAGCCTCCTGGGGGTCGAGGCCGCTTCCATCTTTGCCATTTTCACCTCCCAGGCATGGAACATGGCCTTCAGCTTTTACCAGTCGCTGAAAACCGTCCCCAAGGACCTGGGCGAAGCGGCCACCATCTTCGGTCTCTCCCCCTGGAAGCGGTTCTGGCGGGTTGAGGCTCCCTTCGGCGTCCCCCCCCTCATCTGGAACATTATGATGTCGGTCTCGGGGGGGTGGTTTTTCGTGGTGGCCTCCGAGGCGATCACCGTGGGGAAGACCTCCGTGACCCTCCCCGGCATCGGCTCCTACATGGCGCTCGCCATCCACCGGCAGGACCTGGGCGCCATAGGATGGGCCCTGGCGACCATGGCCCTGGTCATCTTCCTTTACGACCAGCTCTTCTTCCGCCCCCTCGTGGCATGGGCCGAAAAATTCCGGGTGGAGCTCACCGAATCGGGCGCTCCCCCGGAATCGTGGCTTCTCACCATCTTCACCCGGACGCGGCTCATGGGTCGGCTTCTTCGTCTGGTTGGCACGCTGCCAGCACAGCTTGCAGAGCATTTTCCCCGGCCCCGCCGCATCCGGCGCCAGTCGGGACGCTCCATCCGGCCGGAAATACAGAGGACCATCGATCTCGCCTGGAACGCGATCTTCGCCCTGGCGGCGCTCTACGGCCTCTGGAAGCTGGCAACCTTCGTGAGCGTCATCCCCCTCCGCGAGGTGCTCTCCGTCTTCGGGCTGGGTCTGGCTACCCTGGCACGGGTGACGGTCCTCCTCGCCCTGGCGTCGCTTCTCTGGGTCCCCGTGGGGGTCAGGATAGGCCTCAATCCCCGGTGGGCGACACGCATCCAGCCGGTTGCCCAGTTCCTGGCCGCGTTCCCAGCAAACCTCTTCTTCCCGGTAGTGGTGGTCCTCATCGTCCGCTTCCGGCTCAATCCCGAAATCTGGACCGCCCCCCTCATGATCCTCGGCACCCAGTGGTACATCCTCTTCAACGTCATTGCCGGGGCCTCCGCCATCCCCAACGACCTGCGGGAAGCGGCGACAAACCTGGGGCTGTCGGGGTGGGAGCTCTGGCGGCGGCTCCTCCTCCCCGGCATCTTTCCCTCCCTCGTGACGGGGCTTGTGACCGCATCGGGGGGAACCTGGAACGCGAGCATCGTTGCCGAGATGGTGAGCTGGGGCCCCACCACCCTCACTGCCACCGGCCTCGGTTCGGCCATTGCCCGCTGGACCGAGCGGGGGGACTACCCCCACATCGTTCTCGGCATCGGGGTAATGAGCATCTTCGTCGTCTGCCTGAACCGCCTCTTCTGGCGCAGGCTCTATCTTCTGGCCCAGACCAGGTATCGCCTTGACTAGGAATCGCCCATGACAACGTCAGCGTCTGCCGAACTGCTCCGGCTCGACAACATCAGGAAATCGTACCGCAAGACCGAGGGGGATGAGCACCTCGTCCTCGATGGCGTGGCCCTCACCGTGGGTGAGGGTGAAATCGTTGCGCTTCTGGGCCGTTCGGGTTCAGGGAAATCGACCCTTCTCCGCATCATCTCCGGGCTCGTCCCCCCGGGCGGCGGCACTGTCAGCTACGGGGGAAATCCGGTCACCGGCCCGGTGGAGGGGGTGGCCATGGTCTTCCAGACCTTCGCCCTCATGCCGTGGCTCACGGTCCTCGAAAACGTGGAACTGGGCCTCCTCGCCCGGCGGGTGCCGGCTGCGGAAAGGCGCCGCCGCGCCCTGGAGGCCATCGACCTGATCGGCCTCGACGGCTTCGAGTCCGCCTTTCCCAAGGAACTCTCCGGCGGGATGCGCCAGCGGGTCGGCTTTGCCCGGGCCCTGGTGGTGGAGCCGGACCTCCTCCTCATGGACGAGCCCTTCTCGGCCCTGGACGTCCTCACCGCCGAGACCCTGCGCACCGACCTGATCGAGCTCTGGATCGAGCGGCGGATACCGACCCGGGGGATCATCCTCGTCTCCCACAACATCGAGGAATCGGTCCTCCTGGCCAACCGGATCGTCATCCTCGGCAGCTCCCCCGGCCGGATTGTCGCCGAAGTGCCGGTCCCCCTTCCCCACCCCCGCGACCGGGAAGCCCCTGCTTTCCGCAAGCTCGTGGACGACGTCTACGCCCTCATGACCGAAAAGCCCCGCGGGGGCGTGCGCCCCGAAGGGGTCCCCATCGGCCACCGTCTCCCCGATGCTTCCGTCTCCCGCCTCACGGGCCTTATCGATGCCCTGGCCCGGGAGCCCTACCGGGGCAGAGCCGACCTCCCCGAAATCGCCGACGACCAGGGGCTCAGCGTCGACCACCTCTTCCCGCTCCTGGAGGCACTGGAGATCCTCGGCTTCGCCCGGGTGGAGGCGGGCGACGTGGAACTCACCCCCTCGGGAAGGAGCTTTGCCGAGGCCGACATCCTCCGGCAGAAGGAGATCTTTGCCGAGCACCTGGTGCGCCGGGTGTCGCTGGCGGCCCACATCCGCCGGGTCCTCGACGAGCGCCCCGGCAACCGCGCCCCGGAAGAGCGCTTTCTCCGGGAACTGGAGGACTACCTGAGCGAGGACGAGGCCCAGCGGGTCCTGAGGGTCGTCATCGAATGGGGGCGCAACGCCGAGATCTTCGCCTACGACGAGAGCGCCGGCGTCCTGAGCCTAGAGAACCCCGTCGAGTCGGAAGGATAATCCCTGAATTCATCCCTTGACTCCATCCGTTTATCCGGATATATTTTTCCCATGAAGCAGGCAGCCCGTCTTTTCAAATCCCTTGCCGACGAAACCCGCCTCCGGATCCTGGCGCTCCTCCTGGCGGAGGAGAAGCTCTGCGTCTGCGATCTCATGGCGGCCCTGGAGCTCCCCCAGTCCACGGTGTCGCGGCACTTAGCCCAACTCAAGAACGCCGGCTGGGTGGATGACCGCAGGGAAGGGGTTTGGGTCTACTACTCCCTTGCCCCCTCAGACATACCCTCGCGCGGCGAACTCCAGGCTTTCCTGGCACGGTACCTTGCCACGGAACCGGTTGCCATTGCCGACCGCGAACGCCTCGCCGGCTTTGGCCAGGGGAATCGCTGCGCCTGATTTTTTTGTTTCGCCTCATCCGCGTATCCGGATACACACCTCACAGGAGTTTCTATGAAACATCGCGTCCTCTTCCTCTGCACCCACAACGCCAACCGCTCCCAGATGGCCGAGGGGCTGGCAAACCATTTTCTCGGCGGACAATGGGAGGCCTTCTCCGCCGGCACGGAGGCAACCGCCGTCAATCCGCGGGCAATCAGGGTCATGGCTGAACTGGGGATCGATATCTCCAATCAGCGTTCCAAGAATCTCGCTGAATTCGACGGGCAGACCTTTGACCGGGTCATCACCCTCTGCGGCGATGCCACCGAGAAATGCCCCTATTTTGTCGGCGGAGTCCAGCGTGAGCACGTGGGGTTCGACGACCCTTCACGGGCCACTGGCACCGAAGAGGAAATCATGGCCGAATTTCGTCGGGTCCGGGATGAGATGCGACAGGAGCTGACTGCCCACCTGAGCGGAGGAACCCATGAGTGAGCATGTATCCCGCAACCTATCCTTCCTCGACCGCTGGCTCACCCTCTGGATCTTCGCCGCCATGGCCCTCGGCGTCGGCATTGGATATTTCGTCCCCGGCGTGGAGCAGTTCATCAACCGTTTCCAGGTGGGGACAACGAACATCCCCATCGCCGCCGGCCTCATCCTCATGATGTATCCCCCCTTTGCCAAGGTGAAGTACGAGGAGATGCCCGAAGTCTTCAGGAACAAGAAAATCCTCGGCCTCTCCCTCGCCCAGAACTGGCTCATCGGGCCGGCGCTCATGTTCGTCCTCGCCATTGCCTTCCTCCCCGACAAGCCGGAGTACATGGTGGGGCTCATCATGATCGGCCTGGCCCGCTGCATCGCCATGGTCATCGTCTGGAACGAGTTGGCCAAGGGGAACACCGAGTACGCCGCCGGGCTTGTGGCTTTCAACAGCATCTTCCAGGTCCTTTTCTACAGCGTCTACGCCTGGTTCTTCATCACGGTGCTGCCGCCCCTCTTTGGCCTTTCGGGGAGCCTTGTGGAGGTGAGCATCCGTCAGATCGCCGAGAGCGTTTTCATCTACCTGGGTATCCCGTGCATCGCCGGGGCGCTGACGCGGCTCGTGGGCGTGAAGATCATGGGGAAGGAGCGCTACCACCGGGAGGTGGTGCCCCGCATCGGCCCCATCACCCTTGTGGCGCTGCTGTTCACCATCGTGGTGATGTTTAGCCTCAAGGGGAATTTGATCGTCCAACTCCCCCTGGACGTGGTACGGATCGCCATCCCGCTCTTCATCTACTTCATCGTCATGTTCCTCATCTCCTTCTGGATGGGTAAGCGGCTCGGGGCCGACTACACGAAGACCACGACCCTGGCCTTCACGGCGGCCAGCAACAACTTCGAACTGGCCATCGCCGTGGCGGTGGCGGTCTTCGGCCTCAATTCGGGCGCGGCCTTCGCGGCGGTCATCGGGCCGCTGGTGGAAGTGCCGGTGATGATCGGACTGGTGAACGTAGCGTTCTGGTTCCAGCGCCGCTGGTTTCCAGCTCAAGCATAAAGGAGGGAAAACATGAACGAATGCCGCATCGAAACGGAAAAAAAGCGTAAGCCAATCATCGACCGCAAAACCCTGGAACTCGTCGCCATCGGCGCATCCATAGGCTCGGGCTGCGACGATTGACTGGAGTACCATCTCAAGGCGGCCCGTGAGGCCGGCGCAACCCCCGGCGAGATCTGCAACGCCATCAAGATTGCAGAGAAGGTGCGGCAGGTTCAGATTCACAAGGGTGAAAAATTTTCCCGGAAGATCGGTGAAATACTTGATGGGTTCAAAGAATGAGAGAACCCGACAGGAGCCAGGCCATGAAGGATCTAACCATTGAATGGCGGCATTATGACAAGGAAGGGGCAACCTGCATTCGCTGCTCGGCAACCGGGCAGAGCCTTGAAGGAGTCATTGCGGGGCTCCGCGATGAACTTTCACCCCAAGGAGTGAGGATTGTCTTCACCGAGACGAGACTGACCGAGGAACGGATTTCCGAATCGAACCTGATCCTTCTCAACGGGATTCCCCTGGAGGAACTTCTCGCCGAAGCACAGGCCTCGGAGAATACCTGTCAGTCCTGCTCCTGCCTCACCGGCGCCGAAACATCCTGCAGGACCATTGAATTCGAGGGGAAAACCCATGAGGAAATCCCGGCCGACCTGATCCGCGCGGCCGCTTACAAAGCCCTCGGATTGCGATAAGGATAAACTTCTCACCTGAATGCATGACCGTCTCGTCTTGCATTCATGGAGCCCGTAATGTTCAAACCGTTCGCCGACTACCTTGTCTTCTATCTCTTCGGCCTCTCCCCCGGAAGCCGTCTGGGGGAAGCCCTCAACTTCTTCATCTACGACACCCTCAAGATCTTTTTCCTCCTCACGGTCATCATCTTCGTCGTCGCCATCATCCGCTCCTGGTTCCCCCCGGAGCGGACCAAGCGCATCCTCTCCCATGAGCGGGAATACGTGGGGAACATTATGGCGGCGCTCCTGGGGATCGTGACCCCCTTCTGCTCCTGTTCGGCGGTGCCGCTCTTCATCGGCTTCGTGGAGTCAGGGGTTCCCCTTGGGGTCACTTTCTCGTTTCTTATCTCCTCGCCCATGGTAAACGAGGTGGCCCTCATCATGCTCTGGGGGATGTTCGGGTGGAAAATCGCGCTGCTTTACATCGGCACGGGACTCCTGGTGGCGATCGTGGCCGGTATCGTCATCGGGCGGCTGAAGATGGAGAAGCACGTCCAGGATTACGTGTGGGAGATGCAGGTGGGAAATGCCGAGATTACCGAACAGAGCTGGTCCGAACGGTTTGACTATGCCCGTGAATACACCATCGGACTCCTAAAGAAAATCTGGCTTTACGTGGTCGTCGGCATCGGCATCGGCGGTTTCATCCACGGCTACGTCCCTCAGGATTTTCTGGCCCGCTGGGCCGGCAGGGACAATCCCTTTGCGGTGCCGGTGGCCGTGGCCCTCGGGGTACCGCTCTACAGCAACGCCGCCGGGGTGATCCCCATCGTTCAGGCCCTGACCGCCAAGGGGATGGCCATGGGGACGGTGCTCGCCTTCATGATGGCGGTGACGGCCCTGTCGCTCCCCGAGGCCATCATTCTGAAAAACGTCCTCAAGAACCGGCTCCTGGCGGTTTTTTTCGGCACCGTTGCCGTGGCCATCGTCATTGTGGGATATCTGTTCAACGCGATTCTTTAATCCACAACGAAAGGAGAAACGCTAATGAAGATCGAAGTGCTCGGCACTGGCTGCGCCAAATGCAAAACCCTCTACGAGAACGCGAAGAAGGCCGTGGAGATGAGCGGCAAGGAGGCTGAGGTCATCAAAGTCGAAGAAATCCAGAAGATCATGAAGTACGGGGTGATGAGCACTCCCGCGCTGGTGGTCGACGGGGTAGTGAAGTTTTCCGGCAAGGTGGCCTCGCCGGACGAGATCAGGGGGATGCTGTGATGCGCTTTCTTGCTGTCCTTTTCCTGCTCCTCACCGCAACCGTCGCGCGGGCGGAGCTTCCCTCGGCCAGCGATACCGTCATCAACCAGGTTCTTGCCTCGGGCAAACCGGCGGTCATCGACCTGGGAGCGAGATACTGCATACCCTGCAAGAAGATGGCGCCGATCCTCGAATCACTGGCAACGGAATATCGGGGCAAAGCATCTATTCTGTTCATCGACGTCAATGAAAACCAGGCCGCACCGAAGCGGTTCCGGGTGCAGATGATCCCGACCCAGATATTCTTCGACGCCCAGGGGAAGGAAGTGAAGCGCCACATGGGCTTCATGGACAAGACTGATATCGTCAAGGAACTGAATGCCCTGGGCGTGCGATGAGCCTCCTCGACAATATCGAGCAGATTGTCGCGACGCAGCCGCTTCTGGCCTTCGGCGCGGTCTTTATGGGAGGAGTCCTCTCGTCTGCCTCCCCCTGCGTCCTGGCCACCATTCCGCTGGTGGTGGGATTCGTGGGGGGGCATGCGGGAGAAAGCCGGAAGAAGGCCTTTCTCTACTCCCTCTCCTTCATCATCGGTCTGTCGCTTACCTTCACTATCTTCGGCGCTGCCGCGGCGCTCCTGGGGACCATGTTCGGCACCGTGGGGGGATGGTGGTACGTGGCCGTGGGCGCCGTGGCGGTGGCCATGGGGCTCCAGATGCTGGGGCTCTACGAGCTGCGGCTGCCGGCATTGCCCCAATTCAGGCCGAAGCGGGGCGGGCTCGTGGGTGCGCTCCTCCTCGGTCTCTTCTTCGGGGTCGCCTCATCCCCCTGCGCCACGCCGGTCCTCGTCGCCATCCTTTCCTTCGCAGCCCTGAAGGGGAATGTCCTGTACGGGACGTTCCTCCTCTTCACCTACGCCCTCGGCCATTGCCTCCTCATGCTTGCCGCCGGCACCTTCACCGGCTTCGTGGAGGCCTTCGCCGCCTCACGGGGGGTAGCCGACATCTCCCTCTGGGGAAAACGGGTGAGCGGTTTCATCATCGCACTGGCCGGGGCCTGGTTCATCTGGCGGGCGTTCTGAGCCTTAATACTCAAAGGAGACCTATCTAGTATGCTCTGTGACAAATTTCTTCGGCTTCAGGAGCTCTATCGAAAGGCGGCCATCCTGGCCCTCATTACCATCAGCTACAATATCATTGAAGGGATTGTGTCGGTCTGGTTCGGCGCGGCGGACGAAACCCTCTCCCTCTTCGGGTTCGGGCTCGACTCCTTCGTGGAGGTGATCTCGGGGGTGGGTATCTGGCACATGGTGCGGCGGCTCCGGCGGGGGGAGGAGGAGAAGCGGGACTCCTTCGAACGGCGGGCACTGCGGATCACGGGGGGAGCCTTTTACCTGCTTGCGGCGGGGCTCGTGGTCACGGCGGGTCTCAGCATCTACAGCGGCCACCGCCCGGAGACCACCGTCTGGGGGATCGTGGTGTCGCTGGTATCCATCTCGTTCATGTGGCTCCTCATCCGCCACAAGATGAAGGTGGGGAAGGCCCTCAACTCGCCGGCCATCCTGGCCGACGCCGCCTGCTCCCGGGCCTGTCTGCTGCTGTCGGTGGTTCTTCTGGCGGCCAGCGCCGGCTATGAGCTGACCGGCATCGGGTATCTCGATTCCCTCGGCTCCCTGGCCATTGCCTGGCTCGCCTTCCGGGAGGGGCGTGAGGCCTTCGGCAAGGCCGACGGCATGGCGTGCTCCTGTTCCTGCGCCTGCGGCGCGGCGGAGAAATCGTAACCGTCGCCCCTACCCCAACCGCCGGAAGGCCGACGCCTTCACGGCGGCGAAGACCTCGCTCCCCACGGTAAGTTCCAACTCCCGGGCCGCCTCGGCGGCCACCTCGGCCACCAGCCGCCCGGTGCCGCACTGGAGCTCCACCCCCGCTTTCCGCCCCGCCTCGAAAATCCCGATTACCGTGCAGTGGAAGAGATTCCGGGCGCTGATGGCCTCGGGGTGCTTCTTGCAAAGGATCATGTCCTTTGAGGAGAGCTCGAAGAGAAGTTCTCCCTCCCCCGGTGGGGCGGTGAGAAAGAGCCGGGTCCCTCCCCAGGCGTAGGAGATGAGGCCGTCATTGTCGCAGGGGTCGGTGAGCCGCAGGAGATTGATGTACCCCACGGGGCTGTCCCCCATGCGGTTGCGGGCCAGGGCGTCCGGCGTGGTGTCGGCCACCTGGCATCCCTGGCTGAAGACGATGACCCGCTCGGCCATGAGCCGCATCTCCACCAGGGAATGGGAGATGAAGAGGTACGGGATGGCGAGGGCTTCGCAGGCCCCCCGCAGGTACGGGATGATCTGGAAGCGGAGGGTGTCGTCCAGGGCCGACAGGGGCTCGTCCATGAGGAGGAGCCGGGGGTTGGAGAGGAGCGCCCGGCCAAGGGCTACCCGCTGTTTCTCCCCGCCGGAAAGGTTGGTCACTCCCCGGTCCAGGAGGCGGCCGATCTTCAGCACGTCGACGATGTCGTCGAGCCCCACCTGGCGGTTCGCCATGGCGCACCGCTTCCAGCCATAGAGGAGGTTTCCCCTGACCGAGAGGTGAGGGAAGAGGTGGGGATGTTGAAAGACGAGGGCCACCCGTCGCCGCTCCGGCGGCACGTTGATGCGGCGGTCGGCGGCGAAGAGGGGCTCCCCGTCCAGGAGGATCTCGCCGCTGTCGGGGCGTTCGAGCCCCGCAAGCATGTTCACCAGGGTCGACTTGCCGCTCCCTGACTCGCCGAAGATGCCGATGCGGTTCCCCTCGACAGTGAAATCAGCCGCCAGATGGAACGCCCCGAAGGTCTTGGTGCCCCTCACCCGCAATTCCATCTCAGTCCCTCCTCGCCATGCGGCGCGCCAGGTATTCATGGAAAAAGAGGACCAGCAGGGAGAGCCCCGCCGAAACGAGACAGAGGGCCAGGGCAGCCCCCTCGCCGCCAGGGGCGCTCACATAGTCGTAAACCGCCAGGGGGATGGTCTGGGTAATGCCGGGGATGTTGCCGGCAACAATGATGGTGGCGCCGAACTCGCCGAGGCTGCGGCCGAACATGAGGGACGAGCCGGCCACGATCCCCCGCAGCGAAAGGGGGAGAATGACGGTGGCAAGGGTGTCGCTCCAGCGGGCGCCCAGGGTGCGCGACGCCTGGATGAGGCGCCCGTCGATGGAGTCCATGGCGATCCGGATGGAGCGGACCAGGAGCGGAAACCCCACCACCGCCGAGGCGATGACCGCGGCGTACCAGGTGAAGATGATCCGTATTCCCGCGGCGTCGAGCATCCCTCCCACCCACCCCTTCTTTCCGAGCAGGAGGAGGAGCAGATAGCCGATCACCACCGGCGGGAGCGTCAGGGGGAGATTGAGAAGCACCTCCACGAAGGTCTTCCCCCGGAAGGAGCAGTAGCTCATCGCGTAGGCAACGGCAATGCCGAAGGGGAGCGACATGATTGTCGCCGCAAGGGCGACTTTGGCCGAGAGCCGGATGGCATCGATGTCTGCGGGAGTTAAGGAGACCATGGGCGGATTATTTCACCGCAAAGCCATACCTGATAAGAACTCTTTTCGCCTCCACCGACTGGAGGAAGCGGAGAAACCCACGGGCTTCCTTCTTCTTCGCTCCGGCCACGGTGAGGGCCAGGGGGTAGGTGACCCGGCCGTGGAGCCCCTCGGGAACAACAAAGAGTATCTTCGCCTGCTTCCCGAGCAGCAGCGCATCGGTCCGATAGACGAAGGCGCCGTCAACCTCTCCCAGTTCGGCGTACTTCATGGCCTCCCGCACATCCTTGGCCATGACGAGCTTTCCGGCCAGCTCCTTCTCAATACCCGCCTTCCGCATGGCCTCCAGGGCGTACTCGCCCGCCGGCACGCTCCGGGGGCTCCCGACGGCGATCTTCCGCAGCTTCGGCAGATCGTTCATCCCCGCCGTCTGCTGCTTCGCCGCACCGGCAAAGACCAGTGTGTTGTAGGCGAAAGTGCCGATGGTGGTGGGCTCCACAAGTTTCCGCTCCCTGAGGTAGTCCAGCCACTCCGGGTTGGCGGAGATGAAGAGGTCGGCCGGTGCACCCTGCTCGATCTGCTTGGCCAGGACGCCGGATCCGCCGTAATTCCTCGCGATCTTCACCTCGGGATGCTTTTGCACGAACACAGCGGAAAGCTCGTTGATGGCATCCTTAAGACTTGCCGCCGCCGAGAGGTTCAACTCGCCGGCTAACGCAGCCGGTGCCGCAAACAGGATACAACAGAAAGCAAGGGTGATGGCATTCATGATCATGTTCTTCATAGCATTCTCCTCGGGGACCTTTTTTCCCGGAACAGGGAAACCGACTCCGGAGTCCGGCTGCGCACCCTCCCCTCGCAAGAGTGATGCCGACCGGCATTGCGCAGCATACCAAAAGTCATTCCGGACAGGTACTGCAAAATTGATCCTCAAGGGGCCGAATCGTCATCGCACCAGTGACACAACGACGGGCAAACAAGGGGGAAACGCCCACTTTTCAGGCACGGGCCGGGCGCGTTTCCCCCGCGGGGTGTCAGCTGACCCCAAGGATAACGCTCGAAGCCTTGAAGAGGGCGCATGCATGCCCCCCCTCCTTGATGCCGAGGTTTCTGGCGCTTTCATGGGTGATGACCGCGCTGAGGGTGCTCCCTCCGCCAATCTCCACGTCCACCTCGGTGCTGACCGGCCCTTCGATCACTTTCACCACCGTGCCGCACATGATGTTGCGGGCGCTTACCTTGGCGTCGTGGAGATCAGTGCCGACAATGATCGAGCTGGCCTTGACGATGACATGGGCCTCCTTGCCGACGGCGAGCCCCAGGTTATCGACGCTGGTGTTGGTGACGACCGCGGTAACCGGGGTCCCCGCCTTGAGGGTCAGAGAAACCTCGGCGTTCACCGCCCCCTTGGTAATGCCGCTGACCGTTCCGAGAAGTACGTTTCGTGCACTCAGTTTCATGACTAACCTCCCTGTATTTAGTTGAGGCGGCTACCACCGGGAACCACCTCCCACCTACCAAGAATAGCGCCGAAACCCGGCATGTAAAGCAAGCTCCCCCTTGGCCGGGCCGCCTCGTTCGCTCGCAAAACAGCTGCCCAATATACAGTCAGTTACCTCCCCGGAAAAAGTGGCGTATGGAAAAAATAGGCATATTGTATACGCTATTCGCGGTGCTATGATTAGCCCTGACCAACAAAAACCCGGCAGCGAAAAGGAGGCAGTCATGAAAACTCTTGGATTTGGTTTTGCCGTTCTGCTGATCGTCCTTCTCGTCATCCTGAGTGTGGCATCCTACGCCCTGCCGGTTGCCGCGCCCGAAACCGGGGAGTACGGCCTTCTCGCCGGCGGCCTCCTCGGATTCGCCTCGCTCATCATCACGCTCAAGCTGGTCCCGGGGATCATCCGTTTTGCCTCCATCATCGAGGAGGAAGAGGTGCGACGGCCCGAAGAGACAGCCGTCGCTCCCGGAAAGAGCGCAGCATAGCGAGAACCAGGGCGCAGCGCCCCCTCGTCTCCTGCCGGGAAGGGGGCGCGCCCTATCCACCCGGACGCCTTATTCGGCCCCGCACATTCCGCAAGTCCATACAGACCCGTCCCCTTCGTGGTTGTCTCCCCCGGCTGATATGCTATACTGCCTCGTTAATGAGCAACAGTATCTTTATCCACCAGGGAGGAATTATGAAACGGACAGCACTCTGCGCTCTCACCATCGCCATGGCAGCCCTAACCGGTTGCGCTCAACCCATGACCCGGACCCAGACGGGAGCCGCCTTAGGGACTGGTGTCGGCGCGGCGGTCGGCGCGGGGCTCGGCCAGGCAATCGGACGCAACACGGAATCAACCCTCATCGGCGCGGCGGCGGGCGCGTTGGCCGGCGGCCTCACCGGCGGAGCCATCGGCAACTACATGGACAAGCAGGAACAAGCCATGCGGCAGGCCGTTGCCAATGTAGAGGGAGCAAGCATCCAGCGTGACCAGAACGTCCTTGCCGTCACCTTCAAATCGGACATCCTCTTCCCCATCAATTCGGCCGTCCTCCAGCCGGGAGCAAACGATGAAATCACCCGGGTGGCCCAGGTCCTCACCCAGTATCCCGCAACGACCATCACCATCGCCGGCCACACCGACAGCACGGGAAGCGACGCCCTCAACCAGACGCTCTCGGAGCGCCGGGCCACTGCCGTCAAGAACGCCCTGGCAGCCCGCGGCGTGGCCCCGGCCCGCATGAACGCCATCGGTTTCGGCAAGAGCAAGCCCATTGCCGACAACAGCACCGAGGCAGGGCGCAGCATGAACCGCCGGGTAGAGATCACCATCGTCCCCCAGCAGCAGTAATCGGCTGCACACACGGGATACCTGCGGCCCGCCGGCAACGACGGGCCGTTTTTTCATCCCTTCCGCAGCAGGGCCTCCGCGAAGGGGAGATCCTCCTCGGCCACGTGAATCTGCTGGGGCCCGATTCCCTCCTGAGGCTCGGGCAGCAGAAAGTACTCGATCCCCTTTCCTCTAAGGATAGCCTCGACACGGGCCTGATCGGCCCGATCCTTCGGATCGTAGAACTTCACCATGACGGCACCTCCTTTGCCTGAGTTAGCTACAACTCTACCATGAAAAATCGTAACCACACGCCCGCGGTGGCAATGGGAGCACTCATGTGATATGGTTGCGGCCGGCAGCAGAGAGGAAATACACGACAGGACAGCGTCAGGAACTACTACTCAAGGGAGGGATGAATCGATGGTAACCCACATAGTCTTTTTCAAGCTCCACGATCCCACGCCGGCCAACGTGACCGCAACGAGGGAAAAGCTGGAGAGCATGAGGGGGGAAATCCCCCTTCTTCGCCACCTGGAAGTGGGGGTTGACGTGATCAGGTCCGAGCGATCCTATGATCTGGCCCTCGTGACCAAGTTCGACTCGATGGAAGACCTCCAGGCCTACCAGGTCCACCCCTACCATGCCGGCGAGGTGATCCCCCACATGAAAGCGGTATCGTCATCGGTGGTAGCAGTCGACTACGAGTCTGCCTGAAAGTCCACCTCGGAACCGCATACGAAAACGCCCCGTCTCCTTTGGTGGAGCGGGGCGTTGTTGTTTCCTAGATCCAGCAGCTGCCGCCTTCGATACCTCCGGGCTCGTCCTTGGCCTTGGGGGCGACCTTATACTTCGCCTCGCGGACTGCCGAGCGGATTTTCCCAACCGCATCCTCGGTGACATCGCCGAGCTTTTCCCTGACTTCACGGCCGGTCTTGGGAGTAAGGAGGAGAGCGGCACCGGCCGCAAGGGCCGCGCCGGCGAAGAAGGCCAAGATAGCAGCGGTTTCGGTGTTTTTGTCTGACATACGGTGCGCTCCTTTGGTGTCTGGCATTACGCCTGGTAGTCCCTACTGTTTACCACATTATTGCCCACATTGAAACACCGCGATGATACGAATCACTTGAACTCGGGAAGCGGCGTCACGATGCGCCAGCGCTCCTTTCCGCCGACCTCCTCGTAGCGCCACTGCTGGACGTCCTCCAGGGTCTTGAGCCGGGTGGACGGAAGAATGTAGTAGTCGATCTCCACCCTCACCGTCGCCGTCCCCTTCTCCGGATCCATATCCACCCTCTTCACCCGGTAATCGGCCATGGAGACCCCCTTGGCCGCCTTGGCCCGGGCGAGGCATTCATCGGCGACAGTGGAAACCGCGAAACTCATGCAGGCATTTTCATGCTCCTGCCAGCGCACCAGCCGGTCGTATTCCCGGGAGCTGTCTTCGAACCGCTGCGCCACCAGATAGGTGTTGCGACAGCCGGCAAGAAAAAAAAGCAGTAGGAAAAACGATGCAACTCGCTGGATACGCATGGGCACCTCCTGTGATGACAACAAGGGAAACCGTTATTTCCCCTTGATGTGCCGCACCAGTTCAACGGCGATCTCGTAACGACCGAAAGGGGGCATGAGATAGAAGCCGCCGACCCGGCCCCGGACGGCGTCGATAAACTCCCGGGCGATGGCGAGCCCTTCCCGGACTCCCTCGTCCTTCTCTTTCCCCCGCATCCGGGCCCGGATATCCTCGGGAATCACGATCCCCGGCACCTCGTTGTGGAGGAACTCGCAGTTGCGCTCACTGACCAGCGGAAGGATTCCCGGCAGCACCGGTACCCCCAGATGGGCCGTCCGTTCCAGCATCTCGTCGAGGCGTACCAGATCGTAGAGAGGCTGGGTCTGGACGAAGCGGGCCCCGTTGGCAACCTTCTTGGCGAGGCGTTCCGCCTGGACCTCCATCCGCTGGCTGTTGGGGTTGAAGGCACAGCCGATGGCAAACCCGGCCCCCCGGCCAAGGGGGTTGCCGAGGGCGTTCACCCCCGTGTTCAGGTCGGCCAGGAGCTTGATGAGGGTGAAGGAGTTCAGGTCGAAGACCGAGGAGGCCCCGGCCTGCTCCCCGATCCGGGCCGGGTCCCCGGTGACGGCGAGGATGCTCCGGATACCGAGGAGGCTTGCCCCCATGAGGTCCGACTGGAGCCCCAGGAGGTTGCGGTCCCGGCAGGTAACGTGGACGATGACCTCGATCCCCACCTCTTGCTGGATGAGATGCCCCAGGGCGATGTTCCCCATCCGGATGCGGGCCAGGGGGTTTTCGGCGATATTGATGGCATCGGCCCCGGCGGCCTTCAGGGCCCGGCTCCCCTCGATAATCTTCCCGCAGTCGAATCCCTTGGGGGGGTCCAGCTCTACGGTGACCACCGGCTCCTTCCCCCAGCGGGCCAGGAACCCTCCAACTTCGGCAACCGCCTCCCGCTGTTCCTCTGCCGGCACAACAGGGGCAGCCACGCTCCGGACCGCGGGGCGCAGCCCTGCCAGCCTCTCGGCAAGGCGCCGGATATGCTCCGGCGTGGTGCCGCAGCATCCCCCCACGAGCCCCGCCCCGGCTCCCACCATCTCGGCGGCCCGCTCGGCAAAGTAGTCGGGTGTGGTGCGGTAGACGTGACGCCCATTCACGTATTCGGGGAAGCCACTGTTGGGGTACGCCGCGATGGGAAGCCGGGTTGCCCGGGCCATGCGCCGGATGGTGCCGAGAACCTCCAGGGGGCCGGCGCCGCAGTTGGCCCCAACCACGTCCGCGCCCGCGTCGGTCAGCTCCCGCGCCGCCCGTTCCACGTCGGCCCCACCGGCAAGGCGGCCGTTCTCCAGAAACGCCATGTTCGCCACGACCGGAAGCCCCGTCTCCCGGGCCGCCGTCAAGGCACAGAGAATCTGTCCCAGGTCGGTGAAGGTCTCCAGGATGAGGAGATCGACCCCACCCTCGGCCAGGGCCAGGGCCTGGCGGCGGAAGATCTCCGTGGTCTCGGCCGGGGAAAGCTCCCGCTCGTCCCCCTTCACCCTCACCAGGGGTCCCATGGAGCCGGCCACGAAGGCATCGCTCCCCTCGGCGGCCTCCCGGGCCAGCCGGGCACCCCGCAGGATGATCTCCCGCTCCCGCTTGTCGAGGCCGATGGCCGAGAGTTTCGTCCAGTTGGCGCCAAAAGTGTTGGTTTCAATAACCTTCGCCCCGGCGGCCAGGTACTCCCGGTGGAGCTCCAGGACCAACTCGGGCCGCACCAGGTTCAGGTGCTCCACGTTGGCGTCGAGGGAGACCCCCTTGGCATAGAGCATGGTGCCGATGGCACCGTCCCCCACGAGGACTTCGCTGTTCAGACGTTCGAGAAAATTCATCGTTCTAGAGCTTCCCCAGTACTTTCAAGAGATGCGGCACCATCTGCTTCTTGCGGGACATGACCCCCTTCAGCTCGTAGAGGTGGGGCTCCACCTGGGGGTACCCCATGATGTGGGCCAATTCATTCTTCCCTTCGGCCAGGAAAAGCGTCGTCTCGCTGTAGATGTCAGTCACCATGAAGCCTGCCAGGTGGAGCCGGTCCGCCTCCTTCACCTTCCTCAGGGTCTCCCGGAGGGTCTCCTTCAGGTCGAAGAACTCGTCGAACCCCACCACCTCCACCTGCCCCACGCCAAAGAGGGTGTCGCCGGCGGTGAAATGCTTGAAATCGGCTCGGATCGCCTTCTCCGGGGTGCCATGGGCCGAGAAGCCGCCGCAGGCGGAGAAGATGTCCTTGCCGAATGCCACGTGATCGAGGCCGGCCCGCTCTTCGAGCCACCGGACGATTTCCCGGTCCCGGCTGGTGGTTGTGGGGGACTTGAGGATGACCGTGTCGGAGAGGACCCCGGCCAGAAGGAGCGCCGCCACCTTCTGGTCGGGCTCAATCCCCCGCTCCCGGTAGAGGGAGGCCACCACGGTGCAGGTGCTCCCCACCGGTGCCGCCATGAAGGTAATCGGCTGATTCGTGGGGGGGTTCCCCAGCTTGTGATGGTCGATCACCTCCAGAATCTCCACCACTTCGGCCCCGGGGACCGACTGGGCCAGCTCGTTGTGATCCACGAGGATGAGGGAGTAGGGAATCTGCGCCAGGAGCGACGACTTGGTGGCGACGCCGGCGATGGTGCCATCCTCCTCCACGGCGATCACCGCCGGCTCCCCCGAGTGGAGAAGCTTGAGGCGCAGGTGCTCCAGGGGCTCGGCCACCCCGATCTGCTCGAACTTCGCCTCCACAAAGTGGGAGAGAGGCGTTGAGAGGCGGGCCAGACCGGCGGCGGTGGCGGTATCGTGGGGGGTGGAGACGACCGTCACCCCCTGCTCCCGCGCCTGCTCCAAGAGGCCATCGGCCAACGGAAAGCCGCCGGTTACCACCAGGAGCCGCCCCCCCCGCTCGATGGCCGCCTGCTGGATGCTGCGGCGGTCGCCGGTCATGATGAGGAGCGATGCAGGGTCATACCCTTCGATGTGGCTCGAAAACGACTCCTCCAGCATGGCGCCGATGAAGAGATGGAGGTGCTCCACCTCGTCGGTCGGGGTGCCGGTCAGGAAGGTGCCGTCCAGGCAGGAGGCCAGGGTGCGGAGCGAGGCGTCGACCCCCCGCTTTCGGTCGGTGCCGGCCACCAGGTACTTCTCGGAGAGTTTGAGGAGCGACGCGAGCCCCAGGGGTGCGCCACCCTCGTCAACCACCGGCAATACCCTGATGCCGTGCTTGTGAAAGATCCCCAGAGCATCCCGCAGGGGGGTACTGCTGACGGCCGTCACCGGCTGGCGGTTGATGACGTGGCAGACCTTGGGATGGACGTCGGCCAGGTAGATCGGCGCCTCGATCCCGAGCCGTTCCAGAATGTAGCGGGTCTGGGGGTTCGGCTCGCCGGCCATGGCGGCGGTCACGTTCATCTGCCCCTGGTGGTTCTTGAGCGCCGCGTAGGCCAGAGCCGAAGCGACGGAGTCGGTGTCGGGGTTCCGGTGCCCAACCACGTAAATCTGCTTATCCATTGATTCTCCTGCTTTTTCTGGCCTCAATGACCCGAACTGTGCTATAAAAATGTGCTTTACCTAACCCCACGGAAGGACATTTTCCCATGCAACAGATCATCGACTGGCTCCTGGCCACCATCGGCGCCATGGGCTACCCCGGAATCTTCATCCTCATGGCCATGGAAAGCTCCGTCATCCCCATACCGAGCGAGCTGGTGATGCCGCCTGCCGGATACCTGGCCCAGCAGGGGGAGATGAACATCTGGGCAGCCATCCTCCTGGGGACAGTGGGGAGCCTCGTGGGTGCCTACGTCAACTACTTTGCCGCCCACTGGCTGGGGCGTCCCCTGCTTCTGAAATACGGAAAGTATGTCTGGATCACCGAAGAGAAGTTCGCGAAAGTTGAAACATTCTTCCACAAGCACGGCGAGATTTCAACCTTCATCGGTCGGCTCCTCCCGGTGATCCGGCACCTGATCTCGCTCCCGGCAGGGCTTGCCGGAATGCATCACGGGAAATTCGCCTTCTACACCGCCGCAGGGGCATTCTTCTGGGTGACGATCCTCACCTGGATCGGCTACGTCATCGGCGAAAATCGGGAACTCATCATAAAGTACTCCCACCAGGCGCTGATCGGGGTCATCATCTTCAGCGTCGTGCTGGTGGTGGTCTACGTGCGGCGGCACCGGCGGAAAAGCCTGAGCGCTGACGCAACAGGGGAGAGATAACTGCCATGACACAGCAGGGCGCCATCAAGACGAAGCTCATCCTGATCGAGGATGAACCGGGGCATACGAGGCTCATCACCAAGAACCTCATGAAGAGCTCCGATGTGGAGATTCTCCCCTTCGATACGGGGCGCAAGGCCCTGGAATACTTCGAGGGGACCCACCCGGAAGATCTTCGCCGGCATCTCGTTGTCCTCGACATCAACATGCCCGGCATTGACGGTTTTGAGGTCTTGCGGCGCCTCAAAGGAAATGAGGCCACTGCCGCGGTCCCGGTCATCGTCTTCACCACGACGGACCACCCCGACGAGATACGCAGATGTTACCAAGAGGGGGCCAACCTCTATCTGGTCAAGCCCATGGACTACACGGCCTTTCAAGTGACGATCGACTTCCTCGCCGCGACCCTCACGATGATGAGGCTTCCCTAGGGGATGTCCGGCAGCGGGAGCACACACCCCACCCTTGTGGTGGCGGCCGACGGAAAGATCATCGAGGCAAACGATGCGTTCACCCTCCTTTCCGGCTACCGAGCGGAAGCGGTCACCGGCCGCTTGTTCCATGAAGTCGTCCTTTGCGCAGGCGGAGCCCCCGGCATTGCCGGCATGGAGACCTTCAGCGGGGTGGAGCTGAGAAAGGCTTCCGGGGCCCGACTGTCCCTGCTTGCTGTCGTTTCCCCCGTGTTCAGCCAGAACCTCGCCACCTACCGCTACATCGTGAAACTTATCGAATGCAGGGAGATACCGGAGGTGGCGCAGACCCTTGCCGCCGCAGAATCCCGCCTGGAGGTCTCCGAACGAGAACTGCAGACGTTCGTCTCCAGCGTCTCCCACGATCTCCGCTCGCCCGTGGTGAGCATCAAGGGTTTCACCGGCGAACTGCGAGGCCTTACCGAAAATTTCATGAGGCAGATCGGCAAGGCGCCGGATCTCTCCCCGGAATCCGAGGCGCTGTTCACCCAGTATCGCGAGGAAATGCTCGAAGCCATCGGCTTTGTGGAATCAAGCGCGAAGCGGGTCGAACGCCTGGTCAATCTGCTGGTTGTCTTCTCCAAGCTGGAAGGGATACCGTTGAGCGACCAGCGCGTGGACATGGCCAGCCTCATCTGGAGCGTCCTCACCGCCATGCGCCACCGGATCGGGCAGAAGAACTGCCAGATCTCCATGGAAGCGGTGTTTCCCTCCCTGATGATCGATCCCACCGTGACCGAGCGGATATTCAGCAACATCCTCGACAATGCCGTCAAGTATCTCGACCCCTCCCGTCCCGGGGCCATAACGATCAAAGCCGGTGAAAATGACCGGGAAGTGATCTTCTCGATACGCGACAACGGCATCGGCATTGCCGAATACAACAGGCACAAGGTGTTCATGTTCTTCAGGCGCGCCACCGACCTGGACATCCCCGGCGACGGCGTCGGCATGCCCCTGGCGAGGGCGCTCCTCAAGCGCTACCGGGGCCGCATCTGGTTCGAATCCCTGGAAGGAACAGGGACAACCTTTCACGTGGCATTCCCCAAGACCCTCGTGGTCTGAGGCAATTCACCGGCATCCATGGTTTTCCCTCACTTTTTCCGCATACCCTGCTCGTGTCTCCTCCTCTGCGCCCTGTCCCTGGCCGCGGGTCCCAGCGCCCATACCGAGGAAAAGCTCAAGGCCATCTACAACCGAGCCTTCCGGGCACCGACCATCGAGCAGACGTCGGCAGTCCTGAAGACCGGCAACAAACTTAAGACCGCAACGGCCGACGTGCTGGAACTGGAGGCAAGCCACCGGTTCGACGCCCGCAGCCATGCGACGGTCAACCTCTTCGATATCCGCATGAATCACCCCATCAACTACTACTACGATTTCGTCAACAGCCTAGATGCCTACAAGAACGAGGGTCGCATCGGAACGCAGAGGGTGGAGGCCGAGTACCAGTTCCGGGGGACCTGGGAAGTGAACCAGATCGCCGGCGCCGACAATGCCAAGGCGTTCTGGCGCCGGGCCATCGGCAGCTACACGGGGGGCGCGTACCGGGAAGACGTCTACAGCGACCCCTACTGGGGGACGGTGACGAGGCAGCAGTTCAGGAATGGCGGGGAGGGATAGCGAATGGACTGGGGGAAATACAAACTGGAACTATGCACCGGACCGGCTGTCATACCGCACCTTTCGGAAATCGCCCGGCTCCGGATCACGATATTCGGGGAGTATCCCTACCTCTACAAGGGCTCCCGGGAAATCGAAACGAAGTATCTGCGGGCCTACGCCGACACGCCGGATGCCTGTGTGTTCGTGGCCCGGGACGGTGACGCCATCATCGGCGCCGGCACCGGCGTGCCATTACGCGGGGAACCGGCGACCTTCACGGCACCATTCGCCGACAGCCCCTTCTCCCTGGACACCATCTACTACCTTGGCGAAGTGCTTTTCCTGCCGGGCTACCGAGGGCAGGGGCTTGGCTCACGGCTTCTGAAGGAGTTCGAGGAACATATCCACTCATTGGGGAGGTATCGTCACCTGGCCTGTGCCACCATCGAGCGGCCCGAAGACCACCCCCCGCGACCGGACGACTACCATCCCATCGACGGCTACCTGACCAGGGCCGGGTTCACCCGATATCCGGAACTCCGGGTTACCCTCCCCTGGCCCGACCTTGAGGGGGAGGTCACCGACAATACGATGGTGTTCTGGATGAAGGAGCTTTTTGTCCCACCCTCCGCATTTACCCCTTGACGCAGATCAAACAATATTTTATAGAGACATTTAATAATATTACCTTTAAAATATTACAAGGGGGGGCTTACAGATGAACAGAAGTTTATCGGCATTGTTTGCAACACTTGCAACCGTTGGTTTGGTACTTGCCGGATGCAGCCCCGCCCAGTATGTTCTTGTTCAGAGCAGCGCAGTTGAGACAATGAAGGAGAATGCACCAGATGTCACAGCTACGCCCCGTTATTACAAGATGATTTCCCAAATACAGTCTGTTGCCCTGAATGCGCCTTCGTCTTGTGCGGACAAGTCGGCAGCGGCCACAACTGGTTCCGCGGAGGGAAAAGGAGAGGTTGTCAAGACACGTTGCGGCGTCGAAATGGCGGAAATTGAAAGAGCGCTCGTTCGTCAGGGCTTCACTGTGTACTCATGGAACATGTTGAACCAGGCCATCGCTGTAAACACTAATGCAACTGCAACGGAAGTTGCGAAAAAGCTTGGAGCGCAGCTTCTCTTCCAAGTCAACTCCCTGGAGCGTGTGAAGTTATCTCCTGACCGCGATGCACGACTCGAGCGAAATTTCTACGAGTCAAACGAATATGGTGACATGCTCAAGCCGCTGAAGCTGGAAGAAGGTCAAATCAAAGAGATCAAAGAGGAAATTGGCTCAAAGGAACTCAAGCAACTTTTATCGGCGACTAAACTTGGCGCAATGCTAGACATCAGCGCCATTGATAGCGAAACGGGTCAAACCATATGGTTTTATCGGTGGAGCAACCAGGAAGACGCATCAAAAAGCGTTTTTGCCAGTTTCTTGATGAAATGCCACGGGCAGGATTGCAACCAAGAAGAAGTGGAAAGCCGCGATGACGATGACAAAGAAAAATCGTCCGAGAAACGAAGCAAGGAAGTAGAAACGTATATGATCAGCGGTCGGCCTGCCAGCGAACAGGACGCGATATATTTCAGCCTACTCCGAAATATAACCGCTGATTTTGTAAAGCGGTTTTCGTCGGGTAAATGATTTCACAAACGCGATATCGAGAGTTATGAACCTCTGTCAGCGCTAGAATCATCGCAGAGTTGGCAAAATTATTCCTCGGATCAGAGTCGAACCGCTTTCCTTTGCAGACACAGCCATTTTTCAAGCCAAAAGCCCCGGATATCATTCGATACACGGGGCTTTTGAACATACAATTATGAAACAAAGAGCAAGCTACTTCGGCACCTTCTCCCAGTCCTTCAGGAACCGCTCGATGCCGGCGTCGGTGAGGGGGTGCTTGGCCAGTTGAAGCATAACCGAGAAGGGGATGGTGGCGATGTCAGCGCCGATGAGGGCGGCGTTCAGGACGTGGATCGGGTTCCGGACGCTGGCCACGATGATTTCTGCCGTGTAGCCGTAGTTGTCGAAGATGGTCTTGATGTCGTCGATGATCCCCATGCCGTCCTGGGAGATGTCGTCGAGGCGCCCCACAAAGGGGGAGACGTAGGTGGCGCCGGCCTTGGCGGCCAGAAGGGCCTGCATGGCGGTAAAGATGAGGGTGACGTTGGTCTTGATCCCTTTCTTCGTGAGGGTGGTGCAGGCCTTGAGCCCTTCCGGGGTCATGGGGAGCTTGATGACGATGTTCTTGTGGATCGCGGCCAGCTCCTCGGCCTCGCGAATCATGCCGTCATGGTCCAGGGAGACCACCTCGGCGGAGATGGGGCCGTCAACGATGCCGGTGATCTCCTTGATGACCTCCTCGAACTTGCGTCCCGATTTGGCGATGAGCGAAGGGTTGGTGGTGACGCCGTCCACGAGCCCCAGCTCGTGGGCCTCGCGGATTTCGTTCACGTCTGCGGTGTCGATGAAAAACTTCATTTTCGTTCCTCCGGGTTTGATTGGTTATGGGTGGTGCCTGCATGCTCAAGGCCGGCCTGGTACTTCTCCAGGCAGGCCATGGAGCAGAAATGGATTCTTTTCCCCTCGTGGCGGCCGATGACGGCGTCGTCCTCGGTGACGTAGACGCCGCAGACCGGGTCCTGGAAGGTCTCCTCCTTCTCCGGGTCAGGTATCGTCGGCTTCTCTTCCTGCTTCTTGTTCAAAAAACCCTGCACGATCCTGAAGCCCACATAAAACAGGATGAGCATGATAATCAGCCGCATCGGCAAACTCCTAAATCCTGGTCACCCGCTCTCCGGGAGGGAGCAAACGAAGCAGCTCGTCCACCCTTTTTCCGAGCCGGGGATGAAGCTGGTGGGGGGCGATCTCCGCCAGGGGAACCAGCACGAAGCGCCGCTCGTGGAGCCGGGGATGGGGGATGACGAGCCCCTCTTCGTCAAGGATGAGATCGCCGTAGAGGAGGATGTCCAGGTCCATGGAGCGCGGTCCCCACGGGACGTCCCGCACCCTCCGGAACACGTCGGTTTCGATCCGCTGGAGTTCCGCGAGCAACCGGCGGGGCGAGAGGGCCGTTTCGAGCCTCAGGACAGCGTTGAGGAAGTTGGGCTGGTCCACTGGCCCGACGGGGTCGGTGTCGTAAAAGCCGGAAAGGGCCGTGATGCGGGTCTGCTCCAGCCTGCCGATCTCGGCCACGGCCCGGAGAAGGTTCAACTCCCGATCCCCCTGGTTCGAGCCGAGGGCTATGAAAACGTTCGATTTCACCGGTAGATTAGAGCACAACGCGCCCTATTTTTCAACGCCCCTGACCGCTTTTCCCGGACCCCGGTCCCGGCCTTTCAGTGCAGTTCCTCCCCCGTGGTGGTCATGACGAGCTTGCCGTGTTTGACCCCCTTCACGCCAATCAGCTCGTCGGCGATCTTCTTCACCTCCCGGGCCTTGCCTCGCACCACGAGGACCTCAAGACAGTTGTGGGCATCCAGATGGACGTGGAGGGCCGAGACGATCTCGTTGTGGTGGGAATGCTGCTGCTCGGTGAGCTTGTCGGAGAGGTCCCGGACGTGGTGGTTGTAGACGAGGGTCACGGTGCCGACGGTCTCCTCCTCGCCCCCCTCCCACTTGAGCTCCACCAGCGCCGCGCGGATCAGGTCGCGGACCGCCTCGGAGCGGTTCATGTACCCCTTCTGCTCGATGAGGCGGTCGAAACTCTCCAACAGTTTGTCGTCGATGGAGATGCCGAATCTGACGGTTTCGCCCATGGTCTCTTCTCCTGCGGCTGATCTCGAAACGGCTGGATGATAGACTACTTTGCCAGGGAGAGGAATCTTTTTTTGCGCGCTACTTCCGCAGCTTTCGTAGCCCGAAGGAGATGAGGAACAGGGTGAAGTTCACCAGGATGATAGTGGCGCCGGCAGGGAGGTTCGCCAGGAACGAGATGACGATCCCGGCCACCACCGACAGGACCCCGAGAACCACGGCGAGGACAATGGCGGTCCGGAACCCCCGGGCCACCTGCAGCGACGTGACCGCCGGGAGGATGAGAAGCGCCGAGATGAGCATGATCCCCACCACCTTCATGGCCAGGACCACAGTGAGCGCCGTAAGGAGAACAAGCACCGCGTTGATCCGATCGACCCGGATTCCCGAGGTGCGGGCCAGTTCCTCGTCAAAGGCGATGGCGAAGAGGTCGTGATAGCAGAGGAGCACCGTGAGGCAGACGATGACGAAAAGGACCGCCGTCTGCCCCAGTTCGAAGGGGCTGATGGAGAGGATGTTGCCGAAGAGGTAGCTGAAGAGGTCCACATTGAAGCCACCGGCCATGCTCGCCAGCAGGATGCCGGTGGCGACCCCCAGGGACGAGACGATGCCGATGGCGGCGTCGCCGTAGATCCGCGCCCGCTCGGCCAGCCTCAGGATCCCCAGGGCCGCCAGGAGCACGGCCGGGATGGCGGCGACGGTGGCATAGACCGACTGGAAACGGAGGAACAGGGCCAGCGCCACGCTCCCGAAGGTGACATGGGCCAGGCCGTCGCCGATGAGTGAGAGGCGCCGCAGGACGAGGAATACCCCGAGTACTGCGCAGAGGGCCGCGATGAGGGAACCGGCTGCAAGGGCCCGAAGGAGAAAGCCGTACTGAAAGATGTCGAGGAACGTCACCGGGGTGCTCCGTCTTGATGCCGATGGCAGATCAGGTGCTGGGAGTGGGAGCCGAAAAAGTCGCCCATTTCCGGCGAACCGCAGAAGTCGTCGAAACCCCCGTAGAAGACGAGCCGCTTGTCCAGGTAGAGGAGACTCGACGCGTAGCGGCCGATGGTGCCGCTGTCGTGGGTCACGAGGATGACGGTGGTTTTCCGCTCCCGGTTCAGCTCCTGAATGGTGCGGTAGAAAACTTCCCGGGTCTCCGGATCCAGGGCCGTGGTGGGTTCGTCCAGGACAAGGAGTTCCGGCCCGTTCACCATGGCCCGGGCCAGGAGCACCCGCTGCCGCAGGCCGCCGGAAAGTTCGCCGATGAGCCGGTTGCGGATGCCGCCGATACCCATGAGCTCCAGTGCCCGATCAACGGCCCCGGCGTCCTCCCGGTGAACGCGGCGGGGGAAGCTCCGGTTGGCCAGGAGTCCCAGCGCCACCACCTCGGCGACGGTGGCCGGAAAATGGGGATTGAAATGCTGGAGCCCCTGGGGGAGGTAGCCGACCCGCTGCCACTGATCGAAGGAAGCGAGGGGGGTTCCGAAGAGGTCGACGCGCCCCCGGTCGGGGCGGGCAAGCCCCAGAATGCAGCGGACAAGGGTGCTCTTCCCCGAGCCGTTGGGACCGACAATCCCCACGTAGCTCCCCTTTTCCACGGCAAACGATACGTCGAGCAGGGCGTCGACCCCCTGGTAGGCATGGGAGAGCCCCTGGACCGTGACCACCCCTACCGGCATTGGAGCCCCTCCCGCAGATTCTTCAGATTCTTCTCCATGAGCTCCATAAAGGTGACTCCCCTGTCCAGATCGGCCTTCGAGACGGTATGGGCGCCGTGGAGCATGAGGATGGAGGCGCCGGTCTCCCGGGCGATGGTCTCTGCGGTGCGGGGATCGAGAAGCTCCTCGGTGAAGATGTACTTCAGTCCCTCGGCCCGCACCTGATTCACGAGTTGCGCCAGCTTCGCCGGGGTCGGCTCGGCGTCGGCGGAAACGGCATAGGCCGACAGGTAGCGGAGGCCGTAGCGGTTGGCCAGGTAGCCGAAGGCGTAGTGCCCGCCATGGAGGATGGTTCGCGTGGCGCACGAAGCGAGCCCCTTGCGGTACCGTTCGTCCAGGTCGGCCAGCCTGGCGCGGTAGGCGGCGGCATTGGCAAGGTAGACGGACCGGTTCGCCGGATCCGCTGCGGCAAGGGCTGCGGCGATGTTGTCCACCATGAGCTGGGCGTTGGTGAAATCGAGCCAGAGGTGGGGGTCCATCCGCTCGCCGCCATGGCTGTGCCCTCCGTGGCCATGGTCGTCGTGATTATTCCCCTCGCCTGCCTTGAGGAATTTTGCCCCCCGGCTCGCATCGACCACGGTGAGCTTCCTGCCGCCGGCCCCCTTGACGATCTCGCCGGCCCACGGCTCCATGTACCGGTTCGTGTAGATAAAGAGATCGGCCTTGCTTACCCGCACGATGTCGCCCGGCTGGGGCTCGAAACTGTGGGGCTCCATGCCGGGAGGGAGGAGGAGTGTCACCTCGGCCTTGTCCCCTGCCACGGCGCGGGCAAATTCGTAGACCGGGAAGATGGTGGCGACGATCCGCGGCTTGCCGATCCCGCCGGCACCCTTTTCCTCCGTTTTCCGGCACCCGGAAGCGAGCGCCGCCAGGACCAGCACCAAAACCATGAATGCAATGCGTCTCATGAACCCTCTTTTTTCGCCCGCAAACGGGGCAGCCGAAGCAGGAATAACAAGCGGTGGTTGCCGCTCTAAAATACCCCCCGTCCGGTGCTTGTCAAGGGGGAATCCCTCCGTTGACTCCCATGGGCAGATGGGCTACAGTGGCCGAAATCCGCCACCCCGGCGGAACACGACGGAGGTACGGCGATGTTCATGGGCAAGCTCCCCCACCAGGCGGACCTGATCGGCGCCCTCATCGAGGCGGCCGGCGCCAACGGTATCCGGGCCGGCGCCATCCAGGTGATCGGCGCCCTCCAGGGGGCAAAACTCGGCTTTTACGACCAGTGGAGCAAGAGCTACCGGGAGCTCCCCTTCGCCAAACCCCTGGAGATCATTTCCGGCCTGGGGAACATATCGCTGCGGGACGGCAGGCCCTTCGTCCACCTCCATCTCTCCCTTTCCGACGAAGAGGGGAAGGTTTTCGGCGGCCATGCCCTGGAGGGATGCACCATCTTCGCCGCCGAGTACGCCATCATGCCGCTGCCGGGGAGTGCGCCCGTCCGCGTCTTCGACGAGACCACCGGCCTCTTCCTCTGGGAGCGGGAGCAGTACCCGGCCTCGGGACAGAAGGGGCTCTCCCCCGAGCTTGAGCGGGCGCTTCTCAACCCGTAACACCGCACCATCATTCTCAACGTTCCAGGTTTTCATGAAATCAGGATACAAACGGACACCAACTGCGGATGAGCAGGAGCTTGAACGCAAGCGGCGGGAGTTTCACGCCCTGGAGCGGCGTCTGGCACGGCTCGAACACGACCTGGAGGATCTTCGGGAGGAGATCCGGGAGTTCGAGAAGCTCTACTCCGTGCAGATGGCAGACCGGATCCGGGAACTGGACCAGCTGCGGCAGGAGCTTGCTAGGGTCCGCTCTGGGGCCGCCGCCAGAAGCCGAACGGGGGATGGAGACGAGCGGCGGCACTACGGTTTTCAGGATGACGAACCGGAACTTGAGGATATCCCCCGGGTAAAACCGGGCATCGCGCCAACGGTGAAAAACGAGGGAATCCGCAACGTCTACCGCCGGGTGGCCAAAGCGATCCACCCCGACTTCGCCGAGTCCGACGAGGACCGCAGGCGCCGCCAGAAGCTCATGGCCGAGGCAAACCGGGCCTACGCCGAAGAGGACCGGGTCACCCTCCAGGCAATCCTGGAAGAGTGGCAACTCTCCCCCGAAGCGGCCGTGGCCGTCGGCACCGCCGGCGAGCTTGCCCTGGTCATCCGGCGCATCGGCCGGGTGGTGGAGCGGATCAGGGGAGTGGAGCTGGAGATGGCCCGGCTCCGGAACACCGATCTCTACCGCCTGATCCAGCGTGTACAGGACGCCCGGTGGCGGGGGCACGACATCATCGCCGAGATGGCGTCGAGGCTTGACGCCGAGATTCTCGCCTCCTGCAGAACCCTCAACGAGTTGGGCCGCGGACGCCATGCCGATGATGCCCCCCAGGCCGCTCAAACACCACCGTCACCGCCGGCGGGCACCTTCCGCACCGTCCGGTTTCCCGCCGACCGTCCCCTCGGAGCCCTCTTCGTTCGCGAACGGAATTCGGGGAGCTTCCTCGACTGGAAGCGCCTCGGCGAAGCACTCGGCGCCGTGGCCGTGCCGGCGGGAAAGGGACTGCGGCTCGATGTGCGGGAAGGGGCCGTGGCCGACCTGGACCTCCTCGGCACCCTCCAGGCCGACGACCTCCAGGCCTGCTTCCTCTACGGCATCGCCGACGAAGACCTGACCCACATCCTGCGGCTCACGGGTATAAGAGAACTCTACCTGTCGGGCGAAGGAATAACCAGCGAGGGGATAGTCCATCTCCTGGAGTTGAAAAACCTCGAACGAATCTACCTCTACGACACCCTGGTCACCGACGCCGGGCTCACCTCCCTCAGATACCTGCCGCGGCTCCGCTCCCTCACGATCAGCAACGCCCCGGTCACCGACGGGGGGCTCGACCGCCTGCGGCTGGCGCTCCCCGGCTGCCGGGTGGTGATCCTCCAGAGCGGCAAGCGGGGCTAAGACTCCCCTCTCGCTTAATAACACAGAGCAACAGAGCAACAGAGAAAGCAACTCGTCAAGCCCACAGGGTACTGTAACTATTGCTCCAGGTTATTCATTCTCAAAGATTTTTCTCAGTTGCTCAGTTGCTCTGTGTTTTCGAGTGATATCCACAGCAAAAACCCTCCCCAACAATTCCAGAAGCCTTCTATTCTCCTCTGTCCCCCGCACGGCAACCCGGAAGAACCGCTCCGAAAGCCCCCGGAAGGAGGAGCAGTCCCGGATGAGAACCCGCTCGGCGAGAAGCCGCGTGGCCAGCTCCGGGGCCGTGGGTCCGGCGTCAATCCGCACCAGGAGGTAGTTGGCGGCGGAAGGATAGACCGCAAGCCCCGGCAGTCTGGCGATGCCGGCGGAAAGCCACTCCCGCTCCGTCTCCACGAGGGCGCGGGTCCGGGCCGGGTACTCCCCGTCAGCCAGACAGGCGAGGCCGGCGGCCTGGGCCAGGGTGTTGACGCTCCAGGGCTCCCGCAGAGCGGAGAGCCGGGCGATTACCTCCTCGCTCCCCATGGCGTAGCCGAGTCGGAGCCCCGGAATGGCGTAGAACTTGGTCATGGAGCGGAGTACCACAGCCCCTTCCCCTGCGACCACCAGGTCCGTGGACGACTCCTCCTCGCAAAAGTCGATGAACGCCTCATCGAGAACGAGGAAGGTACCGTGGCGGCGGCAGAGGCTGACGACCTCAACGATGACCTCGCGGGGGATAAGCACCCCTGTCGGATTGCCGGGATTGGCGAGAAAGAGGAGATCGCACCCCTTCGCCAGACGCTGGTCGAGAGCCTCCAGGTGAAGGGTAAAGCAATCGGCGGGGGAGAGGTCCAGATAGTCGATCTCCCAGCCGGCCCGGGAGAGCCCCTTGGCATACTCGGAGAAGGGGGGGGCGACGATGAGGCCGCGTCTGCCGCCGACGAGCCGGGGAACCAGATAAATCAGTTCCGTGGAGCCATTGGCAACGCAGATATTATCGGGAAGAAGATGGTGGCGGCGGGCCAGGGCATCCCGCAGTTCCGTGGCCCCGCTGTCGGGGTAGTGGACGAGCCGGTCAAAGGCGGCCGTCACCGCTCCGCGTGCCTCCTCCGGGGGGCCGAGGGGGTTGATGCTCGCCGAGAAGTCGAGGATCTCATCGGGGGAAACGCCCAATTGACGGGCAACAGAGAAGATCGTGCCGCCGTGGTCGAAGGTTTCTTTCATGGAGTAATGATACCTCGCAGCGCAAAGGCTCCCCAGGCCAGCAGAAGGAGCCCCTCGGCGCCGTACATGAGCCGCACGGCACCCTGCCAGGCCGTGGCGTCGAGGGGGTTGAGGGGATCGCCGATGGTGGGCTTCGCCACCGGCTTGCCGAAATAGATGTTGGTCCCCCCCAGTTGCACGCCGAGGGCGCCGGCGGCGGCCGCCTCGGGGATGCCGCTATTGGGGGATGAGTGGTTGCGGCCGTCCCGAAGCATCATCCGCCAGGCATTGATGCCCAACAGCCCCACGAGGGGGGCAACGAGGGACATGAGGAGCCCCGTGAGCCTGGCCGGGATCAGGTTGGCCAGATCGTCGCACCGGGCCGAGGCCCAGCCGAAGAGAAGGTATCGCTCGTTTTTGTACCCCACCATGGAATCGAGGGTGTTGACCGCCTTGTAGGCCAGGGCCAGGGGCGTCCCGCCAACCATGAGGAAGAGGAGCGGGGCGATGACTCCGTCGGAAGTGTTCTCAGCCACGGTCTCCACGGCGCCGCGCCAGACCTCCGGCTCGGAAAGTCCAGCAGTGTCCCGTCCCACGATAAAGGAGAGATACCGCCGGGCCTCCGGCAGGTCGCCCCGTACCAGGGCGTCGGCCACCCGCTTCGATTCCCCGTGGAGGGACCGGGCCGCCAGACAGGTCCACCCGAGGAGAGCCGACACAACGACTCCAGCGAGCGGGTGGACGAGAGAAGCTCCCCGCACCGCCCCCCAGGCGACGCCGGCGGAGATGCCAACGGTCAGCAGGAGGAGAAGCACCCCGCCGGCACGCTCGTTGGTCACGAACCGCCGCAGGAACTTTTCCAGGGCCGCGATCAGCTTACCGATGGCCACCACCGGATGGGGGAACCAGCGGGGGTCACCAAACAGAAGATCGAGCAGGACCGCAGCCAAAACGACCGCGCCGGCCTCGGTCACCGGGCAAGCCCGCAGACGGCCAGGAGCCGCTCCATGTCCAGGTGCTTCTCCAGGTGGGCCGCCAGGAGATCAAAGGGGTCGTCCTGCGCTTCCGCCGCGGGGCGCTCAACAAGCCCCTTGGCCCGCCGGAGTTTATTGAGGAAGGCGGACCGGAAGCCGGCGTTGTCGAAAATGCCGTGGAGGTAGGTGCCGAAGACCCGGCCGTCGCAGGAGACTGCGCCGTCCAGCACCTCCACCATGCGCCCCGACCGCTCCGTGGCCCGGGCAAAGGGGCGGACGCTGGGGCCGAGGATCGTTTCCCCCATGTGAATTTCGTACCCCTCCAGTTCCCCCCGGCAGCGGGGAGCCACCTGGTACCCTGCCGGCAGCAGCTCCGCCCGGGCCTGGTGGGTGGTCTTCTTTTCCAGCATCACCGTCACCACGTCCAGAAGACCCAGCCCTTCGGCCTCCCGGATCCTCGACTCCACGGCGTGGGGGTCGGAGACCCGCTTTCCCAGCATCTGGTAGCCGCCGCAGATGCCCACGATGGGCCCCTGGAAGGCCCGGATCGCCTCGAAGAGCCCCCGCTCCATGAGGAAGTAGAGGTCGGTGGTGGTCGCCTTGCTCCCGGGGATAATGAGGAGATCGAGCCCCCGGAGCTGGTCCGCCCCTTCCACGTAGGTAAGACGCACGTCGGGTTCCGCTTCCAAGGCGTCGAAGTCGGTGTAGTTGGAGATCCGCGGCAGCTTCACCACCCCGATTTTGATCTTTTCCCCCGGCCCCCGGTCCCCGGTCCCCGATCCCCGTTTTTCCAGGGCGACGCTGTCCTCCTCGGGGATGCGGAAACCGCTGAAGCAGGGGACCACCCCCAGAACCGGCACGCCGGTCCGCTTCTCCACGAACTTGATTCCCGGCGTGAGAAGCGAGGCATCTCCCCGGAACTTGTTGATGACGATGCCGGCTATCCGCTCCCGCTCGGCCGGCTCCAGAAGCTCCAGGGTCCCAATAATCTGGGCGAAGACCCCGCCCCGGTCGATGTCGGCCACGAGGATAGCCCGGCATCCGGCCATCTCGGCCACCTTCAGGTTGGCGATGTCGTGGGCTTTCAGGTTGATCTCGGCGATGCTTCCGGCCCCCTCGATGACCACGACATCGTGGGCCGAGGAGAGGCGGTCAAAACTTTCCCGTACCCGCTCGAAAGCCATGGGTTTATAGGCGTGGTACTCCCGCACCGACATGTTCCCCACCACCTCACCCGCGACGATGACCTGACTTCCCGTATCGGAGGAAGGTTTCAGAAGGATCGGGTTCATGTCGGTATGGGGAGGGATACCGCAGGCCGCCGCCTGTACCGCCTGGGCCCGGCCGATCTCCCCTCCCTCGGGGGTGACCGCCGAGTTGAGGGCCATGTTCTGGGACTTGAAAGGGGCCACCCGAAGGCCCCGGTTCTTGAGGATGCGGCAGATGCCGGCCGTGAGGACCGATTTGCCCACATCGGAGGCCGTACCGACCACCATCAGGGACCGGGGACCGGGGACCGGGGACCGGGAATTCAAAACCCGAGACGGGGAATCCGCAATATGCTCATCTGCTGAGTTTTTTTGTTTTTCCCCGGTCCCCGGTCCCTGGTCCCTGGTCCCTGCCTTATAGCCGCGCGGCGTCACCATCCGCCCCGCCGGGTCGACGAAAGTGGCAGAGTTCCCCACGATGACCAGGGAGAACATATCGATGGGGTGGTCGAGCATCCTTCCGAGGGTGGTGACGATCCGCTCCTCCCCCTCCCGCAAGGCGTTGCGGACGATCCCCACCGGGGTATCGGCCGGCCGGGCAGACAGGAGGATCTGCCGGGCCTCCTCGATCTGCTGCACCCGCCCCTTGCTCCGGGGGTTGTAGAGGGCTACGACGAAATCGGCCGTAGCGGCGGCCACAAGCCGCCGTTCGATGAGGTCCCACGGGGTCAGGAGATCCGAGAGGGAGATGACGGTGAAATCATGCATAAGGGGAGCGCCGAGGACCGCTGCAGCCGCCTGCACGGCCGAAACGCCGGGAACCACCACGATCTCGGGGGGGGCGACCAACTCCGCCGCCAGCTCCAGGGCGAGCCCCGCCATGCCGTAGATGCCGGCGTCGCCGCTGGAGACCAGGGCCACCGTCTTCCCCGAGGCGGCCAGGTCCAAGGCTTCGCGGCAGCGCTCCACCTCCTTCATCATGCCGGAGGAGACAATCTCCTTGCCGGCGATGAGAGGGGCGATCAGGTCCAGGTAGGTCTTGTACCCCACCACCGCATCGGCGGCGTCAAGGGCCTCGTTGGCCTGGAAGGTCATATGGTCGAGGTCGCCGGGACCGATGCCGACGACGTAGAGCTTGGACATGGTTAACCTCAAATGAAGGAGTCAGGAGTCAGAATACAGAAGTAGCCATCATGAAAAGACCGTGCTTTTCTTCTGAATTCTGGCTTCTGAATTCTGGATTCTTGATAGCTTACGGTATTTCAGCGATGGCGAGCGTCACGTTGCCGCTCTTGATCTTTTTCAGCAGGAGCCGCCCGCCGCTGGATGCCAGCACTGCGGCCGGTTCGGCAACGCCGGTGGCGCCAATGGCCTCCAGGGCATGGGCCGAAGGGGGTGACGGCACGGCAACACCGTTCAGCTCCCCGCTCTCGAAAAAACGAAGGGGGAGGCCGTGCTCCCGGGCAAAGGCCAGAAGCCCTGCCTCCTCCTGTTTGGCCACGGCGCTCCCGATGCAAGCGACGCTCTTCAGGGAGAGGAAGAGGCGCTTCATCTGGGCGTCCACCACCGCTGCTATTTCCTCGGCCCCGGTGCCGCTGTTGCAGCCGATGCCGAGGGCCAGGTTGCGGGGGCGCAGGATGAGGAGGCTGTCCGCCTGGGCCTGGGGGGGGAGCCGTCGGTTGGTGACGAAGACAAAACCCTTGGCGCCGCTCTGGAGGGCCTCCACAAAGGTATCGTGGAAGGTGAGTCGCGCCGTGCCGTGGAAGGCGGTCCGCACCCGGTCGGTGGGGTCCACCACGGCGATCTCCTCCCCCTCAAGAATGAGCGCGTTCAGGGTCTTTACCCGGCAGAGGTCGTCGATGGCCCACCCCTCCTCCTTGGCCAGCATATCAAAGGAAGGGAGATTGTTGGCGTCGGTGGCGGTGGTAATCACCTCCCGGGCGCCGGTCACGAAAGCACAGCGGCAGGCGAGCTCGTTGGCCCCCCCCAGGTGCCCCGAGAGAAGAGAGACGGCGAATTTGCCGGCATCGTCCATCACCACCACCGCCGGGTCCAGATCCTTGGCAACCAGGTGGGGTGCCACCATCCGGACCACGATTCCCGTGGCCATGATAAAGACAAAACCGTCGAAGGCAGGCCAGAGTTCCGCCACCAGTCCCTTGAGCTCCCCCGCAAAGGGAACGGCCCCCGTCCCTGCTTGCCCGGCGAATTTCTGCAGGACGTAGAGCTCCGCGCTTCCGAGCCCGTCCCGCAGCTGCGTGCCGAGCCGGGCGCCGTTGCGGGTTATGGCGATGATGGCGATGCGCAAAACATGCCTCCTTTGCCACAGAGGACACCGAGGTCACAGAGAAAACTAGGTAACGATCCCCTTGCGGAACTTGTGGGAAAATCCCTTGTCGTACAGGAGCGATTTGCTCTTGAGCCCTTCCCGGCGGGCCTTCAGCACATCCCCCACGAGGATGATGGCCTGCTTGCCGATACCGGCGTCCCGGACCTTTCCGGCGATGTCGGCCAGGGTCCCCTCCACCACGTGCTCGTCGGGCCACGACGCCCTGGACACCACCGCTACCGGAGTGGCCGGAGTGTAGGCCCCCTGCAGGAGCTCCGCCACCACCTGCTCCACCATGGAGATCGACAGGTAGATGACGAGCGTTGCCCCGATCCTGGCGATTTCGGTCAGCTTCTCCCGCTCCGGCACCGGGGTCCGCCCCGCAAGGCGCGTGATGATGACGGTCTGGGAGACTTCAGGGAGAGTCAGTTCCTGCCTGAGGGCCGCTGCGGCGGCAAAGGCGCTCGTCACCCCAGGGACAACGGCATAGGCAATACCGAGCCGGTCCAGCTCCGCCATCTGCTCCTGAATGGCTCCGTAGATGGATGGATCACCGGTGTGGAGCCGCACGGCCCGCTTCCCGTCCGCCACCGCCTGGCCCAGGACCGCCGTGGTCTCCTCCAGGGTCATGGAGGCGGAGTCGTAAACCTCAGCATCGGCGGCGTAGGTGCGGACCAGCTCCCGATCCACGAGGCTTCCGGCATAGACCACCACATCCGCCTCCCGCAGGAGCCGGGCACCCTTTACAGTTATAAGTTCGGCATCGCCGGGACCGGCGCCGATGAAATGGACGATGGTCACTAAGGGCTCCTACTTTTTCACAATCAGCAGCGACAGGTAATCGAGCTTCTCCCCCACGAGCCGCTCCAAGTCGAAGATCACCTCTTCGTCGGCGGAACCGACCCGGCGGACAAATACCCCCTTCCGCTCCAGCCCCAGCTCCTTCAACAGGGCGTAAATCCGGTCGAAGACCCGGTTCACCTTCATGAGGATGACGGTATCGAAGTCGGCGAAGGTCCTGCGCAGTTCGTCGTCCTCGTAGGTGGTGGGGAGGATGGCGATCCGCTCGGCGGCCATCCCCAGGGGGACGCCGGCAGCGGCAGCGGCGGCGTTGATGCTGGATATCCCCGGCACGATCTCGACAGGGATATCCGGGTAGCGCTCTTGAAAGATACGATAGAGGTAGAGGAAGGTGGAGTAGAGGAACGGGTCGCCGATGGTGATGAAGGCCACGTCCCTCCCCGCCCGCACCCGCGCGGCCACCTGGGCGGCCGCCTCGTCCCAGAACGCTTCAAGCCCCTCCTGGTCCTTGCGCATGGGAAAGACCTGGGGAAGCACCTCCTGGCGGGAGGGGTCGATGAGGTCCTCCACGATGGAGAGGGCGTAGCTGGCCGCATCGGCCGCGCCGGTGGGGGCGCAGATGACGGCGGCCGAACGGATGATCCGCTCGGCCTTTCTCGTCAGGAGCTCGGGGTCGCCGGGGCCGACGCCGACGGCATAAATCTTAGCGGTCATTCGTCACTCTTCCAGGCGGTGATGATATAGACAGGATTGTGGGACTCGAACATCTTGTACTCGGTGAGCCCCTTGGTTTTGGCCACATTGATGCAGGCCACCTCCACCGTGTAGCCGTGGTCCTCCAGGAACTCCACGGCCTTGGTGAGGGTGTCGAGGGTCACGGCATTGAGAACGATGACCCCCTCGGATTTGAGGCGCCGGTCCACGGCATCAATGATCTCCTCCAGCATGCCGCCGGAACCGCCGATGAAGACCCGGTCCGGGTCCGGGAGATCGTCGAGCCCCTCGGGGGCGAAGGCCTCCACGAGGGTCACGTTGCGGGCCACGAACTTTTTCAGGTTATCGCGGATGAAGCCGAGGTACTGGGGATTCCTCTCCAGGGCGAAGATCCGGCCGTTGGGCATGAGATTCGATGCTTCGATGGAGACGGAAGCGCTCCCGGCGCCGATGTCCCACATAACGAGGTCATCCTGGAGCCGAAGCTTCGACAGGGTCACGGCCCGTACCTCCTGCTTGGTGATGAGCTTCTTGGCGGTGGCGAACTCGTCATCGTCGATGCCGATGACCGGGTACTGGGCCAGCTGGGGTTCCCACGCCTTGATGAGAATGAGGATGTTCAGCTCCGCCGCCGGCAGCTCCAGGAGCCCCTTCACGTCGGTCCTGGTGAACTTCTCGCCGGGGAGCCCCAGGTTCTCGCAGAGCCACGCCTCGTACCCCTCGGCACCCCGGGCGATGAGCTCCCGGGCGATGGCCGCCGGGGAGTTGGTCTTGTCGGTGAGGACCGCCACCTTCTCGGCGGCCACGATCCGGTCCACGGCCCCCTTGAGCCCCCGGCCGTGGACCGAGACGAAGATGGCGTCGTCCCACGGCTCCTTGATCTGGGCAAAGGCGTACTGGACGCTCGTCACGTTGGGGAAGATCTCGATCCGCTCCTTGGGGAGGTTGCGGAGCAGGAACCGGGCGATGCCGAAAAAGTTCGGGTCGCCGGAACCGAGGACCACGGTCCGCTTGTCGGTGCTCCTGAGCTGCTCCAGGAGGATGGAGAGGTCGCCCAGTTCCTGTTTCTTCCCGGTGAAGTCGGAGAAGATATCCAGGTGCCGCTTGTGGCCGACGAGAACCTCAGCCTTGCCGATGACCTCCAGGGCCTTGGCGCCGAACCCTTCCCACCCTTCGATGCCTGCGCCGACAAGGTAGATTTTCTGGTGAGGCATGGGGGAACCTCCTTTATTAACCATCCAATCGTTGTGATTTCAGGAGCAGTTCGAGCTGCTCGAGGAGCCCGGGCATGGCACCCGTCACGACATTCCAGACTTCATCCGGGTCCACATGATCGTAGGCGTGGATCAGAATATCCCGCATGCCGGCGATCTTGCGCCAGGGGACATGGGGATGGTCATTTCGGAACTCCTCCGAGAGTCGCTTCGTCGCCTCCCCCATGACCTCGATCTGGCGTATGACGGCGGACTGGACCATCAGATTCGAATCGAAATTATTCTTGGCGATTCCAGCCAGGAAACTCCGGGCCAAACGAGCGGCTTCGATGATGTCAACGAGCGAAGCCAGGTCACGCGGCTTCATAGAAGATCTCCGCCGACTCAAGTATGGCCTTGCGTCGCAGTTCATTCCGACTCCGCTCTATCCCCTTGCGGCTCACGAGATCCACGCTCCGGCCGAAGATCGTTTGGAGCTCGTCCTGCATATCCACATGGTCGAGCAAGGTCCAAGCAGCATCAGGGGCAAAGGAAATCAGCACGTCAACATCGCTGTCAGGCCGGAAATCGTCGCGGAGCACCGAGCCGAAAAGTGAAAACTCCGTGATCTTCCACCGCTGGCAGAATTCTATGATTCTGTCTCGCGGGATATGGATACGAGGCTCTGTCATGACATTCTCCCCGACGAAGGTTTCCATGCCGAAATTTTACCCGAAATATAGCACCGTTGAATCGTACCCTGCCAGCAAAACCTTGATGTCGAGGGAAGGGGCCAGGCGCCGGGCCGCATCACGGGCCCGGGTACAGACGAGCTCCATGAAGAGCGAGTCGTTACCCGACTCCTCCAGCACCTGGCGGGCGGTGTTGTACCGGGACCAGGGGCCGAGGACCGGGGACCGGGAACCCAATTCGTGAAGCCACTCCGCCAGCATTTGCAGATCCAGCTCCGAGGAGGAGACGTGGGTCTGCTCGTGGCCGCAGGCAATCTTGAGGAGCTTGGCGAACTGCCCCACCAGGATAACGTGACGCACCCCCTTGCGGGCGCAGGCCCGGAGCGCGTACCCCACGTGGTCCCCCATCATCACATAGGCCTCTTCGGGCAAGGTTTTCCCGGTCCCCGGTCCCCGGTCCCCGATCCCGGCCTTTATAGCCACCAACTCGCTGGTCCTCCCCGTGGAGAGGACAATCGTTTCGCAGCCGCAGGCCCGGGCCACGTCCAGGGCAGCATCGAGGGTATCGGTCCAGGCCTTGGTGGAGATGGGGCGCACGATGCCGGTGGTGCCGAGGATGGAGAGCCCCCCCACGATGCCGAGGCGGGCATTGAGGGTCTTCTTCGCCAGTTCCTCGCCGTTGGGGATGGAGATGGTGACGTGGAGAACCTGGGGAAGGCAGACGACGGAGAACTCTTTCTTCACCCCCTCGGTGATCATCCGCATCGGCACCGGGTTGATGGCCGGATTCCCCACCCCCACCCCGAGCCCCGGTTTGGTCACCGTGCCGACCCCCTTCCCGCCGTCCACGAAGACCATGGTCCGGGCGCCGGAGCGGTTCAGGGACTCACGCCGGACCCGGGCATGGATCTCGGCGCCGTTGGTCACGTCGGGGTCGTCCCCCGCGTCCTTCACCACGAAGCAGGAGGCAGCGCTGTCATCAAATTCCTGGCCATGGAGGCGGAAAGCGACCCGCTCTCCTGTGGGAAGGACGAGCTCCACCTCCTCCACGGGACGCTGCTCCCGAAGCATCCGGGCTGCCCCCTTGGCGGCGGCGGCGGCACAGGCGCCGGTGGTGTAACCGTGACGGAGTGGTTTCGTGTTCATGGAACGTGGCCGGCAGGAGTCACCCTACCCCGCCTCCTCCGCCAGGATCAGGAGCGCATTCACCACGGCAGCGGCCACGTTGGACCCCCCCTTGCGCCCCCGGTTGGTGATGAAGGGGATGTCGGGAAACTCATCCTCCAGGGCCAGAAGGGCCTCCTTGCTCTCTGCGGCCCCCACGAACCCCACCGGCAGCCCCACGATCAGCGCCGGCCGCACCCCTTCCTCGCGGATGAGACGCAACAGCTCGAAGAGGGCCGTAGGAGCGTTGCCGATGACAAAGATGCCGTTCCCTCCGTCTGCCGCACCCCTGCGCATGGCCACAATAGAACGGGTAATGCCGAGCGCCTTCGCCTCCCGGGCCACCTCCGGGTCGGCCACGAAGCAGGCGGCATCGATGCCGAAACGCTCGAGCCGCGGCTTGGCAATCCCCGCCAGGGCCATGGTGGTGTCGGTGACAATCCCCACCCCCTTCCGCAGTGCCACCACAGCGCGGTCCACGGCCCGGGGGGAGAAGACCATGGTGCGGACGTAGTCGAAATCGGCGCTCGTGTGGATCGCCCGCCGCACCACCGGCCACTCGGCAGGCCCCCAGGGATGGGTTCCCACTTCTTCATCGATGAGGCGGAACGATTCGGCCTCGATCTCCTCGGGGGCGAGGTGGACCGACATCAGCGCCACCCCGTGGCGGTAAGGGCCTCGGCGATCCGCTCCACTTCCACCTCGGCAAGCTTGCGGTGAACACCAAGGTGCGGCCCCATGGCGAATTCGACTTTGGGGTAGCGCTCCCGGGCCTGGGCCATCTCCTCGGGAAGGTCCTCCTGGACGTGGGCCCCCACGAAGAGGAAGTAGGGCATCAGCAGCACCCGCCTCGCCCCTTTCGCCACGCAGGCGTCGATCCCCTCCTGGATGTTGGGGAGGTGCTGCTCCCGGAACGACACCTCCACGATGTCGTAGCCGGTCATCTCCTTCACCATGGCGGCGATCTCCCGCACGGCGTCGTTGGCCTCGGCAATGCGGCTCCCGTGGGCCATCAGCAAGATTGCGGTTTTCATGAACTGCTCCTTTTCATTTCCATTACTTCGACAATCTCCCGCCGCGCCTCGCCAATGGTGAGGGGAAGCCGCCGGAAGGGAAGGCCGTCCTCATGCTTCAGCCGGTGGATCAGCTCGGCGATGTGGGGAAGCCGCAGCTTGACGCTTTCCAGTTCGGCTGGTGCGGTGAAGACCTCCTCGGGAGGACCGCTCCGGACGATCTTCCCCCGGCTCAGGATGTGGAGCCGGTGGAGGAAGAGGGGGACCAGGTCCACCGAGTGGGTCGCCATGACGACGGTCACCCCCTGGTCGCGATTGAGCCGAGTCAGGAGTTCCATCATCCGGTACTCCCCCATGGGATCGAGGCCGGCGGTGGGCTCGTCCATGAGGAGCACCTCATGCCCCATGGCCAGGAGCCCGGCGATGCAGACCCGCTTCTTCTGGCCGTAGCTGAGGGCGTGGATATTCTTGCCGGCCAGCTCCCCCATTTCCACCGCGGCCAGAGCCTCCTCCACCCGCCCCTTAACCTCCGCCTCCCCAAACCCCATGTTGCGGGGGCCGAAGGCCACGTCCTCGAAGACCGTGTGGGCAAAGAGCTGGTCATCGGGATTCTGGAACACGAGCCCCACGGTCCGGTAGATATCCCGGGGATGGAGCTTCCGCACGTCCCGGCCGTCCAGGAGCACCTGACCGTCATACTCTTTGACGAGGCCGTCCATGAGCCTGAGGAGGGTCGTCTTCCCCGAGCCGTTGGAGCCGAGGATACCGCAGAACTCTCCCCGCCCCACCTCCAGCCGGATGTCGGACAGGGCCCGGGTGCCGTCGGGGTAGGTGAAGGCCCGGATATCCACGGAGAGGCGCGCTAGAGCCACCGCAGCATCCCCATGGCCGCCACGAAGAGAACCGATGCAGTCACCTCTTCGGCCCTGAAAGGGCGGTGCTTCAAAAGGGGAAGGTTCCCGTCGTACCCCCGCTGCACCATGGCGGTGGTGATGGTCTGGCTCGTGTCAAAGGCCTTGATGACCAGAGTGCCGGCCAGCATCCCGAAGGAGCGCAACCCCCGCCGGAAGCCGGCATAGCCAAGGCGGTTCCGCTGGGCAGCGTAGACCACCTGGGCGTCGTCGAAGAGGACGAAGAGGTAGCGCCAGGCAAAGAGGGCCACGTCGATGAGTCCCTGGGGAACCCGCAGCCATGAGAGCGCCGCCATGAGGTCGGTAAAGGGGGTGGCGAACCCAACCGCCGCCACAACCGCCACGGCACCCGCGATCCGGGCCGCGATGGCGCCCCCCTCGGCGAGGCCGTCACGGTGGGCCACGATCTCCAGGCCGAAGGGATGGACGCTGAACAGGGGCTCGGTGCCACTGAAGAAGGTCTTGAGGATGAGCACCACCGCCGCGATGAAAAGGGGCTCGGCAAACCGCACGAAGATCAGCCGCGCCGGTACTCCCAGCCAGAGGCAGAGTGCAAGGCCCAGGGCCGCCGCCAGGAGCGGAAAGGCGAACCCCGTGCAGCTGACCACCATCACGAGAAGCGCCAGGGCCGAAACGAGCTTCACGCGGGGGTCGAGCAGGGTGACGGGATTTGGGGTCGATACGGGGTGCGAGAGTCGGTGCATGGTTATGGTTCTCCCCGCTTCGAACCGTTCCCCTTTTCCGTGACGAGCATCCGCCACCAGTATCCCGCCGCGAATCCCCCAACGGCACCGGCTGCCAGGAAAACGAAAAGCAGAAGGTCACCCTGGTCGGTATTAATGAGGGGGGCATGGGCTCTCCGCCCCTGCTCCCTGGCGATTTTTTCCACCACTGTCTCGTCGACCCCCGACCACTTGTCGCCGGCGGCCGCCCAGCCGCCCAACACTACACCACACCAGAGTACCGCAACCAGCAAAAAAATTCTCACGCCGCCACCTCTTCGGCCCGGAGCACCCGCATCTTCACCAGCAGGTCGGGCCGCTTGCGGGAGAGGAGCACCACCATGCCGGCGGTCATGGCCCCTTCGAGAATCCCCAGGGGAAGCTGGGTCGGGATAAAGGCCACGGCAATCTTCAGGAAGAGGGGGATAAAGGGCTCACTCCCCCGGATGCCGGCAGCCAGTTCCCCTGATGTGGCGAGGTAGGTGGCCCAGTCGGCCGCAAGCCCCGCAGCGAACCCTGCAACCGCAAGACTTCCTCCCAGGCGGCGCATCCCCCGGAACACGAACCAGCCGGCAAAGGAGCCCACCACCCCCATGGAGACAATGTCGGCCCCCAGGGTCGACAGCCCCCCGTGGGCCAGGAGGAGCGCCTGAATGAGGAGTGCCACCGCGGCGATGACCACCGACACGAAGGGTCCCACCAGGATGGCCGAGATACCGGTACCGCAGGGGTGGGAACAGGTGCCGGCGCTGGGGACCGGGATCGGCATGCAGGAGATGATAAAGACCACCGCCGCCATGAGCCCCACCAGCGGCTTCATGGAGAGGTCGTCCCGGGAAAGCTCGTTGAGCCGCCTGAGCCCCACCGCCAGGAACGGCGCCGCCACCGCGAACCAGAGGAGCGCCCAGTTGAAGGGGAGGATTCCCTCGGAGATGTGCATGGCATGGGCGGGAGAGGCCAGCAAAATGATCAGGAGTACGATGGCACGAATCATGATGCCTTTTTCAGGCGTTCCGCCACCCATACCTTGATTATGGATTGCCGGGGCACGCCGAGCCGCTTTGCTTCCTTGTCCAGCTCATGGATCATCCAGAGGGGAAAATCCACGTTCACCCGTTTCTGCTCCTGCTCGGGCCGACGCGCCCGCGACAGATCGAGGTATTGCATGACGTCTTCGCCATCCTCGAATTTCTTTTCAAATTCCTTAGCCTTCATAAATGGCTACCTCCTCGCTCCGCGAACGGCGAACCGAGATAATGCGGACCTTCTCGCCCCGATAAGTAATGACCCCGGACCAGTGTTTGCCGTTGGCGATGCCTATGATCAGAAATCGAGGCTCGTCCGTTGTTTTGGCGGGGATTTCGATCAAATCGGGGTCATCCCAGAGGATCTGGGCCTCGACAAAATCGATCCCGTGCTTCTGCTTGTTGATCGCGCTTTTTTCCGGATCGAACTCGAAATTCATGACACCAATTTTATACCTTTTTTATACCTTGCACAACCAAGTCGCCGCTCAGATCTTATCCCCCCGAAGATCCGCCGCAAAGAGCTTCCCCGCCCCCCGGGAGGCGCAGAAGTCGCCGCACATGGTGCAGGTGGCCTCGTCCTCGGGGGTGCGGCTGGCACGGATGGCTTTGGCATCCTCCGGGAAGAGGGCCAGCTCGAACTGCTTCTGCCAATCCAGGTCGCGGCGGGCCTTGGACATCTCTTTGTCCCGCTCCCGGCCCCGCTCCGGGTACTTGTTCATGTCGCCGATGTAGGCGGCGATCTTCGCCGCCTTCACCCCCTGGCGGACATCCTCCTCGTTGGGGAGGGCCAGGTGCTCGGCCGGGGTGATGTAACAGATGAGGTCGGCGCCGTAGCGGGAGGACTGGGCCGCGCCGATGGCGGCGGTGATGTGGTCGAAGCCGGGAGCCACGTCGGTGGATATGGGGCCCAGCATGTAGTAGGGGGCGCCGCCGCTCATCCGCTTCTGGAGCTGGATATTCCCCTTCACCTCGTCGAGCGGCACGTGCCCCGGCCCCTCCACGAGCATCTGGCACCCCATCTCGCGCCCCAATTCCGCCAGCTCGCAGTTGATAAGGAGTTCCTGAATCTGGGCCCGGTCCGAGGAGTCGTGGATGGCGCCGGCCCGAAGGCCGTTCCCCAGGGAGAGGACCGTGTCGTATTTCCTGAGAATCGAAGTTACCCGGTCGAATTGCTCGTAGAGGGGATTTTCCCGCCTGTTGGCCATCATCCAGGCCACCATGCTGACCCCCCCCTTGGAGACGAGGCCGCCGTAGCGGTACCCCTGCCGCTTCAGGCGCTCGATGGTATAGAGGTTGATGCCGCAGTGGACCGCCATGAAGGCCATGCCGTCCTCGCACTGCTTTTCGATCAGGTCGAAGAGCATCTCCGGATCCAGTTTATTGGGATCACCGTACTTGCGGGCCGCCTCGCAGAAGGCCTGGTAGAGGGGGACGTTCCCCACGGGGAGATCCACGGCGGCGATCACCTCCCGCCGCACCCGGTCCAGATCACCGCCAACGGAGAGCTCCATGAGGGTGTCGGCCCCGGACTCCTGGGCAGCCCGGGCTTTGCGCACCTCAGCCTCGTAATCGATGATGTCGGAGGAGGTGCCGATGGAGGCGTTCACCTTGGTGCGAAGCCCTTTGCCGATGCCAATGGCCCGGGGTTTGCGGTTGTGGTTCCCGGGGATCACAATCTTCCCCTCGGCAACCATCTGCCGAACATAGTCGGGGGAAACATGCTCTTCGGCTGCCACGGCCATCATCTGGGAAGAAATGGTGCCCTCACGGGCGATCTCGATCTGGGTTTTCACGAATGGCTCCTTTGTGCGTAGTTTCGGCAATGGTTCACGAACGCCTCCGCCATATCCGGGCAACTCCCGAAGTGGATATGGACGTAGGAGGCAAGACAGTTCCGGTGGCGATACCCTTCCGTTCCCAGGTCGATGCCGGCCCGGCGCACCCGGTAGAGGCGCTCCACCTCGGGGGGCATCGCCTCCATCTCCGAGTAGTGGAACTCGTGCCCCCGGGCCATGGTGCCAACGGGGCCGATGATGGAGTCTGCGGCAAGCTCCACCTCCCGATACCCCAGGGCCTTGCGGCGGGGGAGCATCAGGGTGGCGACGGGGAAGATGCCGACAAATTCGTTGAACGATTCCAGATCATCCCGCATGCCAGTCACCCCCCGGGAAAGGTAGATGAACCCGCCGCACTCGGCATAGACCGGCATCCCCCCGACCACCGCCCCGCGCACCGCATCCTTCATGGGAGTGTTGTCTGCCAGAACGTCGGCGAAAACCTCCGGATACCCGCCGGGAAGGTAGAGCCCCGCAACCCCTTCGGGAAGTTCCCTGTCGGCCAGGGGAGAGAACTCCACCAGCTCCGCGCCGGCCTCACGCAGGAGCCGCAGATTGTCCTCGTAGACGAAGCAGAAGGCGGCATCGCGGGCAACGCCGATCCGGACCGGTTCCCGGTGCGGCGCATCCTGCCGCCTCTTTACATCAGACGCCCCCTGAAGGGTGGCCACGCTCCAGAGCATCCCCAGATCCACATGCTCCCGGACCACCTCCACGAGGTGATCGAGAAACTCCGCCGGGAGGGGGTTCTCATCTACGGTGAAGAGCCCCAGGTGCCGCGAGGGGATGGAGAGGCTCTCGTCGCGGGGGATGCACCCCAAAACCCGTACGTCGGGGAAATGGCTTTCCACGGCCTCCCGCAGGATGCGGCCGTGGGCATCGCTCGCCACGTTATTGAAGATGACCCCCACAACCCTCACCTCGGGGTCGAAATCGGCAAACCCCTTCACCAGGGCGGCGACGCTGCGGGCCTGCCCCTTGGCGTCCGCCACAAGGACCACCGGCCCCCCCAGGAGCTTCGCCACCTCCGCGGTGCTCCCCTCGTCCGACACGCCGCCGATGCCGTCAAAGAGCCCCATGACCCCCTCGACGACGGCGATGTCGGCGCCGGCGGCGTGGTGAAAGAAGGTCTCCTGCACGAAGTCGCCTCCGCACATCCAGCCGTCCAGGTTGACGGAGGGACGGCCGCAGATGAGGCGGTGATAACCGGGATCGATGAAGTCGGGCCCCACCTTGAAGGGGGCCACCGTGAGTCCGCGCCGCTTCAGGCACTCCATGATGCCGAGGGTGATGGTCGTCTTGCCCGACCCGCTGTGGGGCGCTGCGATGATGATTGATTTCATGACGTCAGCCGTTCACCAGCTTCACGACGGTGTTGCCGTCGGCGAAGTAGTCGATAATGTTCAGGCAACAGTAGGTCTGCTCGATGGCGAAAAGGCTCGAAAGGGGGGCGCCGATGGCGTTCAGGAGGATGATCCGGTTCACCCCGCCGTGGGCCACCACGAGGACTTCCTCACCCCGGTGGCGCTCCACGATGTCATTGATGACCGGCATCACCCGGCCGTGCACGTCGAGGACACTTTCCCCCTGGGGGACCCGGTAGTTGACGATGTCGTCGAGCCGGGCCTGCCACTCTGCAGGGTACTGTTCCATAAGCTCGGGCCAGCTCTTGCCCTCCCAGATCCCCACCCCCATCTCCCGCAGCTCCGGTTTCCGCACCGGGGTGAGACCCAGGTGGGAGCCGAGCACCTCGGCCCCCCAGGCACAGCGCCGGAGATCGCTCGTATAGAGGGCCGTTATGGGGGCGTCCGCAAAGCGCTCCTTGATGGCGTGGTACTGGCTCCGCCCCCGCTCCGAGAGGGCCACGTCGGTATGGCCGTTATAACGGCGCACCGGCCCGGCCCCTTCAACTTCGCCGTGGCGGATGAGATGAATCCGTGTTTTTGGTGTCATGTCGCTTTCCTTACATCTTCTGCATGCCCACAATAATCAGCAGGCAGATAATTTCGTTCAACTCACTGGCACAGCCGATGACATCGCCGGTCACCCCGCCGAGGCGCCGGTGGGACCAGGCCTTTGTCCCGGCCGTGAAGAGGGAGAGGACCGCCCAGCAACCGATCCCCTTCATGCCGAGAAGAAAATACGTCGCAGCAAGAGTTATGGCCCCAGCCACCAGAAGCTGTGTCACACCGGCCCCGGCGATGCAGGCGGCGCCGAGGCCGTCCTCCCGTGCCCGCCGGGAGCCGACGGTCATCTGCACCTGGGCGAAGCGGGCCACGGCCGGGAAGAAGAAGAGTGCCTGGCGCTTCACCTCGGGGGAAAGGGCCAGAAGGGCCTGGTACTTGAGGAGAAGCCCCAGCACGAGCCCCACCACCCCCACGGCGCCAATGCGCGAATCCTTCATCACCGCCAGGAAACGTTCCCGGCTCCCCCGGGCAGCCAGACCGTCGCAGACATCGGCGAGCCCGTCGTGGTGGAGCGCCCCGGTCATGGCCGCCAGGAGCGCCACCAGGAGGAGGTCCTCAACCGGGCGGGGCAGAAACTCCGCCAGGAGAAAGTCAGCCCCGGCCAGGAGCCCCCCGATGGTGAGCCCAGCCAGGGGAAAGAATGCCATGGAGCGCCCCAGGTCGTTCTCCTCCCAGCGGAGGGTGAACGGCAGGGGGATGATGGTCAGGAACTGGAAGGCGATGAAGAAAAGGCGGGGACTGGGGACCGGGGACCGGGGACCGGTAAAAAACCTCTTCTGCTCCTGCGACTTCAGCATATTCATATTCCTGATCCCGTTCATCGGTTGGATAAAGGTTTCCCCAGTCCCTGGTCCCCGGTTACTGGTCCTGGCCTTTTTCCACGCCGGCCTCCGCGAAGGTGGCCATCTCTTTCAGAATCTTGACTCCCGCTTCGATGAGCCCCATGGCCAGAGCCGCTCCGGTCCCCTCGCCGAGGCGCAGGTGCAGATCGAGGATCGGTTCCGCGCCGATCCGCTCCAGCATGAACCGGTGGCCGATCTCCACCGACTCGTGGGCCGCGAAAATGTACTCCTTCACTGTGGGGCAAAGCTCGCAGGCGATGAGGGCGCCGGCCGTGGAGATGAAGCCGTCCACCACCACCGGAATCCGATTGGCGGCGCAGCCGAGGACAAGGCCGGCGATACCGGCGATCTCCACCCCCCCCACCTTGGCGAGGACGTCGATGGGGTCCTTCGGGTCGGGGCGGTTCACGGCAAGGGCCTGCTCGATGATCGTGACCTTCTTCGCCAGTGCCGCGTCATTGATGCCGGTTCCCCGGTGAGTCACGTCGGCGACGGTTTTCCCGGAGAAGGCGGCGATGATGGCCGATGCCGCCGTCGTGTTGCCGATTCCCATCTCCCCGGTACCCGCCATGGCAACTCCGTCGGCCTTGCAGCCGCAAGCCAGTTCGATCCCCGCTTCCAGGGCCGTCACGGCCTCCTCCCGGGTCATGGCCGGCCCCTTCGCCATGTTGCGGGTACCGCGGGCCACCTTGCGGCCGATGAGGCCGGGGGTGTCGCCGAAATCATGATCGATCCCCATGTCCACCACGAGGACATCAGCACCCACGTGGTTGGCAAGCACGTTGATCCCGGCCCCTCCCTTGAGGAAGTTGAAGACCATCTGGACCGTCACCTCCTTCGGGAAGGCGGAAACTCCCTCCTCCACCACCCCGTGGTCGGCGGCGAAGGTGAAGATCGCTTTCTTCGCCGTGGAGGGGTCCAGGCTCCCGCTAATGGCCACGGTGCGCCGGGCGAACTCCTCAAGGCGGCCGAGGGAGCCGATGGGCTTGGTCTTGTTGTCGAGCCGCGCCTGGGCCTGGGCCATGAGGCCGGCGTCCACGGGACGGATATTTGACAGGGTTTCGGTCAACAGGGTCATAGAGTACCTCTTTTCAAGATTATTCGTAGGGGCGCCGCTCGCCGCGCCCTTCTTCAACCACACAAGCAGCGCCCCTACACGTTCACTTCAATCTCAACGGCAGTCCGCTGAAGGTTACGTAAACCTCGCCGGCCGCGGCGGCGATCATCTCGTTGGCCTCTCCGGCCAAGTCCCGGAACTGGCGGGCAAGCCGGTTCTCGGGAACAATCCCCATCCCCACCTCATTGGAGACGAGGACCAGCGGGGTCGTGAGCTGGGGGAAAAGCGACGTCAATTCTTTGACTCTCACCACACACCGGGCAGGATCGTCGCAGGCAAGAAGGAGATTCGTGAGCCAGAGGGTCACACAGTCCACGAGGATGGCGCCGAAGCGGCCGTCGTTCTCCCGGAGGACGCCGGCAAGATCAAGCGGCTCTTCGATGGTGGTCCAGGCGTCACCCCGCCGCTGCCGGTGGCGGGCAATCCGCTCCGCCATCTCCCCGTCGCCGGCGGTTCCGGTGGCCAGGTAGCCCAGGGGGACACCGAACCCCCCCGCGATGCGCTCGGCCAGCCGGCTCTTGCCGCTGCGGGCTCCCCCGGTTATGAAAATCACTGGCGCCATAAATAAAAAACCCCGCCTCCTGAAGGAATGCGGGGTCCAAAAACCGGTGAAAAGCCGAACGCCGGGCCTCGGAGCCTCTTCCACGGAGGTCCTGCAAAGCTGACAGTCAGGCAGGTTTCCTGGCTCACGGATCACTTTACTCGCCGCGCCTTCCCGGGGTTTCATCATGGAAACCAGATCAGTGGCATCGTTGCGGCTTTCATCACCGTTCACAGTTGCGGGACAGCAAGGGAGTCACACCCTTTTCCCTTTTACCTTCTGCCATGCGGCAAAAGCACCTGAACGTAAAATGTATTTTGTTGTACCGCTAGTTCTAGCAGAGGGGGCGACTGAATGTCAACGGCTGAAACGGAGTGCCATTCACTCACCCGACTCCTCCGCCTCCTCCTGGCCGGCGGCCAGCAGCGCCTCGATCCGCGCCCACACCTCGTCGCGCCCCTCCTTGGAGAGGGCGGAGAAGAAGGCCATCTCGTCCCGGGCTAGCCCCAAGGTACGGGTGATGATCGCCGCCTGCTTGGCCCGCTCATTCTTGGACACCTTGTCGCATTTGGTCACCACCACAAGGACGGCGACGTTGTAGGCCCGCAGCCACTGGAGCATCAACTGATCCTCCTCCGTGGGCTCCCGGCGAATGTCGACGATGAGGACTACGCAACTCAGGTTGGGGCGGGTGGAGAGGTAGGTCTCCACCATGGGGCCCCATTCCTTCTTTACTGCCAGGGGTACCTTCGCGAACCCGTAGCCGGGCAGGTCCACCAGCATGAGCCTCTCGTTGACCCGGAAGAAGTTGATGAGCTGGGTCCGGCCGGGGGTGGAACTGGTCCTGACGAGCCCCTTGCGGTTCACGAGGACATTGATGAGTGACGATTTTCCGACATTGGAGCGACCGGCAAAGGCCACCTCCGGGAGTTCCGGCGGCGGGTAATGGGCAGGCCTGGTGCCGCTCGTGACGAATTCTGCGCTTGATACCTTCACCGTTATCTCCCTGTCAGAGCTTTGTTGATGCCGGGTACAGTCATACCATCTCGGCGGGTTCCACGCAATCGGATAGAGGTATGGGCGAGGTATTTGCAACGTGCGGGGAGAGACTTTTTTCGCCGCACATTCGCTCCACGCGACAGGTAATATACCATGAACAAAGAACTTGAAACCCTCATCATGTCCGCCGTCGACCTTCCCACGATCCCCGTAGTGGCCACCAAGGTCATCGAACTGATCGAGCAGGAAGACGTCACCATCGAAAAACTGGCCACGGCCGTCTCCTCCGACCCGGCAGTGGCTGCCCGCATCCTCAAGCTCTCCAACTCGGCCTACTACGGCTGCCAGCGCCAGATCAACACCCTCTCCGCCGCCATCATGCTCCTGGGCTTCAAGACCCTGAAGAGCCTCGTCATCGCCGCATCGCTCAAGCAGCTCAACAGGCGGTTCGGGCTCACGGAAAAGATGCTCTGGGAACACTCCGTCGGCGCGGCCCTGGCGGGAAGGGTCATTGCCACCCAGGGAAGGTTCATCAACGAGGAAACGGGCTTTCTGGTGGGGCTTTTCCACGACCTTGGCAAAACCATCATGAGTAACCGCAACCCCCAGAAGTTCCAGGGGGTGATGATGCGCTGCTACAACGAAGGAATCCCTTTCGCGGAGGCGGAGCGGAGCGTTTACCCGTACTCCCATGCCGAAGTGGGTGCGCTGGTCATCCGGAAGTGGAACTTCCCCGAGTCCCTCTCCACCGCCATCATGTACCACCATCAGTTCGGGAGCGCCCCCATCACCGACCAGTACGACCTCTTCCTCACCGCCACGGCGAGCCTGGCCAACAAGTTCTGCAAGAAACTCGGGATCGGCGACCGGGATGCCGACGACGACCTGAACCTGACCAATGCACCCGAGGCAATGCTCCTCGGCTTCACTTCCGATACAGCGGAAAAGGCATTGGCAACGTTCCAGGAAACCTTTGAGGAGAACAAGAGTTTCTTCCTGAACGATTGATGTTAATCGTCAATGGCAACAAAAAACCGCCATAGGCGGTTTTTTGACGCAAACACATATATGAAGTCAGACAAAAAACAGCCCGCTGCCTCAGCATAATCATTTCGCAAAGTTACACTTCAGACAACCAGGACGCAGCATCGCCTCAGACCGGCAATCATCAAGAAAACAAACCCTGCGTCTGGAATCCTACACTTGTTCTCTGATGATCAACCCCTTGAGCTCATCAAGGGCCTTCGCTATTTTCAAAGCCTCTTCAGACGGGATCTGCCTGATCACGTCGCCGCTCTTGCGGTCAACGACCTTCAGCACTACCCTCTCGGAATCCTTGTCAATAGTGAACTTAAGATCGCGGGTGAACGACTCGATGAATTCGTTGATCCTGTCGGCCGCCGCCTTCGCCCGCTCTTCCTGCTCAGTTGGCGACAACTCCTTCAGGGCCGTTTTCGGCAGCTCGACGGGAACTTCCTTGTTCCGTTCTTCCGCCTGGGAAGGCTTAACCGGTTCCGCCGCGGTTGCCCCACCCGGCACTACCCTGGCCACATTGGAAAATTCCACGTTCATGGGGTTCCTCCTTGACAACTGATATCCCTTATGAACCGTATCGGCCGGCCCGGCAAAATCTTGAATATTTTTTTGCCGCTCAAATCCTCTACCTTCCCGAAAAATAGTTATTTTTTCTGTAATACCCGATAAACTGTGCATATTTATCAATCCCCGTATGGCATGACAGTTGCTGTCCCACATGTGGCTTTCTTTAAAGTATTTCGCAATGCAACCGAAATGAAGAGAGAGAGCTGCCACTATCCCTTCTCGACAAAAGGTGCCCCATGATCAAGCTGACACGCCTTGATGGAAGCGAATTCCTGGTAAATCCCGACCTGATTGAAGCAGTTGAAGAGACTCCGGACACCCACATCACCCTTGTCAACGGCAAGAAGTATCTCGTGCTGGAGAAGGCTCCCGCAATCGTCGACAAGATCGTCACGTTCAAGGCGCTCGTCCTCCATCGGGCCAATCCGGGCAAAGCAAAAAAATACCTTTTCCGCAAGAAGATGACGATCTACCGTCTCTGCTGCCCCCTTGAGGACTGAATCTTGCACAACCCTACACTTCAATTACTTTTCTTACGGGACCACTAACGCATGGATATCGCGACAATCATCGGTTTGGTAATGGGCTTCGGGGCCGTGATCGGAGGCGCACTGATAGAGGGGCTGCACTTGGGCGCCCTCATCCAGCCAACCGCAGCACTCATCGTTCTTGGCGGCACTTTCGGCGCGGCCTTCGTCAGCTATCCGATGAAGACCATTATCGGAGCGGTCAAGGACATCAGGAAAGTCCTCTTTCCTGCCCAGCACGACCCCGAGAAGGTCATCAAGGAGATCATCGGCTACGCGGCCAAGGCCCGGCGTAACGGCCTTATCTCCCTGGAGCAGGAGGCCCAGAACGTCAAGGACGCCTTCACCAAGAAGGGAATCTCCCTAGTGGTAGACGGCATCGACCCCCAGAAACTGCGGGAAACCCTGGAGATCGAGATCGCCTACTACGAGGAGCACTCCAAGCAGAGTGCCGAGTTCTTCGAGGCGGCCGGCGGCTATGCACCCACCATCGGTATCATCGGCGCCGTCCTCGGTCTCATCCACGTCATGGCGAACCTGTCGGACTCCTCCAAGCTGGGTGCCGGCATCGCCGTTGCCTTCGTTGCCACCATCTACGGCCTCATGACCGCCAACATCGTCTGTCTCCCCTTCGGCACCAAGATCAAGCACGGCATCAAGGAAGAACTTATCTGCAAGAACATGATCATCGAAGGGCTCATCGCCATCCAGAACGGCGAAAACCCCCACTTCATCGAGCAGAAGCTGAAGGCCTTCATTCAGGAAGGCGGCGAGAAGAAAGGGAAGTAATCGCCCATGGCAAAGCCGAAGAAAGAAGAAAAACACGTTAACCACGAACGGTGGCTCGTCTCCTACGGCGACTTTCTCACCCTTCTCTTTGCCGTGTTCGTAGCACTCTACGCCATGGGACAATCGGACAAGAAGAAGGTGGAACAGGTCATGATGTCCCTGCGGGAATCCTTCGGCTTCACCACTATCCAGGGTTCCGCGGCCAAACCGGTGGTGATCGACTCCACCGACATGCGGATCATCCCCACCATCACCCCCGACCTCATCAACAAGGGACGGAGCCAGGGGCAGAAGATGGGGGGGAGGGCACGGGCGGAAGAAAAGGATTTTCGGGCCATCAAGGCAGCCATGGAGGCCTACCTGGTCAAGCAGGGGGCCCAGGCCAAGGTCAGCGTGGGGATCACCCAGAGGGGGCTCGTGGTGAGCCTCAAGGAGGCGGGGTTCTTCGATTCGGGAAGCGCCATCGTGCGCGAGAGCGCCTATCCCCTGCTCGCCAAGGTGGCGGAATCATTGGCCGGCTATTCCAATGCGGTCAGGGTTGAAGGGCACACCGACACCATGCCCATCAGTTCTCCCCTCTTCCCCTCCAACTGGGAACTCTCCACGGCACGGGCCACCAACATCGTCCACTTCCTGACCAAATCCTACGATTTCCAGCCGTCCGCCATCTCGGCCGCCGGTTTCGGCGAATATCGCCCCATTGCCGACAACGCCACCGCCGAAGGGCGGTCAAAAAACCGCCGGGTCGATATCGTGCTCCTCTCGGGCGAAGGGGAAAAGGCGGAGCCGGAAACGACGCAAAAACCGTAACGGCTGCGGATACGCACGCAAAAAGGGCCGGGGAGATTTCTTCCCGGCCCTTTTTGCGTGCAAACGACGCCGACTGCCCGCTTATTATCGAACCCGCTCGTTCTTTGCCATGAGCTCGCGCCGCTGCTCGTTGAAGAGGTAGGAGATAATCGCCTCCCGGTCCCGGTCAACAATCATGATGAACTTGAGTGACATGGAGTAGTGCTGGCCCGGCTCCCGGCTCAGGGTTATCTCCTGGCAACGGAGCGCCTCGGCGACCACATAGATGACGCGGGGCTGGGGAAGCGGTAGAAAGAGGGTCAGCTTCACGAGGGTCCCCGATTCCACCAGACGGGAAACCCGCAAACGCATCCCCCCGCCACTCAGGTTAGTCCTCACCGGAACAACGTCCTCGCCGTCCCAGTCAATGACCTTTGGGCCGTCACTGGTGGGCACCAACTCGGGGGGACGGCAGAATACCTTCCGGTCCGAGTTCCAGTCGACCTCCGCATCCTCGGGGGCAACAGTATCGAGCACCTTGTAGAGTACCGGAAGCGACACGTCAAGCCGGAAGTACTCGCGCCGCTGGGTCTCCTTGACCTCACCAACCAGCCGGATGGAAAACTGACGGTCATCGCGGACCGTCTCGACCTTGGCGTCACAGCGGCACAGGGCTCCGCCGGTCCAGACCGACACCCATGTCTCGGCCCCCACCTGCACCGCTCCCCGCGGCGGCTGTTCATTGCCGTACAGTTCGAGCCAGGCGAGGTCCCCCTTGAGGGAAGTGATGGCGGCAGTACCGTCGAATGATCCGCCTCCACCGAGACGGATGGCAACATTGATCTTCTGGAGCTCTTCAAAGTAATTGCTGTATTCCGTCGACATCTACAGGGAATCCTCAAGGAAAATGTAAATGAGCAGCAATCCGGGGCACCGGATTCATAGCATACTGTATTTTATCGGCATCATGCGACATTTCTTTAGTTCCATACTTGCCCCCCCGTGTCAAGAGATACTAATCCTTGACCACTCCGCACCCCCATCGAGAGTCAAAATTCAGTCATCCGTCGTTTTTCATTGAAATCGCGGCAGATTTCCAACACAAAATCCCCTCAATAACAGACGGTTTTCCAGCGACAGCACCGCCTCGTTTCTGTTATTTTGACACACGACTACCGGCACCGTACTTGCAAGACTCCACAACAACCCAACACAGCGTATCTCCCACACGATTACAGCAACCAACGGAGCGGACATGCTTACAGGAAAATCCATTCTCGTTACCGGGGGCACCGGATCATTCGGCAAGAAGTTCATCGAGACAATCCTCACATCGTACCCCGAGATTAAACGGGTCGTGGTCTTCTCTCGGGACGAACTGAAGCAGTTCGAGATGGCGCAGCAATTTCCGCCCGACAAATATCGCCAGATACGCTACTTCATCGGCGATGTCCGAGACAAAGACCGGCTCTATCGGGCCTTCGAAGGGATCGACATCGTGGTTCACGCCGCCGCCCTCAAGCAGGTGCCGGCCTGCGAGTACAACCCCTTCGAGGCCATCAAGACCAACATCCTCGGGGCACAGAACATCATCGAAACAGCCGTCGAACAGGGGATCGAGAAGGTGGTCGCCCTTTCCACCGACAAGGCAGCGGCCCCCATCAACCTCTACGGTGCAACAAAGCTCTGCTCTGATAAACTCTTCGTGGCGGCCAACAACTTCAAGGGGAAGAAAGACATCAAGTTTTCCGTGGTCCGCTACGGCAACGTCATGGGGAGCCGCGGCAGCGTCATCCCCTTTTTCCTGAAAAAGAAGCGCGAAGGGGTCCTCCCGGTCACCGACGAACGGATGACCCGCTTCAACATCACCCTTGAAGACGGAGTCAAACTGGTGCTCAAGGCCCTGGACATCATGTGGGGAGGGGAAATTTTCGTCCCGAAGATTCCGAGCTACCGCATCCTGGACGTGGCCAAAGCCGTCGACTCGGGGTGCCGGATCGAGATCGTCGGTATCAGGCCGGGGGAGAAACTGCACGAAGAGATGATCACCACCACCGACGCCCTGAACACCATCGAGCTCAAGGATTACTTCGTTATCCTCCCTTCCATGCCCCTTTGGGACACAGAACAGTTTACAAAGAACTTTGATGGACGCCACTGCGCCGACGGCTTCGCCTACAACAGCGGCACCAACGCCGACTGGCTGAGCGTCGAGCAGCTGAGGGACTTGATCTACACGCACCTCAACCCTGACATCAACCGCCGCAAGGACGACTTCGCATGAGCAGCGCCCCGATTCCCTACGGACGCCAGAGCATCAGCCCCGCTGATATTCAGGCCGTCGTCGACGTTCTCAATTCCGACTGGCTCACCCAAGGCCCCACAGTGGAGCGCTTCGAGCAGACCGTGGCCGGCTACTGCGGCACCGCCCATGGCGTGGCGGTGAACAGCGCCACCTCGGCCCTCCACATGGCTTGCCTCGCGGCGGGGCTCGGCCCCGGCGACATCCTCTGGACCTCCCCCAACACCTTTGTGGCCTCCGCCAACTGCGGGCTCTACTGCGGCGCCACCGTGGACTTCGTGGACATCGATCCCCGCACCTACAACATGAGCGTCGAGCGGCTGGAGGAGAAACTGGAACGGGCCGCGCGGGAAGGGAAGCTGCCGAAGGTGGTGATCCCGGTCCATTTCGCGGGGCAGTCGTGCGACATGGAGGCCATCGGCCGCCTTGCCGGGCGGTACGGTTTCACCGTCATCGAGGACGCCTCCCACGCCATCGGCGGACGGTATAAGAGTGAGCCGGTCGGCAATTGCCGCCATTCCGCCATGACGGTCTTCAGCTTCCACCCCGTCAAGATCATCACCACTGGCGAAGGGGGGATGGTCCTGACTAACAGCGCGGAACTGCACGAGCGGCTGGTCCGGCTCCGCAGCCACGGCATCACCCGCGACTCGGCCCTCATGGCGGGAGAATCCCACGGCCCCTGGTACTACGAGCAGATCGAACTTGGGTTCAACTACCGGATGACCGACATCCAGGCGGCCCTGGGGGTGAGCCAAATGACGCGGCTGGATGAATTCGTGGAGAGACGGCACCACCTGGCGAAGCGGTATGACGAGGCACTTCGCGATGTCCCGTTTGTTCTGCCGTTCCAGCATCCCGATAGCTACTCCGCTTTTCACCTGTATGTCATTCGCCTCCAGGCTGGAGAGCCCGGCAGCAGACACAAGGGGCGGAAAGCGGTGTTCGAGGCTCTCCGGCAGCGTGGCATCCTGGTTAATGTTCATTACATCCCTGTGCATATCCAACCCTACTATCGCACAAACGGTTTCGATGCAGGAGATTTCCCTCAAGCGGAACAGTATTACCGGGAAGCGATCACTCTGCCGCTCTATGCCGGCCTCGCCGAGATCGACCAGGACCGGGTCATAACAGCACTCCAGGAGCTTCTATGCCCCCCTTCGACGCCGAAATAACCGGATGGACAAGGACAAATACGAGGAGGTCGACTAACGCATGAAAGTTGCAATTTTCAGGACATCCGGGGTTATTGCCCCTTTCGTCATAGATGGATACATCACCGGATTTCGCGAAGCAGGCCATGAAGTTTGGGGAATCGACCTGACTACGGAAGGACTCGACTTTACCAAACTACGCTCTTTTCAGCCTGATTTCGTTCTTGCCTATGGTTACAATGGGTTCTGCAAATCGCCCAACGGTTATGCCCTCCGCGAATTGGGAATCCCGCTGGTCTCGCTCCATTACGATTGTCCCTATCTAGCGAGAAACGATGGACTCTCCGACGAGATCAACAATTTCCCTGAATATTATTATGAATTCGTCTGGGATGATAGTTTTCTGGAGTTGCTTCGGAATGACGGGACGGAGAACTGCGACCATATTCTTTTGGCAACTGATCCTACCTGGTTTCACCCAATCGCACTCGACTCTCCCTGCATAGAATCTTCAGTCTGTTTTGTCGGTGGAGTATCGGCTCACGTTGAACAGAACTGTGTAGGGATAGAACTGGTAGACAAATTCATTGACGAGGTAATCTATTCCAAGCTCCATAACATGGATGTTCCCACATTCGAAATCTGCAAACAATTTTTCTCTGCCTCGGAGTTTCGCGCTGTCCACCAAGTGTACACGACTGAACCCGCCAGTTTCTGGCAGATGATCTATTACAAGATTCACGGCAAGGGCAGCCCCATCATGAGGAAATATATCCTCGACAGCATTGAAGGCGTGGAGCTGCACATTTATGGCGGAGGGAATGGTTGGGACAAACCGAACGCCATTTTCCATGAAAAAGTTCCCTACGGCACTGAACTGTCAAAGGCATTCCAGCAATACGCATTGAATCTTAACATCTCTTCCCTGCAGCTTGAAAAAGCCATCAACAATCGACCGTTTGACGCTTACGCATCCAAGGCATTCATGCTGAACGATTACCGGGACGACATGATTCGGGCTTTTCCTGCGCACTGGGAAGAGATCACCTTCAGAAATCTCGACGAATTTGCGGAGAAAGGTGAGTATTTCCTTACGCATGTGCAGGAGCGGCGAGAACTGATTGCCGACCTGTACGATTATACCCTCCGCCACCATACCTATCGGCACCGGGCCGACCAGATAGTGGAAAAACTTGCAGCGATCAACTTTTTGAACCGCCCGCAACAACCAAAAACTCAAACGTCGCGCAGCATACTGGCAATAGATGAAGATAACTATGCCGATTACTGCAAAGACTTGAACACATGCCCTGTTTGTGGAGGCAGGGAATTCAATTTAAAGTTTTCGTTCCTGGGCCATGAAGATTACAAATCTACCTTTGATCAATGCATGGATTGCCAGGCGGTCTTTCTCAATCCTTGCCCCACAGATGAATACCTGACCAAATTTTACAATGAGATTTACTATTCCCCCCAACACAGACAGAAAATGGGATGGGATCCGAATCTGGACACGTCAAATCCAAACTCGTTTTTTCTCCATCAGCGACGGATGGATTTTGTCGAAAAGTATGTTCCAGAAGAGTTGAAATTCCCCCGAGGCAAATTACTGGACATTGGCTGCTCCACCGGGGCGTTCCTCTGGGAAGCCAGCCTCAGGTATTGGGATGTATGCGGCATCGAGATTTCAGACAAAGCCGCAGAAGTTGCGCGAGAAAAGTATGGTTTGGCGGTAACCACGGGAACACTGCTCGAATCCAGCTTTGACGACGAAACTTTTGATGTTGTCACCGCGTGGGATGTCCTCGAACATATTGCAAATCCCGCACCTTTTCTAACCATTCTCCGCAGAATTCTCAAGCAAGGGGGGCTCATCCTGCTCAATACGCCCAACATAAATTCGGCCGATGCCGCATATGCCGGCGAGCAATGGCGTCATCTCGACGCCCCCCTCCATCCCGTGCTCTATGATTTCATCTCGATAAGAATTCTATTGAAAAAGTATGGATTCCAGTGTCTTGAAGTGAGTTCTGGCGACGAATATCACGGACAGATGAAAATTGCTGCACGGAAAGCATGAACAGGTCAAACATTATTGACCTCCAGAAGACTCTCAAGACTCTCAACCCTGCTGGCAGCCCCTTGATCTTCGCAAAGGGCATTGCCTCGAGACGGGAAGCTTCTGTGGAGAAACCATTTTGCCTTTTCTTCTCGCCCGACTGAAGAGTGTAGATAAGGAGTGGGTATAGTGATATTTCAAAAGGCTCTTGAACCAATTACAGGCCGACTTCAGGAGAACACATGAGCAGCCCCCTTTTCGTAGCAGAGGTATCCAGCAATCACCACCGCGACCTGGAGCGCTGCTTTCGCTTCATCGACACCGCAGCGGCCGTAGGCTGTGGAGCGGTAAAGTTCCAGCTTTTCCGAGTCGAGGAACTCTTCGCGCCGGAAGTTCTCGCCAAGAGCCACGTGCTCAGGGCACGGAAAGCATGGGAACTCCCCGTTGAATTTCTCTCTCCCCTCGCCGAGAGGTGCCGAAAGCAGGGGATTCAGTTTTCGTGCACCCCCTTTTACCTCCAGGCGGTAGAAGAGCTCTTGCCGTATGTGGATTTTTATAAAATCGCATCGTATGAGCTTCTCTGGAATGACCTATTACGGGCATGTGCTGCGACCGGAAAACCCGTGGTCCTTTCAACAGGGATGGCCACACTGGACGAGATTGGCGGCGCGGTGGAAACGCTGCGCACAGCGGGGTGCAAGGACCTCACCCTGCTACACTGTGTTTCCGGGTATCCTGCCCCCCCAAAAGAGTGCAACCTCGCAGCCATTGAAACCATTCGCTCACGCTTCGGTTGCCCGGTAGGCTGGTCAGATCATAGCGTCTCCCCTGCAGTAATCCAGAGGGCTGTGCATTATTGGAAAGCCAGTGCAGTGGAGTTCCATCTTGACCTGGAAGGTGAGGGAGAAGAGTTCGCGACCGGCCATTGCTGGCTCCCTGACGGAATCAAAGCCGTCATTACTGATGTGAGCATTGCTCTGTCTGCAGATGGCACAGGAGAGAAGGTGCCCACCCCCGTTGAGCTTCCTGACCGCGAATGGCGTGCCGACCCTTCCGACGGCTTGCGACCTTTTCTGCATGTAAGGAACGAATGGAATGGCTAAAAAGAAAATTGTAGCTATCATTCAGGCCCGCATGGGCTCTTCGCGCCTGCCGGGAAAGGTGCTCATGCCAGTGGCGGGCAAACCGCTGCTTGAGCATATTATTGACCGCCTTCGCCGCAGCCGCACCTTAGACGACATTGTTATCGCCACATCGGATAGGCCATGCGATGAGCCTCTTGTGGAGTTTGCCAAGACACGGGGAATTACCCTGGTGAGAGGTTCCGAAGAGAATGTCCTCCTGCGCTTTAACAAAGCAGCGAAAGAGGTCGATGCCGATGTAGTCATCCGGGTTACCGGCGATGCCCCCCTTGTTGATCCGGAAGTGATGGACCAGATGGTACGGAGACTTCTGGAGGAAGGGGCTGAATATTGCACGGCGGAGGCAGGAGTTCATTCGATCCATGAAGGGTTCTGCACCTTCACCCGTGAAGCCCTGAAGAGGCTCATGGCCGAAGCCCCCGATGATCCGGTGGCCATCGAGCACGTAACGGCCTACTTCGTTGCCCATCCTGACAAGTTCCGGATTGCACGGATTCCAATAGGTAGCGAACACCGCTTCGAAGGCGCCCGACTGTCTGTCGACACTCCGGCGGATGTGCAATTTTTCGATGAACTTTACCGACTTCTCGGCGTTCCTGCGGGGGATGCCGATATTGCCGACGTCGTACGACTTCTCAGGAACAATCCTCACCTGCTTCAAATCAATCAACATGTCTATCAGAAAAAAGCAACCGACCGGAGCCACAAGGTTCTCATTCGTTGCGACGGCGATAGTCGTACCGGCCTCGGGCATGTGGTTCGTTGCCTGGCTCTTGCAGGAGAACTGCGAGAGAAGCAGGGCTGCGGTATAATCTTCGCCATGGCCAGCGGCGAACCCGGCATGAAAATGGTACGCCAAGCGGATTTTCCGCTCGAACGGCAGGAAGGTGCAGACGAAGGGGTATGGATGGATGGACTGATTTCGCGCCATCACCCCGACGTCCTGATACTCGATATACGGAACGATTTGCCCGTGGAGAAAGTCGATTCCTGGCGCGAGGATGGCATTCTGGTCGTTGGCATAGATGATCCTACGCCTCGACGCCTTGCAGCCGATCTCCTTTTCTATCCTCCCATCCCTCAGATTTCAGAACTGAATTGGAATAATTTCAACGGTGAGATCTACAGCGGTTGGGAGTGGGTTTTACTCCGTAAACAATTCTGCGCGCCCTGCCCCCCGCACGACAACAATCCTCCAGCACTCCTTCTCACCATGGGAGGAAGTGACCCTGCGAATTTCACTGTCAGGGTTCTCCGCGTACTGGACGAATTGCAGAATGATTTTGAAACGATCGTGGTTATAGGGGCAGGTTTTGTCCATGAAGATGACCTGCAGCAGTTTCTCGCCCAAGCTCGACGCCACTACCGTATCGAACGGGAAGTAAGCGACATGGCATCACTCATGCGACAGGCCGATCTGGCCATCGCGTCTTTTGGTGTAACAGCTTACGAATTGGCAGCATCCGGCGTACCGGCAGTGTATTTATGCCTGACTCCGGATCACGCCCGTTCGGCCTCAAAGTTTGTCGACGAACGACTTGCTTTCAGTTGCGGCGTACTCGAAGAATGCAGCAATGAGAGGATTATCGAAACGACACTATCACTTCTTGACTCTCGGGAACTCAGACACGAAATGGGACGCCGCGCCTGCGCCACTGTCGACGGGTACGGTGCTACGCGGATAGCCACAAAGATCGTTGAAAAACTGGAAAGGATGCATTCTTCTCATGGCTGAAGAGAAAACCTGGCATGATCATGAAGGTGAAGTCTGCGACTCCGTCAAGGGGTTTGACGTCATCGATTGCAGCAAATGCGGCTTCAAGCATATCGTTCCGATTCCGTCAGCGGAAGAACTGGAAGAGGTTTACCGGCACGAATACTATACATCCGAGAAACCTCTTTACCTGGAACGTTACCGGGAGGATCTGGACTGGTGGAACCTGGTTTATGGTGATCGTTACGACACCTTTGAAGAACTGCTCCCCCAAAATTGCCGCCGTATCCTCGATATTGGGTCAGGCCCCGGCTTCTTCCTGAAACATGGCAAAGACCGCGGATGGGAAACAGTCGGGATTGAACCCTCGGCCCGAGCAGCGGCTCACAGCCGGGAAATGGGCCTCGATATAATTGAGGAGTTTTTCTCGGCCGATACTGCGGTTGAGCTTGGCTTGTTCGATGTTATACATATGAGCGCGGTGCTGGAACACATTCCTCACCCGGCAGAATTTCTCGACATTGTAAGAAAAAATCTTACCCCTGGAGGGGTTCTCTGCATCGTCGTGCCGAACGACTACAATCCATTTCAGTTGGCCCTCCGGGCTGCCTGCAATTTTCAGCCATGGTGGGTGGCTCCTCCACACCACATCAATTTCTTCGACTTCGCATCTCTCGAACAGTTACTGACGCGAAGCGGATTTGAAGTTACGTGCAAGGAATCCACCTTTCCCATTGACCTCTTCCTGCTCATGGGTGACAACTACATAGGAAATGACCCCTTGGGGCGTGCATGTCACGCAAAACGCAAGCAGTTCGAAACCAACCTCTCCGCCGCAGGGCTAACATCAGTAAAGAGATCGTTGTACCAAAGCCTTGCCAATCTCAACATTGGTCGCGAAGTATGCCTTTATGCGCGGCGAACTGATTAAAGGATACGAAATGGTTGCCGAGACAATAAAATCATTTTGTGGAGACAGACAAACTACGGTCTGTCGGATATGCGGAGAAATACTGACCGAAACGACAGTAACGTCGGGTCAGCAGCCTTACGAGACGACCTGGATTCTCTGTGGAGCGTGTGGGTCATGGTCCATAGGCCGCGAACCGGACATTGAGCGCCTGAATGCATTTTATTCTGACTATTCAGTCCACCATAAAATGGCAGCGACAAACACCGACGCAAATGATGGAAAGCGATATAGCGATGAGTGGCGGGAAACCAGAGAGCGGGAATACCGTTTAAGCATCAACGATATAGGTCTAGAGTTGGAGCAAGGCAAAGACCTTGTGGATTTTGGTGCATACGATGGCGTTTTCCTTGACGTCTGCCGGGCAACACAACCGAATCTGGGAAAGTCGACGGCTGTCGATTACCCACGAGAAGACACTCTTCATCTTGCGGCTCGGGGGCACAACTTCGAACCAATCAACGAGTGGATGGCAGGAGAGAGTCTAACCGACATCGTCACTCTTTGGGATGTCTACGAACATATAGCCGATCTCCCCGGATTACTGACAACACTCTCCCGGAGAGTGAAATCAGGAGGTCAGGTTCTTATCCAAACTCCCCACGCCCATGTTCATGCCCAAATTTTAGGACCGCAATGGCACCATTTTCTTCCTGTTCAGCATCTTCAGCTTCCAAGCAGGGAAGGCATTCTGCGTCAATTTGATCGTTACGGGTTTACCGCCGTTCAAGTTGCGTCATTTGGGGCAAACGCCCCTGGAAGTATCATACCGCAGCCCTACAAGCAGTTGTTCGATACGCTGGCCAAACTGGGTGATCTAGGCTCGACACAGTTGATCCGTTTTGTTCGGCGCTGATGTCTAAGCGATTTGACACTGATTCTCAAATGCAGGAAAAGGAATCATCATGACGATTAGGCGTAATTTCACGGCATCTGTAAGAGAAAACGCCCTTACCCTGTACGAGCGACATGCCTCCTTGCCCATCATTGACTATCACGGCCATCTGCCGCCGGCAAGGCTTGCCAGCAATGCCCACTTCAGGGATCTTTCAGAACTGTGGATCGAAGGAGACCACTATAAATGGCGAGCAATGCGGATAGCCGGTGAGCGCGAGGATTTGTGCACCGGCTCAGCGTCGCCAAAAGAACGGTTTGATGCGTGGGCTCGCACCATCACGCGGATGGCCTCAAGCCCAATGCAGGCGTGGTGCCAGATTGAGCTCAAGCGGACTTTCGGCATAACGGCACCGCTGACACCGTCTTCTGCAGAGTGCATATGGGAAGAGGCGAACGCGATGCTCGCGACCGAGGACTTCCGGCCACGGGAGTTACTGGCAAGAGCTGGCGTCGAAGTCCTCTGCACCACTGACGATCCAGCCGACCAGTTGGAAGCGCACCGCCAGCTTGCAGAAGATAAGGGGGTCTCTTTTCGGGTTTTCCCGACCTTTCGCCCTGACTCCGCGCTTTGCCTCCACACCCGCCAGAATTTTCACGATTGGCGCTCACGGCTCGAAGCATGTTCCGGCATCACAATAGAGTCGTTGCAAACATTCATGGAGGCGCTTCGGGTCCGATATGAATTCTTCCACAATCTCGGATGCCGGGTCTCCGACCATGGGATGGACCGGTGCTACGCAACTCCTTGCTCGGACGCCGAAGCCACCACCATCTTCAGCCGGTTGCTTTTAAGTTCTTCCGATATCGGCGCTGATGATCTCGAAAAATGGCGCAGTTGGTTCATGCGCCAGATCGCAGAATGGAATCACGAATCCGGCTGGACGATGATGTTGCACCTTGGGGCTCGCAGGAACAACAACTCCCGAATTTTTTCATCATACGGCCTGGATGCAGGTTGCGACTCTATAGGAGATTTCCCGCAGGGGGAGTCTCTCGTTGCGTTCCTCGATCAACTGGACACCTCCGAGCGGTTGCCGAAAACGATTCTGTTCAATTCGAATCCCCGTGACACGTTAATGTTCGCGACCATTGCCGGAAGTTTTTGGGGAGAGGGAATTCGAGGGAAAGTTCAGCACGGTCCCCCTTGGTGGTTTCTCGACCAGATATACGGCATAGAGGACCACCTGAACGCTCAATGCGCTGTTGGTGTTCTCGGAACTTTCGTCGGCATGGCATCAGACTCCCGAAGTTTTCTCTCAACGGCCCGTCACGAATATTTCCGTAAAGCCATAACGCTACGTTTGGCTGACGATCTGGAATCCGGTCTTTTCAACCCCGATCAGGTTGACATCGATGAGTTTTGCCGTGACCTTTTCTATGCTAATGCACAATCTTTCTTCGGATGGAAGGGAGCCCATGGGAATTCTTAGTGGCATGAACATCGTCGTTCTGGGGGCAAGCGGGGTCTTGGGGCGGGCCTTCGCCCAAGCAGCAACGGCAGTAGGGGCGGCCTGCATCGTCGCGGGGCGAAAAGATCCCGAGATCTGCCTCCCTCACCTGCCAGTGGACGTTACCGACCCGTCTTCGGTCAGCAACTTCTTCACCGCTCTGGGAAGACGCAACCTCCGCATCGATGTGGCCTTCAATTTTACTGGGACACACCATGCCGTGATGAAGCTCGGGCAAGAAGATATTCCAGAGCTTCTAAACGACTGGTCGCGAGTCATAAACACAAACCTCACCGGCGCATTTCTTCTGACAGCCGGATTCGCGCGTCTATTTGTCAAGCAGCGCCACGGTCATCTCGTCCACTTGTGTTCCGATGCATCCAGGGTTTCCCTGGAAGGTTCTCACGCCTATGTCGCATCAAAACATGGACTTGAAGGTCTGGTCAAGAGCGCCGCAGCACAACTGGCCCGGTTTGGGGTCCGTGTCAACGGATTGGCCCCGGGGACCGTTGAAACACCGCTCAATCGGCACTTGCTGCGGGATGATGCAGGGAAACTGTCACGCCGGGCGGCTTCGATACTGGCGCATACCCCCACCAAACGGTTCGCTACGGTAGAGGGAGTCGTGGAATCGGCCATTGCCCTATGTATCCCCCAACGGCACCTGACTGGCAACGTGATTTTCTGCGATGACGGATACGTTATAGAAGGTCACTCGTGGCCCGACGGGACATGGGCGGCATACCAGAGCCCAGAAACGTTGACCGATCTTCTGCACTTCTATGACGACCCTGAATCAAACCTGGAATAAAAGATTCCAACAGCCCAAGAGTAACCATCAGGTAAGGAATTTCCCCATGAACTCTGAAAAACGCCCCGCCATTCTCGTAGTCAGTGCCGGCATAATGCAGATACCCGCATTAGAGCGCGCCCGCGCCCTCGGATACTATGTCATCGCCAGTGACCGCAATCCCGAGGCCCCCGGGTTCCAACTGGCGGACGAGCACCTCGTACTGGACGTCAAAGATGTCGAGGGGCATGTGGCATGGGCGAGGGAGCACGGGAAAAGGGTTGGGCTGAAAGGGGCCTTTGCTGGCGCAGATGTGGCAATTACGGTTGCAGCGGTCTGCGAGGAACTCGGCCTGCCAGGGGTTCCGGTGGAGGTGGCCAGGCGGTCGAACAACAAGGCCCTTATGAAAGAACGATGGCTGCGGGACAAAATCCCGACCCCATGGAGCGCCGAAGCGTCGACGCTGGAGGAAGCTCAAAAAATTCTTGTTCATACAGGCTTTCCTGCCATCGTAAAAGCAGTTGATGGCGCTGCATCACGGGGGAGCATGCGCATCGACCGGCCTGACCAGCTTCCCGCCGCCTTCAAAGCCGCCTGCGCCACCTCGCGAACCGGGACGGCAATTATCGAGCAATTCGTAGTGGGGAAAGAACAGAGCGTCGAAACCATCATCTGGAAGGGGAAGCATTATCACGTCAGTCTGGCTGACAGGCACTTCGGTTTCGCTCCCTACGCCATAGAAACAGCCCATGTGGACCCCTCGAACCTCGACAAGGAAACACAAAAGCGCATCTGTGAGGTCGTCGATGCTGCTGCCGACTCGTTGGGTATTGATTTTGGCCCCGCGAAGGCCGACATGATACTGACCGATCAGGGGCCGATGATACTCGAGATGCCGGCACGGCTGAGCGGTGGATTCCATTCCCAGTACACGACACCTCTGAGTTCCGGGAAAGACCCAATCAAAGCCGTCATGAAGTTGGCCATGGGAGAGCAACTGGACGAGAACCTCCTTGCCGCCAAGCATGATAGGACATCCATCTGTGCAGGAATTTTCCCCGAACCCGGCGTGATCAGATCCATCAGGGGAATAGAAGAAGCGCACGCACTACCCGGGATCGAGCAGATATTGATTACGAAGGCTGTAGGTGATCGGGTTGAGCCCATGATAGACAACGGTAAACGGTGCTGCTGGGTGATCGCTGTTGGCGAGGATGAAAAAGACGCGTGGTCACGCATTGATGCAGCTCGTCAGGTGATCCGCTTCGAGACGGTCCCTTAATGTCACTATCTCTCTATACCATCTTCCACCTGAACCTGGCTTTCTCTTCCATCGAGGAAGAGTTGCGCCCCGAGGTGGTTCTCCGCTGTTACTGGCCTCTGCTTCGGCTGGCCCGCGACCTGAACCTCCCCTTCGGCATCGAGATCACCGGCTATACCCTCGAGACCGTGGCTGCCATCGACCCGGCCTGGGTGGAGGAACTTCGGGAACTCTGCTCGGGGCAATGCGAGCTGGTGGGAAGCGGCTACTCCCAGATGATTGGCCCCCTGGTGCCGGCTGAAGTCAACCGGCAGAACCTGCGCATCGGTAACCAGACCTATGAGCGGCTTCTGGGACTGCGCCCACATATCGTTCTGGTCAACGAACAGGCTTACTCCGCCGGGCTCATCGGACACTACCGCGAGGCGGGCTTCGAGGCCATGGTCATGGAATGGGACAACCCCGCCTACCATCACCCCCAGTGGGATCCGGCATGGCGCTATCTCCCCCAGATCGCCATGGGCCAGCATGGCGAGGAGCTGCCGGTCATCTGGAACAACTCCATATTCTTCCAGAAGTTTCAGCGCTATGTCCATGGCGAACTGGAACTGGACGACTACCTTGCCCTTATCGGCCGGCACGATAACGGCACGACCCGCGCCATCCCCCTCTACGGCAATGATATTGAAATTTTTGACTTCCGCCCCGGCCGTTTCACCACCGAAGCGGTCATGGAGCATGACGAATGGGGACGGATCAGGGAGCTTTTCGAGCGGTTGCTGGAAGATAGCCGCTTCACCTTCATTCCTCCAACTCAACTCCTGTCACTGCTCAATGAACCGGGAGCCGGAAACCGTCTCAGCCTGGAATCCCCCGAAGCGCCCATTCCGGTAAAAAAGCAGGAGAAATACAATATCACCCGATGGGCCGTCACCGGACGTGATGACATCGGCATTAACACCGCCTGTCAACGGATTCACGACGCGCTGCTGACGAAAGGGAATGCTTCGGACCAGGAATGGCGCGAACTCTGCTACCTATGGAGCAGCGATTTCCGCACTCACATTACCTCGCGGCGCTGGAAACGCTATCGCAGCCGGCTGAACTCCTTTGGCCGCCATTGTGGGATAACGCATATAACGAGACTTGTCGAAGGGGGCGTAGAGATCCTCCCCCCTGAAGTCTCCGCTCTGAGCGAAGGACACTACCTTACGATCGAAACGCCAGGGGTGCGGCTCAAGCTGAACCTGCGCCGCGGATTGGCCTTTGACTCCCTCGTTTTCCCCCGAGTCCACGAACGCAGCCTCTGCGGCACCCTCTATCACGGCTATTTCGATGACATCACCGCCGGAGCCGATTTCTACACAGGGCATGTGGTATTCGAAACCCATGGACGGCCCAAGATAACGGACCTGGTGCCGGCTGAACCGGTGGTTCGCTGGCATCCCGACCAGGACACGCTGACGGTGACAGCCACCTTCAAGACTCCCCTTGGCCCCCTGACTAAGCAGATCGGTCTCTCTCCCGCAAGAGATACGATTTCCATCGATTACCAATTCGATTGGTCCTTGATCCCTGTGGGCTCCCTGCGCCTCGGCAACATCACCATAAACCCCGAAGCCTTCGATGCTGCAACACTCTTCTTCCGGGCCCACAACGGTGGGAACAACCCGGAAACCTTTCCTGTAGCAGGCAAGAGATTTTTCCACGGTGAGGCGAGTTCTTTTTTGGTGTCGGCAAAACAGGGGCTTGGCGTGACTGAAGGGATAATCGAGATCGGAGATGCACATTCGATCTTGCAGATTAGCGTAGACCGCTCCCTCTCCGCACTGCTCGGCCTGGTAACCTGCAAGCCGGTAGGTCCGTCATACTTTTTCCGCTGCGGCTTCAGCGCATCGGAAATGGACGAAACAAGCAAACCCAGGCGCAACAGAATCCCTTTGAGGGCGCACATTTCCATATCTGCAGCATCAGCGGAATCTGCCAACCAGCGGAAATAATTAGCGAAAGGCTCTAACATGTCCGATACGGGAAATTACCTCGGGCCATTTTTGGTAAACGACTTCGGAGATCGCTACCTCTACCAGGTAAACCGGAATGCATTCAACTCCATCGGCTCCGATTCGCTCTATGCATCAACCTACGGAGAATCACTCTTTGCCGAATATCAGTTTAACATCATCATCGGGACAGATTCAGGGGTGTTTCCCACCTATGTTGTGAACAAAGGGATTCCATCCGGATCCCGTTATCTTTTCATCGAGTTGCCGGAGGTGATTGAACGGCTCTCGGAAGAGGGAATCCTTAAGGAACTCCCGCCTGAAGTGATCATCGCCACGCCGGACACCTGGGAGGAAATAGCAACCGACCTGCAAATCAACGAGTATGTTTTCATTGACGCGGTCAGGGTTAATGAATCAATCGCTTCGAGCGATGCCAATCTCCCCGAATATCGCGACATCTCCTGGAATATCAATCTGAATGTCAGAACTCTCGTCAATGAAACCCATGCCTCCATCAACTGCACCCAATACATACTGAGGCAACTCGAAAATCTTGCAGAAAACCGTGTCGCATTCTCCCGGACCCTCGTCGACACCTTTAAGGGAAAAACCGCTGTTATCCTTGCCGGGGGTCCGTCGCTCAGGGAAGCTCTCCCGTGGGTTCGGGAAAACCGTGACCGTCTTGTTCTTATTGCCGTTTCCCGAATCAGCAAGATCCTCCAGAGCGAACAGATAGTGCCGCACCTTGTCGCCACAGTTGACCCCCAGAAGGTCAGTTTCGAGGTGAGCCGTGAGATGTTGTATTTTGCCGACAAGGAGGAATCTCCCGTTCTCGTCAGCAGTTATCATGCCTCTCCCCTGCTGGTGGGGCAGTGGGGCGGGAGAAGCGCCTACACCGACAGCCTTTTCCCTTGGCGCACCCCCCTGAACATCGAAACTCATCTCTATACGGGACCAACAGTCAGTAACTACGCCCTCTCTCTCGCCATAAACATGGGATGTGAAACCATCGTTCTTGCCGGGGTCGACCTCTGTTTCTCCCGTGAAGGGCATACCCACGCCGCCGGAAGCGCTGAAAACAAGGTGGGGCCCGACTTAGGCCAACTTTCTCCACGCATCGAGACTAACGGAGGCTGGCTGGCCGACACCAACCACGGATACGCTCACTCGCTGGAGATTCTCAAGCTTCAGGCTGAATTGGCGGTAAACAAAGGGCACCGGCTCTACAACATCTCTCTGGGTGCCGCCAAGATCCCCCTCATCGAGTACAGGCCTCCCTCGGAGATCGAATTGTCCGAGGACACAATCTCTACTTCAGCACTCATTGACAAATACCTGCCTCCTCCGACCTCAAAGGCCCGATTGAGCCACTATCGCAAAATCAAGAAGGAGCTCGAACGTGCCCAGCGCAAATTCAAGGAGATTCTCTCACTCTCTCAAGAGGCCTTGGAGTGTACCGATGGGTTGTTCGGACGCAATGGCAAGGAGCGCAGCTTTCGCCATAAAGTGCAGATGGACAAGATTGAACGGAAGCTTGACCGACGTTATGGAGATTTTTCGCTATTGATAAAGCAGTTTGGTCTAAAAAAGTTCCTCTCAATTCTTAGAACACCAAAAGAGGAACAGGAGTGGACAGACGAACAGATCGAGAAAGCAACCCGAGATTATTATCAGGCATACATGGCAGGGACTATCCAACTTCTGGCCGTAACAAACAGTGCACTCTCCAGAATAGAGGCCAGAATAGAAGAGGAAAAGTCTTCGCCGGACTGCGACCTCTTCATCTCCCAGTGGTTACGGGACGGGCAACCGGGACGCGGCCGCCTTTGGTTGCGCAATCACCCTGCCGCTGCTCAATGCCTTTCTGAAGCGATACTGGGAAAATTCCGCGATCTTGATGATCAATTTACCCATCTCATGACCGATGAGCAGACCATCAGGATGGAACTGCTGGAAAAGGGCTATGACCTGAAGCACATCCGGAGCAAGGCGCGGCTGCTCTTCCGGAGGGGTGAGCGTCAAGAACTGGAAGCAATGGCCACGGGGATTACCTCCCATCCTGACCGAGAGAAGGCTGAGCCGTACCTTCATTTCATCAACGGCCTGATTGCCGAACTTCAGCAAGAACCGAACAGGGCGATCGAATGCTATCAGCACCTTTTGGTCGACCCTCCACACCCGACGACTGAAGACGCCTTGCGGCAGATAGCCTCTCTAGCCATTGCAGGCAACGACGTTGAAAACGCCCTCCTGGCCCTTGAGTGTCTGTCGCGCATGTCTCCGGCCTACCTTTCGCCTTACGGAGAAATTCTGAAGGCCCTTGGACGCTACGACGAAGCCTTCGATGCCTTCAACCGTTATCTTTCCATTGCACCAAAGGATGTGGGAACGCTGGTGACTCTCGGCATACTTTGCCGGGATGCCGGGCTTGCGGACACGGCCCGGGATCTTTTTGCCAGGGTGCTGGAGAATGACCCGACAAACCGAGTTGCACTTTCACAATTGGAGGGACTCGCCGCTCCATCGAATGATTGAACCATTAATCCATTTCTTTCTGACAAAGAAGGGCGACAGAGTACCTGTCGCCCTTCTTGATCGCATTCTTCTCCAACTGCCCGTAATCTACAAAACACTGTCGAGCCGATGTCGTCTCGTTCCGCCTACAGTCTCTCCATAGGCAGAAAGAACCTTCGCCTCTTTGGCACATGCTGCAAGGGCATCGCCGATGGAGGCAAGTCGTCCCTTTGCCAAGGCAACGGTCATTGCGTCTATTTCCAAAACTCTTTCCATGGTCTCTTTCTGGCATATCCTGAACTTAGCAACTGCTGCATGTGCGTCAGGGGAACCGTCCATGCAATCATAGAGACGGACGTCAAAATTCTGAAACCAGTCTACAATCTCCTGCCGCCGCGCCAAGAGTTGAGCAAGCTCATCATCGGCAATAATGTCAAGATCACGCAGCAGCTTTTCCGCCTCCTGCAAAAGCAGAGAACTTTGTCGCTCCGCATCCACCAGAAGATCACCAAGGGTCATCGACAATGGCCTCTCTAACCTGCCATGCGAGATACGTGCTGCTCGTTAAGTAAAGCAACGCGTTCACGTTGAACAATCTCAGCAGCTTCCTTCCAGGTATCCCTGAGTATGGTAAGAATCTTGACTGCATTTTCCAGATGCGCGATCTCATATGACATATTGGCTTTGGTATACTCATCCATTAGGTAAAGATACAACTGTTCAAGGTGAGCCGCAATTTCACCTCCAACCTCGTGATTCAGAGTGTTCATCAGTTCAGTAACTATTGCCAAAGCTTTCCCGATATAAATCCCCTTTCCTGGCACATCTTTGACAAGAAGCCGCTCCTGAGCTATACGGGTGAAGTTGATCGCCCCGTCGTAGAGCATGATAAGAATCTTCTCTGGGGAAGCTGTCAACACTTGGTTGTTCTGATATTGGTTAAGCGGCGAGTACATGCCCCCTCCTTCGTTACAGCTTGCTCAGGTAGGTTAGAAGTGAATTACCCTGGGTCTGTAATTTGCTGACGGTAGTTTCCATATTGGTAAACTGAAGTTGAAGATTAGACTGCATCTTCTCTATACGGCTTTCAAGCGAATCAATCTGGTCATCGATGTCAGATATTGAAGTATTAAGGCCCTTGATACGCGTCTCAATGAGTCCGTTAGTTGACACGCCAGTGCCTATATAGGGGCTCACCATCGAGTCTATTGTGAGATTAAACTGTTGCGCAATGCCATACTGATTACTTGGCAACGTCGTGTAGGTTCCCGTGTTATGGGTAAAAAGATCGGCAACAGCTTCAAAATTAGTGGAAAGTGCCGAGGACAGGGCCGTGGAATCGACTGAGAGAGTCCCGTCTTTCTTGTCCGAGGTTATCCCGAGACTGGCAAGACTGGTGTATGGTCCAGTAACGCCTGAAACGGTTGTAGACAGGAGTGACTGAAGCTTTGACTGTATTGTCCTTACTGTCGAATCTCCTGAGAGCACGCCTGCAGTCTTCGTGTCCGGGTTATAGATAGATTGTTTGTTTACCAAATTGATAACATCGTTATAAGCAGACACGAACTCATTAATTTTATTTGTGACTGCACTCGTATCGTTAGCAACGTTAACAGTAGTGGTGCTGCCCTCTTTCAGCAGGTTCAATGTTATCCCTTGGATAGCATCGGTGACAGTATTCGACGTTTTCGTCATGGTGATACCATCGACAACCAAGGTTGCAGCGGTGCCGGCCTGATACGACGGATCCGACGGCCCAAGCATGGTTGGGAGCAACGAACCGGTCCCCCCGGCCGGAGGAGTTGTCAAACCGGAGAAATTCAGTGTGTAGTTATTCGTATCCTTGCCTGTCACAACCAAACGGTAGGGGGTTGCTGACCCATCATTGATGATAGATGCGGTAACATTAGCACCAGAGGTGTTGATTGCCGACACTATATCCCCAAGGGAATTCTGCCCTTCAGCAATACTGACCGTCGTGGTCTTGCCTGCACTGTCAGTAATGGTGAAGCTCCCGGTATTGAAAACCTTGTCTGTCTGGCTGGCGACGCCCGTGGATACCTGGCGTTGGTTTTTTGCCAGGGTCGTCACCTGTACTGTATGGGTTCCCGGTGTGGCAGTACTGGAGCCAGACGCAGTGAGGACGGAATTGTCTGCCACTGTTGTCTGCATTGATTTAAAATTGCCAAGAGTATTAAATCCCTTCACAACCTTCTGAAAGCTCTTGAGGGCTGTTTCTATCTTCTGAAACTCTGAAATTTGGTTCTGAAATTTCTGTTGCTTCGCCTTCATGATCCTCTCAGGTGCCCGTTCCAGCTGCATAAGCTGAGAGATGATCGACGAGCTGTCAAGGCCAGTTACCAAACCGCTGATTGAGATGTTAGCCATGGCTTTTCCTCCCAAACAATGGAAAGCAATTCCCGCGCCAACCACAGGGACCCTTTCCATCTATTGCCCATGATTCCCTTTATCTATCTTATCGGCAACAGCAGCAAAAACTTTAATGACGGTAAAAAAAAAGAGGGGGGGGAAACAAAGCCCACCCCTCTTTACTACTGCAGTGTCAACGTGTTTTAACGAAGCAGGCTCAAAGCTGTCTGCGGAGCCTGGTTGGCTTGTGCCAGAATAGAGGTGCCTGCCTGAGTCAAGATATTGGCACGAGTCATGGCAGCGGTTTCCGACGCGATATCGGCGTCGGCAATCCGGGATTGCGCAGCCGAGGTATTCTCCACGGCAACCTGCAGGTTGTTGATGGTGGACTGGAGGCGGTTCTGGATTGCACCGAGGCCAGCGCGGGTCTTGGAAACCTTGTCGATCGCCGTGTCTAGGGTTGCGAGCATGGCTTGGGCAATACCACCGCTGGCACCACCGATGCTGCCCCTAACGAGCAGTGCGTTACTTGCGTTCATGGAGCTCAGGGCAATGGAAAGCTTGTCAAAGGAGCTGTTGCCGGTACCGATCTGAATCTTGATGGTCTTGGCGGAGCTGAGAAGGTTCGTGCCGTTGAACGTGGTGGCAGCGGCAATACGGGTAATCTCCGACCTGAGTTGCTGGAACTCACCGTTGATGTAGGAACGCTGGGCGGTGGTCAGGGTGCCGGTTGCGGCCTGGGTAGAAAGTTCGCGCATCCGGCCCAGGATGTTGCTCACTTCGTTCAGGGCGCCTTCAGCGGTCTGCACAAGAGACACACCGTCGTTGGCGTTACGGACGGCCTGGTTCATGGAGCGGATCTTCGCCTTCATCCCCTCGGAAATAGCGAGACCGGCGGCGTCGTCGGCGGCGCTATTGATCCGGAGGCCGGAAGAAAGGCGCTGCAGGGACTGGTTGAGGGATACCTGGGTCGAAGCGAGGTTGCGTTGGGCGTTGAGGGATGCGACGTTGGTGTTGACTGTGAGTGCCATGGTGTAAATCCTCCGTGAGATTGTTTTGGGGTTTCCGTACCCCTTTAAGGTGTGCGTTAGGTCGATCTTGCCATTTTCCGCCTGGGCCCCGGCGGTAGCCGGCGAGGTTTCCCTCACGCTTGCTGCTCTTGGTAACGTTATCGGCAGGGGCAAAAAAAACTTTAGAAAAAAAATTACATTTACTGATTTTTTGCAAAAAAGCCTCCCGACGGGCGTCGAGAGGCTCTCATCAACAGGCCGGCAGCCACGCCACGGGTCAACCGGCGCAAGAAGTCTCGACGGTCTCCCTTCCTTTGGCAATGCCGAACAGGGGATACCGTGACGGAAACCTGCTCCCTTCGAGAACGATCTGCTTTGCGATCATCCGCTCAGGGTTGAGAACAATGGGCCCCTGGAGATTGACCGTGATGTCCGCCGGATCGGTGGCGAGCGTAACCACGAGAAAAACAACTATTTTCGACTTTTCGTCGAGGGATAACCGCTCATATTCATCAGAGGTAAGGGAAACTGCGTAGTCGGGTAATGTCTGCCGCGCGTCCACCATAACGAACGCGAGATCAGGATTGTCCACCGATTGGAGCCAACAAAACGGTGCGTGCTTTTCGGGATTCAGGAGCGTGAAGCGGGTCTCGGCAAAGCCCGGCATGGCGTCCGGCAGAGTTATGATCTTATCGTCATCGATGTCAAGCAAACCAAAACGAGAGGTTTCTATTTTCACAATACGTTACTCCTTCCCGGCACCGGCAAAGTTGACTGCACTCTCAAGGTCTTCCAGGCTCCAGGCGGCCGCCAGTTGGTTTTCCTTCTGGACCTTGAGGTAGATCTCCTCCCGGTAGATGCGCATGTCGCCGGGGGCCTCGATGCCGAGCCGCACCTGGTTCCCCTTCATCTCCACCACCTTGATCCTGATCTGATCGCCGATAGTGATCGTTTCGCCCATTTTTCTCGTTAATACCAGCATAAATTGTGCCCTCCTGGCGCTCCCCCTCTTACCTGAGGTAGTCGAGAAGCGAAACCTGTGAAACCTTTGCCGAAGCAGCCACTGCCGCCTGATATGCAGTCTGCTGCTTGGATAGGTCGCTGATGACCTGCATCAGATCTACATCCTGCTTGTCTGAGGTAATCTTGGTGAGACTCAGCTTCATGTCGTTAACGATATTATTAGCCGCATTAAAATGGCTCATCCGAGCGCCGAGATCGGTACGGGTTGCGAGCACCTGCCCCAAGGCGTTATCCAAAGTCGACAGCTCTGCCTGGACGCCACTGGTATTATCAGCACTCAGTGCATTGATGATATTGTCGAGGCTGGAAATAATGTCAGTTCCCCCGCCGGTTCCGCGGATCAACTGCCCCCCAGAATAGTTCATCTGCACTGAAGAACCCCGGTCCACCTCCACCATGATGGCGTCGTCAGTGCCGTTAAAGTTCCCCGACGCATCGAAGGGAGGGGTATCGTTCTTGAAGCCACCGAAGATGTATCTGCCGTTAAGCTGGGTGTTGCCGAGGGTGATGATCTGGGCCTTGAGTTCCTTGAACTCATTAACGGCAGCAGCCCGAGAGTTGGCGTTATTGGTTTCGCTCGACATCGCCACAGCAAGCTCCTTGGCCCGCGTAATGACGTTACCCAGCTCAGACATGGCCCCCTCGCTCATGGTGAGCCAGGCAATGCCATTTGAAATGTTGCGGGCATACTGATCGCCGGCGGTCATGAGCGATTTCATGTGGAGGATCTGCTGGGCCGTCACCGGGTCGTCGCTGGCCGTACTGACCTTGTAGCCGGTGGAGGCCTGCTGTTGCAGATCCTCGGTCCTCTTGCGGATGGTCTGGAGGTTGTTGGTGACGAGGTTAGCCGTAGTGTTCTGGGTTACACGCATAATATGGGTCTCCGTTCCCAAGTCTTGATCTCGCTCCAATACTAACGGATGAGGCCGAGGATGGTGTCCATCATGTCCGAACCGACATTGATCAGCTTGGCGGCCCCTTCATAGGCCTTCTGATACTTGACCAAGTTGGCCAACTCTTCGTCGAGGGAGACGCCGGAATTGGACTCGCGCAGATTGTCCAGCTGCTTAACGATTCCGCCCGACTGGTCGGCCCTGCGGGTAGCATCCTGCACCGACACTCCCACCTTGCCCACCAGGGAGTTGAAAAATCCCTCCAATGTCAGATTGCCGCCTGAGGTAGCCAACACCTTGTCATAAATGCTGGCGATACTGGAGGCACTCTTGTTGTTGCCGGTGCCGCCGGTGAGAGGATTGCTGTCTGCGGCAGCGACGTCAGAGGTCTTTGAGATGGCGAGAGAAATCCCCCCCTTGCCGCTGTAGCCAGCCATCGCAGCAGGAGGATTAAAAAAGTTGCGTCCAGTAATGCCGGTGAGGCCATAACTGGCCGAGTGTACACTGTTCACCTCGTTCGCAAGGTTGTACGCCAGTTCGTCCAGGTCGGAGAGAAAGCCGTTGATGAGCGTATCCCGAACTTGAAGCGCCCCCCCCATCTCTCCCTGTGCGTTGCCGGGTCCTCCGGCAATGGTGCTGATATCCACCGCGGTATTGCCGCCGGGGGAGGTAGCCATGATCTTGTAGTAACTGGAATTGCCAGGATCGGGCTCAAGGGAAAGTTTTGCCGCCTTGTCGCCAATGACCAGCGGCTGCCCGAGAGTAAGGCTGACGCTCAGAGTCCCGTCGCCGTTTTCCACATAGGTGATCCCGACCTTCGATGACAGCTGGCGCACAAGGAGATCGCGCTGGTCACGCAACTCGTTCGCATGCCCCCCCTGGATCTCGATCTGCTTGATCTGGTCGTTCAGCGAGGCGATTTGACCAATTTTGTCGTTAACGTCCGAAGCGAGCCCTTCAAGGGATTTGTTGGCCTCGTTCTTCACATCGTTGAGGTAACCATTGATCCGCTGAAACTGGTCCACCAGCTGCTGTCCCATAGAGAGAACCGCCTGACGCTCGGGCTGCCCCTGGGGGTTGGCGGTGAGGTCCTGCCAAGCGTTGAAGAAGTTCTGCATCGCCTTACCAAGGCCGTCGGTGGTTAAATCATTGAAGAGCTGCTCAGTCCGCTTCATGGAGGAGAGAACCGCCGTACCGAAACCGTTATCGGTATTTTCCTTGGAGAGTTGCGACTGCAGAAAGGCGTCGTAGGCCCGCTGGATATCCGCCACTTTGACGCCGGTTCCCATGGGAAACCCGCGCTCCATGGTCGTGATTCCCGTCGCGAGAACCGTTGTCTGCCGCGAATAGCCGGGAGTATTGACGTTGGTGATATTCTCGCTCGTCACCTCAAGGGCGAGCCGTTGGGCAATCAGGCTGGACTTGCCGATGTCGAGGATGCTCTGGATGCTCATGAATCAGATCTCCTTCCGAAGGAGGCGGGTACCGGCGCCCCGCTCCACCATCTGCCCGGAGCCGCCGTAGGTCTCGGAAACGGTGAAGCGGCTCTGAAAAAAGGCGAGGGAGCGGTTGATGGTGGTGAGGGAGCTCCCCAGGAACCGCCGGTTCTCATCCACCATCTGCCGGATCTCAGCGGCAAGGGTCGCGATGGTCTTCTGCAGCGCGGTGAGTTCAGCCTGTTCGGCAGGGGCGCTCCTGGCGATGATGGGGGAGAGGGTTGCATTGGCCGGCAGGCCAAGGCGCTCCGCCTCGTTGGCCATGAGCTGGCGGCAGTTGCCGTCGAGCACTTCCATGGCAGCGACCACCTCCAGCTTGCGGGCCGTTGCCTCGTGGAGCCGCTCGGTATCGCAGCTGATGGTAGCCTCCCGTTCTTCCGCCAGAAGCCGCACCATCTCCTCCATGCTCGCCCTGCGGGCGTGGAGCACATCCGCCAAATTCGTCATTCCTTGTGACATTCGTCTCCTCCGTCGTCCTAGCGGAACAGGGCCAGCATCTTGCCGGCCACAAGCCGGCTGTCGACCGTGTAGGAGCCGCCGGCCACCTGCTGTTTCAAGGCAGCAACCCGGTCGGTGCGAACGGTTTCTTCCGCCGGAGCGATCTCCTTCAGCCGCTCCACCTGCACCTTGCCGAGGGAAAGCTCAACCCGGTCGGAGGACTGGACCGTTCCGGCAGCGGGAGCCTGCACAGGCGTGGCCTGCTTCTCTCCGGTTGCGGGGCGCACGGCGGCGGCGCTGGAAAGGGATACGACATCGTTGATTACCGTCATTGTTTCTCTTTACCTTTCGGAACCGTAAGGGGCGCTTTTTCACTGCGGGGCGCCGCATCCCGCACAAGCTGCTTCTCGATCATGGCAGCAAGCCCTATTCCTCCCTGACTCGTGGCAATGGCGGTGGCATACTCCTGGTCGAGCATCGACTGGAACATCTCTTCCCCCTTGCCGCCGCCGGTGAGCTTGTCTTTCCCCACGGTCTCACGCATCGACTTGAGCATCATGCCGACGAACATGGCCTCGAACTCCTGGGCCACCTTGCGGGCGGCCTTGGCGTTGTTCCCCCGGGCCGCCAGTTGCCGGGCGCGGGAGGCATCGCTCTCCTGAACGAGGGTATCGGGAGGCATGGAGGTCTGCATACTCTTCCTTTCGACAAAAGCCGTGAAAACTTGAGCAAAAAATAAAGCCTATTTGGCATGCAGCATGTTGCATGCCAAATAGGCCGGGACCGGGAATCGGGGACCGGTAAAATGCCTTTCCTGGTCCCTGGTCCCAGGTCCCGGCCTTTAAATTACTTCCACCTCGGCCTGCATGGCCCCGGCGGCCTTGATGGCCTGGAGGATGCCGATCAGATCCCGGGGCGTCACGCCAAGGGCATTGAGGGCCCGGACCACCTCGCCAATGCTGGCTCCCTCCTTCACCACGGCGAGCCCGCCGCCCCCCTCGTTCACCTTGACCTCGGTGCGGGGGACCACGACCGTTTCGCCGGTCCTGCTGAAGGGTGCGGGCTGGGAGACCTTGGGGGTCTCCTTGATGTAGAGGGTGAGATTTCCGTGGGAAACGGCCACTGTCGAAATCCTGACATTGTCGCCAATGACGATGGTGCCGGTCCGCTCATTGAGGACCACCTTTGCCATGGCATCGGGACGCACTTCCAGGCGCTCCATGTCGGCCACGAACTCCACGACTCTTCCCTTGTAGGATTCAGGCAGGTTCATCATGACCGCGCCGGGGTCGGTGGCCGCGGCAACGCCCCCCTTGAACCGCTCGTTCACTGCCTGGGCGATGCGGGTGGCAGTGGTGAAGTCGGGCTGATGGAGGTTGAGGCGGAGCTGCCCCCGGTCGGACAGCACGTTGGGAAGCTCCAGTTCCACCAAGCCGCCATTGGGGACGCGTCCCGCAGTAGGGTGGTTCTTCTGGGCCGATGCCGCCTGCCCACCGTAGGAGAAGGAGTTGGTCAGCACCCCCCCTTGGGCCACGGCGTAGACCCGGCCGTCGGCCCCCTTGAGGGGGGTCATGAGAAGAGTGCCGCCGGCGATGCTCTTGGCGTCACCCATGGATGACACGAGGGTGTCGATCCGGGTCCCCTGCTTGGCAAAGGGGGGAAGGTTGGCGGTCACCATGACAGCGGCCACGTTCTTCACGGTGATGTCTTTGCGGTTCACCGTGACCCCCATCCGTTCCAGCACGTTCGCCAGGGACTGGACCGGGAAGTTGGTCTGGTCGCTGTCGCCGGTGCCGTTGAGCCCCACCACGAGGCCGTAGCCGATGAGCTGGTTCTCCCGCACCCCGTCGAAGCTGGCGATGTCCTTGATCCGGACCGCCAGGGCCAGTTGGGGGAGGGCAAGAAGACAGATGAGCAGTGCAAAGATTTTTTTCATGTTTTTTCCGTTAACACCACTGCCGGTTCCGGAAGTGTGATTTTTTCGCAAGGTCAAGTCGGTCAAGGAATTCCGCGGAGGCGTACCCGTTGGTACGCCGCACAAGGAAATTTCGCAGGCCAACGCCGAGATTGCGGAAAAGGCGCACTTCCTTCCACTAGAAGGGCCAGATGTAGTCCAAAATGTTCATCAACCACCCCGGCCGCTGCCGATCGCTGACAACCCCCTCACCGGTGTAGGTGATGCGGGCATCGGCAATGAGGGAGGAGCTGACCGTATTGTCGGGGGAGACGTCCCGGGGGCGCACGGTTCCCTGGAGGATGATGATCTGGTCCTCGTTGTTCACCTTCACGTTGCGTCGCCCTTCGATAAGGAAGTTGCCGTTGGGGAGGACGTCGGTGATTTTGGCACTCATGGTGGCCACAAGATTCTCTTTCCGGGTGGTGGCGCCGCTTCCCCCGAACTTTGATGTGGTGCTGGCCCCCAGGAGGTTCCCGAGGTCGGCGTTTGTCAGCTTGCCCAGGAGCAGTTTTTGCCTCTCAAGCCCCATGAGGTAGGGAATGCTGGCCGAAATGCTGGCGTCGCGGTTCGTGTCAGTGGTGGCCTGCTTGCTGGCACTGGCGTTCTCCACAATCACCACGGTGATGACATCGCCCTTCCTGCGGGCCTTGTTGTCCTCCATGAGCCCCGCCGACGACGCCTGCCAGATGGAGCCGTTGGCGTAGGAGGGCTGGGGCGCCGGGAGCTGTTCATCAAAGGAAGGGGTTCTCACTTCCGCCTTCTCGATGGCACAGCCAGCCAAGGCGAGACAAAGTATTGACACTGCCAATCGGTTCACTGACGTACTCCTGAAAAGCCGGGACCCGGGATCCGGGACCGGGGACCAGTAACACCTAGAAATCCACTTGAACTGTGCCGGCATCAATGACCCGCGCCGGCACTTCCTTGAGGGAACCGAGGTTCTGGACCATGACGATGTCCCCCTCGGCGCCGTTGCCCCGGGCCTTGCCGGTGGCGGTAAGGCGCATGGCCTGGTTTTCGACGAGGATGGTGACCAACTGGCCGCTCTTGACCAGGGGAACCTTTTCGAGCTGATCCCCGCGCAGCGGCATGTTGGCGCGCACCGGCATCCGGGCCCGCTTGCCAATCACCTCGTCCGCGCTCCGGTAGACCCGCCCCGTAAGAGTCGAGATGTCGCGCCGCTGTACCGTCACATCGGCGGCGCCGATGACGTCGCCCCGCTCCAGAGCCCGGAGCACCACCACCGTGTCGCCAAGGGCCTCCACCTCCACGGGGACGGAGATGTTCCGCTCCACCCGATCGTTTACCCGGACGATGACGGCCAGATTCGCCTTCCCCCACCCTTCCCACCGATTCGGGGCGGCCACCTCGAAGCTGACCTCGCCGACGGGGACCTTCAGATCCCCCTGAAAGCCGATCCGCTTCAGGGTCGTCTCCATGCCAAGACCGTCGGTCTTCTGGCGGACGAATTCGGTGATGGCCTCCTTCACCCGGGCATTGGAGATGGTCTGGAAGGCAGGGGCGGCCAGGGCGGTCGAAACCACAACCAACGAGAGAACAAGTACCACTATTACGTGCTTCATTGCGCTTCCTGTATCCCCTCACCCCCAGCCCCTCTCCCCAGGGGAGAGGGGCTGGGGGTGAGGGGCATTGCGTTGGCTGCGCCTCTTACCGCTTGAGGCTGTTGGCCGTCTGGAGCATCTCGTCAGCGGTCTGGACCGCCTTGGAGTTCACCTCGTAGGCCCGCTGCCCCGTGATCATGTTCACCATCTCTTCCATGACGCTCACGTTACTCATCTCCAGGAACCCCTGGGCGGTGGTGCCAAGGCCGTTCTGGCCCGGCGTGCCGGTGGTGGCGTTACCCGAGGAGTCGGACTCCTGGAAGAGGTTCTTGCCGATGGCCAGGAGCCCCGACGGGTTGGAGAACATGGCCAGTTGGATGTTTCCTACGTTGGTGGGGCTCTTCTGCCCCGCCTGGGAGACAGAGACGGTCCCGTCGTTACCGATGTTGATGGCCGTGGCGTTGTTGGGGACGACAATCTCGGGAATCAGGGGATAGCCGTCGGAGGTGACCACCCGCCCCTGGCTGTCCCGCTTGAAAGCGCCGGACCGGCTATAGGTGGTGGTGCCGTCGGGCATCTGGATCTGGAAGAAGCCGTCCCCCTCGATGGCCATATCCAGCTCGTTGCCGGTCTGGTTGATGTTGCCGATGCTGAAAATTTTGGTGACTGCCGCAAGCTTGGCCCCGAGACCGATCTGGATGCCGGACGGCACCTGCGTGGTGTTGGTGGAGGGGGAACCGGTGGTCTTCATGTTCTGGTACATGAGATCCTGGAAGTCGGCCCGGCTCTTCTTGAACCCCGCGGTGTTGACGTTGGCCAGGTTGTTAGCGACGACGTCGATGTTCGTCTGCTGGGCCTGCATCCCTGAGGCCGCCGTCCACAGTGCTCTGATCATGTTTTTCTCCTTGTATTGTTTCCGTGCGCCCTGGGCGGACGCAGTCCGCCCCTACGAATTACCGGTCCCCGGTCCCGGGTCCCTAGATCTTCCCGATTTCGTTGGCCGCCTTGCCGGTCAGGTCGTCGTAGGCCTTGACCACCTTGGAGCACATCTCGAAGTAGCGGTTCGTCTCGATGAGCTGCACCATCTCCTGGACGGTGTTCACGTTGGACTCCTCGATGGCCCCCTGCATCACCTTCTCACCGGTCACCGGATTGGGCGTGGCCTGGGGGTCGGCCGGCGCGAAAAGCCCGCCGCCGAGCTTCTGGAGGGCATAGGGCTTGGGGAAATCGACCACCTCCAGCCGCCCCACCTGGCTCCCGTCCACGAAGACCTCCCCCTTGCCGTTGATGTCCACCTTTCCCCCAGCAATAACGATGCCGCCGGCCACCTGGGCGCCGTCGGCGGTCACGAGCCGGCCGGTCGAATCGAGGCGGAAATTCCCCTGCCGGGTGTAGGCCCGCTGCCCGTCGGCTGTAGTGACGGCGAAGAAGCCGTCACCGTCTATGGCCAGATCGAAGGGGTTGCCGGTCTGCTTCACGGAGCCGGGGGAGTAGTCGGTGAAGAAGGTGGTCTCCGCGAATACCGGTGCATCGGTGCCGCCGCCGGGACGGGGCTGGGCTCCCACCGTCTGGAGCATGCTCTCGAAGGTCATCCGGTCCTTCTTGAAACCAGGGGTGTTGACGTTGGCCAGGTTGTTGGATAACACATCGAGCCGTTTCATGGCCGCGACGTTCCCCGTGAGTGCCGAATAGATACCGCTGTTCATAGTCGCTCCTGTCGTTGCGGGACTGAGCCTTCAGCCCTCAGCCTTCACCGCATATTCTTCATCTTCGCCCGCAGGCGGACGATGGCCTGGCTGTGGAGTTGAGAGATGCGCGACTCGGACAGATCAAGCACCGCGCCGATCTCCTTCAGGTTCAGTTCCTCGTAGTAGTAGAAGGTGATCACGAGCCGCTCTTTCTCGGGGAGCCCCTCGATGGCCTCGGTGAGCGTATCGAGCATCTGCCGGGCCATGAGCTGGCTCTGGGGATTCTCGACCCCCTTATCCTCCAGGATATCCAGAAGCCCGAAGGGGCTGCCGTCCTCGTCCTCCCACGACTCGTCGAGACTCACGAAGGAGAGGAGGTGAATCTCCTCCAGCATGTGGTGGTAGTCCTCCACGCTGATTTCCAGGGACTTGGCCACCTCTTCGCTGGTGGGGTTGCGGCCGAGCCGGTGCTCCAGCATCACGAACTCCCGCTCCAGCTTCTTGAACTTGTCCCGTAGGGACCGGGTGAGCCAATCCTGGGAACGGAGCTCGTCAATGATGGTCCCCCTTATCCGCTGCTCGGCAAAGGTCTTGAACTGCACCCCCCGGGATGGGTCGAACCGCTCGGCGGCGGTGATGAGGCCGATAACGGCGGCGCTCATGAGGTCATCCTGATCCAGGTGCGGGGGTAACTGGGAGGCGATCCGTCCCACCAGAAATTTCACCAGGGGGAGATGGGTAACGATCAGCTCGTCGCGGGACTGGGCCGACGAACGCTGAGCCTCCTGCTCGTATGCCTTTACCAGACAGTTCATACGTTCTCCATTTCGGCGTCGGCGCTGAGGAATCTCCTGAAGAAGAACTGCACGTTGCCCTTGAGCCGGTGCTCGCCGCCGTTTTCCAGGATCCGCCGGGCCAGGGTGGCGAAGCAGCCGGCGGCGGGGGAGTCGGGCAAGAGTTCGATGACCGGTTTCTGGCTCTTGACCGCCTCGAGGATGGCGTCGTCCCGCAGGACGCACCCCAGATAGTCCAGGGAGATGTCAAGAAACCTGCTCGTCACGTTGGAGAGCTTGGCGAAGACCTGGAGAGCGTCGTCGGTGTCCCGGGCCATGTTGACGAGCACCTTGAAGTAGCGCTCGGAATGCCGCGTGGCCAGAAGCTTGATGAGGGCGTAGACGTCGGTGATGGAGGTGGGCTCCGGCGTCACCACCACCACGATCTCCTGGGAGGCAGTGTTGAAGTAGGCCACGTTCTCGGAAATCCCCGCCCCGGTGTCGACGATGAGGATGTCGAAATCTTCTTCCAGGGCGTCGAGTTCGTCCATGATTTTGACGCGCTCCTGGAGCCCCAGGGAGGTGAAGTCGGGGAGACCCGACCCGGCCGGGATGATCCGGATGCCCCCCGGCCCCTCGATAATAATCTCCTCAAGCCGCTTTCTGCCGGCAAAGACGTCGTTCAGGGTGTAGTCGGGAGTCAGCCCCAGGAGGACATCGATATTGCCGAGCCCCAGATCCGCGTCGATGACCAGGACCTTCTTCCCCTTGCCGGCCAGGGCCAGGGCCAGGTTGACGACGACATTGCTCTTGCCGACTCCCCCCTTGCCGCTGGTCACGGAGATGACCCTGATTCCCTTCAGGCTCTGCCCTTCAAGGGCACGGGCCGCCGAGGCCTTGCGCTTCTTGTTTACGGAGGTGGCCAACTGCCGGAGGCTGTCTGCCTGATCTCCCGTGGTCGCCGTGACGTTCATTCCTTGATCTCCCCCAGGACAAGCCCGGCTACCCTGCCGGGCGTTGCTATTTCAAGATCCTCGGGCACCCGTTGCCCGGTGGTGAAGTAAGAGAGCGGGAATCTGGTCCGCAGGTGGGCGTTGACGATGGTGCCGTAGCTCTCGCTCTCGTCCAGTTTGGTGAAGATGACGCGGGAGATGGGGAGGACGCCGAACCGCTCCACCACCTCCAGGATCTCCCGGTCACGGGTGGTGGCCGCGAGACAGAGGTGAATCTCGATGGCGAACCGCGACTCCAGGAATCCCTTCAACTCCTCGATCTTCTCGTTATCCTTGTGGCTCCGGCCGGCCGTATCGATGAGGATCAGCTCCTTGTCGGAGTGGAGCTCGATGGCCGCCTCCAGTTCGGCAGGCGTCGATGCCACCTCCACGGGAACCCCCATGATGCGGGAGTAGGTCTTGAGCTGCTCTACCGCGCCGACCCGGAAATTGTCGATGGTGATGAGGGCGGCCCGGTGATTCTCCCGCAGGGCATAGTGAGCCGCCAGCTTGGCAATGGTGGTGGTCTTGCCGACCCCGGTAGGACCCACCAGGGCCACAATCCGCGGGCTGTTCTTCTTGAAGGCCACGGGACCGGCACATTTGATGACGGAGGTGAAGGCATTGGGAAGGAATGAGCGGAGCGCCTCCACGGTCCCCCCCTTCTTGGCCTCGGGCTCCACCTGCTCCATGACCGCCCGCACCGCGCCCCGCTCCAGCCCTTTGCGGTGCAGCTCGCTCATGATCACCCGAAGTGTCCCCTTGAAGCCCCCCTTGCCGCCGTCGGCAGGAGCCGCCGCAGGCTTCGCAAGAACTTCGGCCTTCTCGGCGGGGGTTACCTCCTCGCCGGCCTCCTTGGCAGCCAGGGTCTTGAAGAGGAGCTTCTTCATCTCCTCCAGGTCCTGCTTCTGGATCGTCTTCGGCACGGAGTCGGCGGGAGCCGACGGAACGACCTTTTCCGCCGCCGGAGCGGCGGGCACGGCCTGGGACGCTGCCTGGGCCTTGGCGGCCGCTTCCTTGCGGGTGAGGACCTCGACCCGCTCCCGCAGATCCTTCAGCTCCCGGGCTAGGGGGCCCAGCATGGAGTTCTCCATCATCTCCTTGGCGGAGAGGGTCTCCTCCTGGGCCTCCCGGTAGGGATTCTGGCTCGGCGCCGGCTGCCGGGGCTTCATTTCGATGCCGGCGGTCACCTGCACCACCTCTTTGGAGAAAAACCCGAGGATCCCCCCCCGTTTCTCCTTTTTCGAGGAGATGATCATGGCGTCCGGGCCAAGCTCTGCCTTGACCTTCCGGAGGGCCTCCGACATGTCCACTGCTTCGAATGTTTTAACCAGCATTGAGCGTCACCACCCCTAACGATTGGATTTTGACGTTTGACGGAATCTCGTTGTGCGACAGCACCGCCAGGTTCGGAACAAACCGCTCGGTGAGCTTCTTCACGTGCCGCCGGATGGACGGCGATGCCAGGAGCGTGGGATTGGTCCCCGCCTGGTTGAACTTCTCGATCTCCTGCCGGATGCCGGAGAGGATCACCTGAGCCGTGTTTGGCTCGATGGCCAGATAGCTCCCCTGATCCGACGGCTGGATACCCTCGGCCACGATCTCCTCCACCCGGCGGTCGAGACTGATGATGCAGAGGGTCTCGTCGTCCCGCTTGTACTGGTCGACGATGTAGCGCCCCAGGGCCTGGCGGGTGAACTCGGTGAGCATCTCCGGGTCCTTGGTGAGCCCGCCGTAGTCGGCCAGGGTCTCCAGGATCGTCCGCAGGTCCCGGATGGAGACTCCCTCGCGAAGAAGGTTCTTGATGACCCGGAGCACCGTCCCCAGGTTGAGGAGGTTCGGCACCAGCTCGTCCACCACCTTGGGGAAGCTGGACGACAGGTTGTCCAGAAGCTGCTGGAGCTCCTGGCGCCCCACCATCTCGTGGGCGTGCTTCTTGATGATCTCGCTGATGTGGGTGGCGATGATCGTGGTGCTGTCCACCACGGTGTAGCCGTAGAGCTGGGCCTGCTCTTTCACCTCGGGCCTGATCCAGATGGCCGGAAGGCCGAAGACCGGCTCCGTGGTCCGCACCCCTTCCACCTGGACGGCAACGGCGCCGGAATCCATGGCCAGGTACTGGCCGGCCAGCTCGCCACCACCCACCTTGGCCCCCTTGATGAGGACGTTGTACTCGTGGGGCTTCAGCTGCAGGTTGTCGTGGATATGGATCGGCGGCACCACGAATCCCATCTTCTGGGCGTACTGGCGGCGGATGGAGCGGATCCGCTCCAGGAGTTCCCCCTCCTGGGCCGCATCCACCATGGGGACCAGCCCGTATCCCACCTCCAACTCCAGCATGTCGAGGGGACGGATCGCCGCCTGCTCCGCCTCCCCGGCCTCGGACGGAGAAGGGAGGGCCGTCAGCTCCTCCTCCATCACCTGAGGAACTTCCTTGGCCATGCGCCCCCCCATGTATGCCAGCCCCGAGAGGAGGAAGAAGGCGAAGTGGGGTAGCCCCGGGATGAGGCCGAAGGCGAAGAGCACCCCGGAGGAGACGTAGAAGGCCTTGGGATAGTTGAGGAACTGCCCCGTGATCTCGTGGCCGAAGTTCTTCTCGTCGGCCGAACGGGTCACGATGATGCCGGCGGCGGTGGAGATGACAAGGGCCGGAATCTGGGCCACGAGCCCCTCGCCGATGGTCAGGAGTGTATAATTTGACAGGGCCGCTTCGAGGGACATCCCGTTCTGCCAGACGCCGATGACAAACCCGCCGATGATGTTCACCAGCATGATGAGGATGCCGGCGATGGCGTCCCCCCGCACGAACTTGCTGGCACCGTCCATGGAGCCGTAGAAGTCGGCCTCCCGCGACACCCGTGAGCGGCGGCGGCGGGCCTCCTTCTCGTTGATGAGCCCCGAGGAGAGGTCGGCGTCGATGGCCATCTGCTTACCGGGCATGGCGTCCAGGGTGAAGCGGGCCGCCACCTCGGCCACCCGGCCGGCGCCCTTGGTGATGACCGTGAAGTTGATGATGACGAGGATCAGGAAGATGACCGCCCCCACCACGAAGTTTCCGCCCACCACGAACTGGCCGAAGGCCTTGATCACGTGCCCGGCCGCGTCGGTCCCCTCGTTGCCGTGGAGGAGGATGAGCCGCGTACCGGCAACGTTCAGGGCGAGGCGGTAGAGGGTCGTAACGAGGAGTACCGACGGGAAGACGGAGAAATCCAGGGGCTGCTGGGTGTAGAGGGCCACCAGGAGGATCGCCAGGGCGATGGTGATGTTGGCGGCGAGAAAGATATCGAGCAGGATCGCCGGCAGCGGCACGATCATCAGGGCCAGGACGCCGATGAGCGCCACGGCCATGTAGATGTCCGAGTTGCTTTTTGCTGGCTGAAGATCCACAGCTCCGGCCGCCGGGTGTGCCATAGGGTAAAATCTCCTTGAAAATTCAAGCCCTTTTTGGGCGCACCCATAATTCTGCAACCGTTGTGCCAGATGGAGAGGGAGAAATGTGGTTGAACCGTGGAGAAAGGACTGCCGGTAGCGGAGGGAAATGCCTAAAGAATTGCGCGGTCGTGCCGATAAGACCCATAGCAGGTCATAAGTACGGCATTTTGAAATGTATCGGTCAAGGTTTTGACGGGAAGTGTGCTGTCTGGCCGATTCCTTGTGTCAGTAATACTCCTCCCCATACTCCGGCACCTCGTCCAGGTATCCCGGAATCCCCTCAAGTGAGGTATCCTGATGACGATGGACACTCCCGCTTGGTAAACTACCGAGAGGGAGGTAAACATGAAACAGCAGCAGCG